>JBPCQW010000195.1:0-11148 GCA_050997715.1 Hassallia sp.
ACTCAGAACAATACCATCCTACCTTAAATGTTCTCAACTCGAATCATTTACTTGATTATCTACCTCTGAGACTATTGAAGGCATGGGAAGAGCAGGAAAAGCACTCAGACAGGTACTAGAAACTTACGGCATTAGCCAAAATCAGTTAGCAGTGACAATGGGCATTAACCGTTCTACTGTTAGTCAGTGGTTCAACGAGATAAGAGATCCTTTAGCAGAATCAATTCCAGAGATTATCGAAGCGCTAGATAAAATTAACTCTGCCGCTGCGAGAGATTTTCTGGTACTGTACTTGGGGCGGATCGTTGAGAATGACAACCAGACATAACCGACAGAAGTTAAGCACGTATAGGCACTTTTGTAAAGATAGAAAAAGGGCGATCGCTCGACCGCTTCAATATCCCTAAAATTGCCTACAATTGGGATAAAACGGGAGAGGCAAAAATGAATACAAAAGAACAAATTCAAGCAGAAATTGACAGCCTAAACGAAGAATATCTTAATGAGCTATATATTTTAATCAAAGATTTTACCCAATCCAAACAACAGCCTAAAAAGGCGAGTTTCATGTCGAAACTAAAAAAAATCAAAATTGATGCACCAAAGGATTTTGCTGCTAATCTCGACTTATATGTAGGCGGGGAAAAGGTTGTCGAATAAGATATTTGTTGACACTTTATTTGTTGTAGCGCTAATTAACCAGCGTGACCAATATCACGAACAAGCCTCTGAATTAGCTGATAGATTGCAAAACTATCCATTACTAACAACTGATGCAGTTTTGCTAGAGATTGGTAACGCTCTAGCACGCGGTTATAAAGACGAGGCTGTTGAAATCATCGAGGAGTTTTTTGCTTCAGATGAAGTGGAAATTGTGCGGCTCACCCCCCAATTATTTGAGCAAGCCTTTACGCTTTACAAAACTCACCAAGATAAAGCATGGGGTTTGGTCGATTATATTTCATTTGTGGTCATGAAGCAAGCGGGAGTAACCCAAGCTTTGACCTTTGATCGGCATTTCGTACAAGCAGGTTTTCAGGCGTTAATAAGGTGAAATGTAAGTTTGATGCTGCGTTTGAAAGAATGCGATAGCCGAAGGCTTAAGCTCCGCTTATCGCATTCGGCGTGATTAACTTTCTAAAACTTGAATTTCATCAAGCTGATTAATCACCACATGGGCACCTTGGACGTTATCTAACTTACCAATCCAAGTAATACCAATGCAACCTGCGGATGAGGCATTACGCGCCATTTGCATATCACCTACAGAATCACCTACCATCAAGGTAGCGCTGGGTTCTACTCCCAAAGATTTGCAAGCTTGTAAAAATAATATTGGATTTGGTTTACTCAGACCTTCATCCACTCCCATTTCCAATTGAATGTAATCATTTAATTGATGATGTTTGACAAATGCGTTAACTTCTGCTGTTGTTGCGGCTGAGAGGATACCGAGTTTCAAACCTGCTTTTGAGAGGGATTTTAATAGTTCTAAACTTCCAACAAACAGTGGTGATGAAGTCTTGCCGATGTATTTTTCGGCTTCATCTAAGGCTTGACTGGAAATTTTTAGCGATTCAAACCAACTTTTGCCAGTTTCGGCGATATATGCAGCAGCAGCTACTTCTGTTTCACGACGACTTGCTACGGCTATTATACCAGCGGGATCTAGGCTTGAGCCATTAATTCCAAACGCCATTAACAAAGGTTCACCAGTTCCCGGAACTTGAGCATCTATGATTCTTGCTGCTTTTTGGGCAAGCGATCGCAAATACGTTTCTGAATCTTCCAGAGTACCGTTTTTGTCAAATAAAATCGCCTGAATATTAGGAAACGTCATGTTTCTACACTTAATAGTTACCATAAAATTCCCCTAAAGTTAAAAATTGGCGATCGCCTCATGTTCTAATATTAAAGACATCAGACTTCACACATTGCTAATTATAAAAAAAGAGAGGGATTTTCCTCTCTCTTTATCCAAAGCTTCACATTTTTAGTAGTTATAACTGACTACAAATATAGCTTCATAATTATTCTACAGCCGAGGGTATTTCCTCTTCTACAGCCGAGGGTGCTTCTTCTTCCACTGCTGCGGGGATTTCCGTTTCTTCCATAGCAGCTATGGGGATTTCTGTTTCTTCCATAGCAGGTGCGGGTGCTTCTTCTTCTACAGCTACGGGGATTTCCGCTTCTTCTTCTTCTTCTTCTTCTACAGCTACGGGGATTTCCGCTTCTTCTTCTACAGCTACGGGGATTTCCGCTTCTTCCATAGCAGATGGGATATCTTCCTCAGCCAAGACATCAGCTTCAGCAACTTCAGCAACTGCTGTAATACCTTGCTGTTTAGCTAACATTTGTTCGCGATATTTAGCAGCCATTTCTTCTGCTTTATCATATACCAAATCGCGGTTTTTAATCATGTCACCGGGTTCTGGTTCCAACTGTTTTGTAGACAGAGAAATCCGACCTCTTTCTGCATCCAAGTCAATGATCATGACTTTGACTTCATCATTGACATTAAATACACTGTGAGGTGTATCAATATGCTCGTGAGAAATTTCCGAGATGTGCAACAGACCGCTAACACCACCAATATCAATAAATGCACCGTAAGGTTTGATACCGCGAACTGTACCTATAACAACTTCGCCAACTTCTAAGCGATTCATCTTACGCTCTACTAGTGCGCGACGATGGGATAGAACCAGACGATTACGCTCTTCGTCTACTTCTAAGAATTTCAATGGCAAGTCTTCGCCTACCAATTCTTCTTTAGGTTTGCGGGTGCTAATATGAGAACCTGGGATAAATCCACGCAATCCTTCGATTCGTACTAATGCTCCACCACGGTTGGTTGCAAACACACCAGAACGAACTGTAGCATCTTCTGCTTGCAGCTGTCTAACTCTTTCCCAAGCCCGCATGTATTCGATGCGACGAATAGAAAGAGTTAATTGACCATCTTCGTTTTCATCGGTGAGAATGAAAAATTCTCGCGTTTCGTTTGATTGTAAGACTTCTTCCGGGGCATCGACCCGGTTTATAGACATTTCTTGTATAGGTATGTATGCTGCTGTCTTTGCACCAATGTCAATCAGAGCGCCGCGCGGCTCTATACTGAAAACGGTTCCTGGTACAACATCTCCAGGGCTAAAGTGATAATCGTATTTGTCTAATAGAGCAGCGAAATCTTCGTGAGTGAAGCCAATTTCTGTAGCGGTTAATTTCTGATTGACCATGCTGTTTTGTACCTGGTTTTAGTCTCCGTAAAGTTATTGATCCGGCTTGGAATGTATGTGCAAGCGTCTTTGTTGCGCCTGTTTACACCTACATCCTTTCTATCCTAGCGCAGAAAAGCTGGGTTAAACACATATAAACTTCCAGATGGAATATTGTATCACACATCAAAAGCCGTAATTAATCATTTAGTAATTAATTTTAGGTAAGGAAGCGATCGCTGTTCAGGATAAAAAAACAAGCAGGAGTTAGGAGTCAGGAGTTAGGAGTTAGGAGTTAAAAAATATCCGCTACTACCAAATGGTAGCAACGGATAAAAGGCTTATATTTTCTCGTTAAAAGTCTAATAGCAGAGAAAATCTACTATTCGTCTTTCTTTTCAATGCGGGGAGGTTCGCGAAATGCGATCGCAAAGAAAAGAACTCCTATTGCCAAAGTCAAAATCAAAATGTATGCAATGCTTTCCATATCAAAACTTCCTATTTATGCAGCCAGTTTAGTCTTAAAGATAAAGGATGAAGTACGAAGATTTGCAAACTTCTTCTTTTTTATACTTCATCCTTGATCATTCATACTTTATTAAGCTTCCTTGCGGCGGGTTGACTTGTCACCCACTTTCTGGAACAGACCCCACTCAACTTGTTCTTCGAGATCGGCGTCAACACCAGCAAATACGTCTCGGTAGATTGTCCGAGAACCGTGCCAGATGTGACCAAAGAAGAACAGCAGAGCAAACACAGCATGAGCGAATGTAAACCAACCTCTGGGACTGGTACGGAAGACTCCATCGGGTTTAGCGATCGCTAAATTGCCAAACCTGGTGCTTTGGTCTCCGTCAAACTCAAATGGTTCACCCAACTGTGCTAGACGTGCGTACTTCTTGACATCAGCTGGATCTTTAAAGCTTTGCCCATTCAACTCACCACCGTAGAAGCTAGCAGTCACACCAGCTTGCTCAAAGCTGTACTTTGATTCTGCCCGACGGAAAGGAATATCCGCACGGACAATACCATCAGCATCGGTCAAGATGACTGGGAAGGTTTCAAAGAAGTTCGGCAGACGACGCACATCTAATTCCCGACCTTCACCATCTTTGAAGACTGGATGACCCAACCAAGATAAAGCAATACCATTGGTTTTATTCATCGGTCCGACGCGGAACAAACCACCTTTAGCGGGGCTGTTGCCTACGTAGTCGTAGAATGCCAGTTTTTCGGGAACTCGTGACCAAGCTGCTGAAAGACTTGCACCATCGGCAACGTCAGCTTGTACCCGACGATTAATTTCTTGTTTGAAGTAATCTTGATCCCATTGATAACGGGTCGGACCAAACAGTTCAATTGGGGTAGTGGCGTTACCGTACCACATAGTACCAGCAACGATGAAGGCGGCAAAGAATACTGCGGCAATACTGCTAGAAAGTACAGTTTCGATGTTCCCCATCCGCAAAGCTTTGTAAAGCCGCTCTGGGGGTCGTACTGTTAGGTGGAATAAGCCAGCAATAATACCAACAACCCCAGCAGCAATGTGGTGAGCCACAACCCCACCAGGGTTAAACGGGTTAAACCCAGCAGGTCCCCACTCAGGTGCCACTGCTTGAACGTGACCCGTTAAGCCGTAGGCATCAGAAATCCACATCCCCGGTCCAAATAGCCCGGTGAGGTGAAAAGCACCAAAACCAAAACAAAGTAAACCAGATAAGAACAGGTGAATGCCAAACATCTTTGGCAAATCAAGAGCGGGTTCACCAGTGCGGGGGTCTTGGAACAGTTCCAAATCCCAGTAAACCCAGTGCCAAACGGCAGCTAAGAATAATAGACCAGAAAGAACGATGTGAGCAGCGGCTACACCTTCAAATGACCAGAAACCAGGATCGTAACCGGGCTGTCCTGTGACGTTCCAGCCACCCCAAGAGCCAATTACACCTAAGCGTGACATGAAGGGTAGAACATACATCCCTTGACGCCACATCGGGTTTAGTACGGGGTCGCTGGGGTCAAAAATAGCTAGTTCGTATAAAGCCATCGAACCAGCCCAACCTGCCACTAGAGCTGTGTGCATCAAGTGTACAGATATGAGCCGACCCGGATCGTTCAGAACGACTGTATGTACTCGGTACCAGGGTAGTCCCATTGACTACGCTCCTCCTCGACGAATTATGTTTACAAGCAAATTTTCGGTTTTTTGTTATTGCCACCAGATTTTTCCGCAGTTTTGCCTGACAAGTCAGACAATGTGGAAAATTTGGCAATGCTCACACAATCAGGGGAATCTTACCTTGGAGGGTAGCGATCGCCCGTTTTCACCGCACTCAAAGAATTTTGATAAAATTCGTCTTTTGTTCCGGAAAGAACAACACAAACGTTTTTTAGGCGTTTGGGCGGTTAAAAGTGCTTTGCTATCGCAAGCGCAAAAATGAGAATGTTTTAAAAAGTGTAACTTTTGATGGAATTGTTTGCAAGCGGGTAAGTTATGGCGATCGCGTAGCATTACGGATGAAGGGGGGAGACAAGGAGAGGGGGGGAGTGGGGGATGGGGGGAAAGAATTATTCTCATTGTCCCCCTGTCCCCCTGCCCCCTTGTCCCCAGTCCCCAGTCCCTACCGCACAACCAAATCGATATTTTGCAGATGACACCTAGTTTGTGCGCTACCTAAGCGCTCAATTACTTGCTCGGCACTCATTAGACGCTTCAGCACTACTTGACCGATGGGGGCTACTTGTTGGAGTGCTGTTGGCTTAACTTCCACGGTTAAAACGGCTTCTTCGACTCGGTAAAGCCATAACAATTCGTTTTGTTCTACTAGGCAAATATTCATTTGCTGAATATCTGGTTGGCGTCGCCATGCGGTTATCTGCCATAATCCTTCAGATGCCCAAACTCTACCAACTGTCCATCCCTCTGATAGAAAGAAGTACTTCACGCTTTTAGTCCCGCTATTAGACTATCAATTTGCTGTTTACAATATCGCGATCGCCTTTATTAATTATGTATCTATATGCAGTTTCTCAATGAAGCTATGCAAAAATTTCATTTGCGTCAGCTTCAACTACGCTCAAAGCTTAACAAATCTCAATACAGCGGAAATATGATTTTTTGACTAAGTTTGTTATAAATCGTAATTTTGATGAAAAACAGTGGGAGAAGGGAAAGGGTCGGGGATAAGAGGGGTAAAGGATAAAAAATATAGAATTATTTAAAATAAATCCGTATTTTATTTCCATACCTTTACCCTTTCCCCCTTCCCCTTTCCCCCTCTTCTGGGTAAGGTTGCGCTGATTTTTCCATTGATGGATGATAAGCACTATTAGCAAAAAAACCACCCTCGGATATGACACCTGCTACAAATTCTTCAAACGAACCCCCAAAACTGCAACGCAATACGCTGCAATTGCGCCATGCGGTCGTCATGGCGATCGCTGCCATGTCTCCGGTAGGTTCCATCTTTTTTAATACCATTCCCCAAGCGGGACTCGTCGGTGCAGCGATGCCGTTGTGTTACATCATTGGTTTTGGGGTGGCTCTGCTGGTTGCTGATCAAATCAGCATACTTGCAGCCGAGTTCCCCACCAGTGGCTCGTTGTATACCTTTGTGACTCAAGGATTAGGAGTGCGCTGGGGCTTTATCGCTGGCTGGTTCAGTTTAATTTCCTTTGGTGTCGTGGCTATTCCCGCCATCTTTGTAGTAATGAGTGCGAGTTTTCAACAGCTGCTCCTGCACTGGTTTGGCGTAGACCTACACTGGACAGTGTGGTATTGCTTGTTCACTTTGATCGTGGGGGCAGTGTGTTATCGTGGCATTCGCTTCTCGCTGCAATTGGATCTGACGCTATTGATGTTTGAAGTCAGCGTTTGTCTGTTCCTCGCGCTCATCGTGTTGATGCAAGCTGGCAAAACCGGACAACTGACGCTCGTACCCTTCACCCTGGCAGGACTACCACAGCAGAGTAACCTGGTTGTCGGTGTCATTTTGTCCATCCTCAGTTTCGTCGGGTTTGAATCTGCAACCACGTTGGGTGAAGAAGTTCAAAAGCCCCGACAGTCAATTCCGAAAGCGACGGCGATCACCCTAGTTTTAGTTGGTGTATTCTATGTGCTGATGTCATATGTGGCAACGGTGGGATATGGCATTCATAACATGGCAGCCTTTGCCCAAGATGCTGCCCCCTTTGATACGATCGCGCGTCACGTTTGGGGCAATGGGTTCGCCTTATTGATTGATTTTGCCGGAATTATGGCAGGATATGCTTGTACTGTTGCTTTTCTCAATGGTGCTGCTCGGATTGTCTATGCCATGAGTCGAGAAGAACTATTTCCTCGTTGGTTGGCACATATTCATCCCACCTATCGCACACCGACAAATGCCATTTTCTGTTTGAGTGGCTGTTCTGCGTTTGTGGGGCTTGGGTTGGGAATGCTGTGGACACCGATTCAAGCGTATGCCTTTCTGGGAACAGTCTTAACGCTGGCTGCCTTAACGATCTATGGATTGACTAGTTTGGCGTGTTTTCGATATTTCTCGACAAAACGCCGCGCTCAGTTAAAGCAAAACTCTACGAATCGCTTTGGTTGGTTGCGTTATGTTCTGCTACCTTGGCTCTCAATTATCGTGATTAGTGGTGTTCTAGTTGGCACTCTTTATCCCCCTGCACCAGCACCGCTAAACCTAGCACCAGTTGTCATCTTGATTTGGCTATTGCTGGGTATCGGGGTGTTAAGGTTCCTGCAAATTCACAATCCCGTTGCTATTCGTCAGGCAGGTAGACTATTTGTTATTGATGAAACTGAAACCCTCAGTTAGAAGAATGTAGTACAGATCCTTAATAGGAAGTAAGGACTTACTCACATGAGCAACTTTTTGTCAATGCGTAAGTCCTAGTATATTGTGAAGCTTTAAATACAAGCTTTAAAAATTAAATAAAGTATTTAGTCACACATATAGTAAAATAGCTCACCGCTAATATCAAAAATTTTAATGCTATGACCTGGTTTTCCTTGTCACTAAAGCCGTGGGGTGGAATTACAAAATTCCTTTGTTTGTTTTGTTTATGTTTATTGTTAATTGTTAGTTGCGGTAATCCCCAACAGACAGGGACTTCACCATCTGATGTGAATAATACAGGCAATGGTCGGATTACTGTAGGTACAACGCAGAAGCCACGCACTTTAGATCCAGCTGATGCTTATGAGTTGGCATCGCTGGCTTTAGTGTATAACATGAGCGATCGCCTCTACACTTACGAGCCAGGAAGCACGGAAATTAAGCCTCAATTGGCAACAGCTTTACCGCAAACCAGCCAAGATGGTTTAACTTACACCATTCCCCTGCGTCAAGGAGTAGTTTTTCACGATGGCACTCCTTTTAACGCAGAAGCAATGGCATTTAGCTTGAAGCGTTTTCTTCAAAATAAGGGAAAACCGTCTTTCTTGTTATCAGATGTGGTGCAATCAGTCAAAGCTACTGGAGAATATGAGTTAACCATCAAACTGAAAAAGCCTTTTGCAGCGTTTCCCTCGCTGTTAGCATTTTCTGGGGTTTGTCCAGTTTCACCGAAAGTTTACGAAATTGGTGAAGGTAAATTTAAGCCGAATATTTTTGTCGGAACTGGTCCTTATAAATTAGCGAATTTTGGGACTGATTCGGTACAATTTGATGTTTTTGATCAGTATTGGGGAGAAAAGCCAACGAATAACGGAATTAAACTGCAAATCCTCAGCAGTGGAGTGAATTTGTATAATGCTTTCCGGAAAAAGTCTGTAGATGTAGCTTATTTGTCGATGGACGCGGATCAAATTCGCAGTTTGAAAGAAA
This sequence comes from Hassallia sp., assembly GCA_050997715.1. GTDB lineage: Bacteria > Cyanobacteriota > Cyanobacteriia > Cyanobacteriales > Nostocaceae > Hassallia. The sequence goes on from JBPCQW010000195.1 coordinate 9,050, forward strand.
AAGCAAAAAATGGTGATTGGCAAGCGATTCCGATTCAGGGTAGTGTGATGAGTTATATGGCTTTGAATCAAAATCAAAAGCCTTTAGATAATCCAGTTGTCAGACAAGCGATCGCTTCCATGATTGACCGTTCGCAAATTAAAGAGCGAGTTTTATATGGTCAAGCCGATTCAGCTTACAGTATGATACCAACAACTTTAAATGTTTCCCAGCCTGTCTTTGAAAAGCAATATGGAGATGGCAACACTGAAAAAGCAAAACAACTGCTAACATCAGCTGGTTTCTCAAAAAGCAATCCGGCAAAGATAGAAATTTGGTATCCTTCTAGTTCTCCTACTCGCAGTTTGGCAGCTATAGTACTCAAGGCTCTGGCTAAGAAAACAATGGACGGAATTCTGCAATTTGAAGTAGTTGCTGTAGATTCAACAACATTTTTTCAACAAATACCTAAAGGTTTATATCCAGCAATTTTGCTCGATTGGTATCCTGACTTTTTGGATGCAGACAATTACATTCAACCGTTTCTCTCTTGCGATAAAGGCTCAACAGCGAAAGGATGTCTTGAGGGTGGAAGTCAGTCTCAAGGGTCATTTTACTATAGCGATCGCATGAATAAACTAATTGACCAGGAACGCCAAGAGCAAAATCCCGAAGTTCGTCAAAAAATCTTTACAGAAATTCAAGAATTAGTGGCAAAAGATGTGCCTTTCGTTCCTTTGTGGCAAAGTAAAGACTTTGTTTTTGCTCAAAAAGGTATGACTGGGGTGCAACTAGACCCTACCCAGAATCTCATATACAAGATAATCAAAAAGTAGTAGCGACGCGATTAATCGCGTCTCTACTTTTTGACAACCATCAACTATCAAGCATCAACCAATATTATGTCTCGTTCCAAAGCCATAACATATTACATAACTTCGCGTCTGCTATTAGCACCGCTTCAACTCTTAACAATTATCACAATTGTCTTTCTTTTACTAAGAGCAACACCAGGAGATCCAGCGGATGCAATTCTCGGTGGACGTGCCCCAGAAAGTGCTAAAGCAGAGTTGCGAAAACAACTAGGTTTAAATCTGCCTATAGGACTGCAATATCTCAATTATGTGGGAAACTTACTGCATTTGGATATGGGAACTTCTATCAGCAGTAGGGGACAGAAAGTGTGGGATATTATTTGGCAATACTTCCCAGCAACAGCAGAGTTAGCGGTATTTAGTATTGCGATCGCTTTAATTGTCGGTATTACTGTCGGAACTATTTCTGCTTCTCGTCCTGGTACACCTCTTGATGTTGGAGGACGATTATTTGGAATCATTACTTATTCACTTCCCATGTTTTGGGTAGGAATGCTTTTGCAATTAATTTTCGCAGTTCAACTTGATTGGTTGCCTTTGGGAACGCGCTTTGCTGCAACTGTTCCTGCACCCAATCATATTACTGGTTTATATACAATAGACAGTTTATTTAGTGGCAATTTAAATCAGTTTTTTACTGCTTTGTATTATCTGATTCTTCCTAGTTTTACGTTAGGAATTTTGCTAAGTGGTATTTTTGAGCGGATTGTGCGAGTTAATTTAAAGCAAACCATGAAAGCAGATTATGTCGAAGCTGCTAGAGCGAGAGGTATTGCTGAGAAAAATATTTTAGTTTCTCATGCTTTAAAAAATGCTTTAATTCCAGTAATTACAGTTTTAGGATTAACTTTTGCTTCTTTATTAGGTGGAGCAATTTTGACTGAGGTAACATTTTCTTGGCCCGGTTTAGCGAATCGATTGTATCAAGCGATTACCGAGCGCGATTATCCTACAGTACAGGGAATCATGGTATTTTTTGGTGCGATAGTTGTGGGTGCAAGCATTTTGATTGATATTTTAAATGCATATATAGACCCACGCATTAGATATTAGCAAATAATCGCCAAAAGCCTTCAGGCTGGAAGCCTGAACGCCAGGTACCTCAAGTCGGGAAACCCGCCCACGGCACTGGCTCGGCTATACGAACAAAGCCCACCTGCGTGGGCTAAAATTGATATTATTTGCGGTGTATGTTTTAAAATTAGTAAGGATTCGAGAGAGCGATCGCACTATCCTCTAAACCGA
>JBPCQW010000203.1:0-3202 GCA_050997715.1 Hassallia sp.
TAAATAGCGGCTTCGTATCAAATATCTTTGGTATGATAAAAGAGTATTATGACAGTTTAATAAGTGGTTGATATTATTGAATACTAAATAGCTTATAATTTACAAGTAGCTAAATATAACAGCAAGACTCTTTACTTTGAGAGTTGAGCAATCAGTGATGTGAAAACCTGCAATCTTCTATGAATTCAAATAGCCAGTCTGCCAATCCCCCCGATACATATTCCCATCGTTTGGCAGACATTGTGGGAACAGCGATCGCTCTGTTAACTCTAACGTTACCAATCTTAGTCATCGCTAATTATTCCTCAACCAGCGTTCAGAACAATCAGCAACCTATTACGTACAACGTAAAAACTAGTGAAGATTAAGAAAAAATTAACACTAAAATTATCAAAAAAAGAAAGTTCTGACAACAAAAAGCATAAGGAGCGCGAACGTTAGCGTCATAATTTAATAGCGAATTTTTCTTTACTCGGCTTTCGATAAGTCCGAGTAGAGGTTTCCTCAGTTTGGAACTTGGGGAGCCGTTTAAACTTAACCAGAAAAGCTGGGGGCTAGGGTGTGGAGCGTATTTTCGGGCTTGCCTGACACTAACAGTGCTTCTTTGTGCGACGGAGAGCAAACGCCGCAATTAGTTAAGCACGCTCCGCATACTTGGTTTATTTGCAGTGCAAAGATTGTCGATTCTCAAAGCATACTGCGCCAGAAAACATGCGTGAACTAAGTATTTTGGGATATGTCCATATTAGCCTAAAATTCTACACGGGGAGCCTTTCGGGTTCGCCAGTCCCCCATCGTGACGGAGACCGCCTTGGCGATCGCCTCTCTATGAAGGAGAAGACGGGGGCTGGTCTCACCGTTGCGTGCGCCCATGATTCACTGTTAGCTGAGGATTTTTACTGTGGACTTATCCCGTATTCCTGCCCAACCTAAACCGGGTCTAATCAACGTTCTGATTGAAATTCCTGGGGGCAGTAAGAATAAATACGAATTTGACAAAGACTTACAAGCTTTTGCTTTAGACCGAGTACTTTATTCCTCGGTACAATATCCCTATGACTATGGTTTTGTACCCAACACGTTGGCTGATGATGGTGATCCCCTGGATGGTATGGTGATAATCGACGAGCCAACCTTTCCAGGGTGTATCATTGCAGCAAGACCAATTGGGATGTTAGAGATGATTGACGGTGGCGATCGCGATGAAAAAATTCTTTGTGTACCCGACAAAGATCCACGTTACAAAGACGTCAGATCCATCAAAGACCTACCATCACACCGATTGGATGAAATTGCTGAATTTTTCCGCAGTTATAAAAATTTGGAAAAAAAGGTAACAGAAATTCGCGGTTGGTTGGATGTTGACCACGTTATGCCCTTAGTAGAGCAGTGCATCAAAGCTGGTAGCGAAAAAGGTTGAGATTGAGATTGGGAAACTACTTAAACAAATCAACCAAAGTCAAGAAAACGACAGAAGTCTGGAGTTAGGAGTTAGGAGTTAGAAGTCAAAAGTCAGAAGTCAAAAGTCAGAAGTTAGTAATATCGCAACTTGGTGGGTTTGTTACTCCCACAAGGATTTTCCTCGACGCTCTATACTATGAGCAGAGGGTGATTGTAACGCCGTTTATTCATCACACGCAGCGTAACATAGCATACTGACTCGCTACTCCCGACTCCTGACTCCTTTCTTAATAGCTCAATTGGCACAGAACCCCTAAAAGTAATGCAACGCACGCTCCTTTTGGCAAAAATTCACAACTGCACCCTCACGGGGGCAAATATCAATTACGTCGGTAGTATCAGCATCGACCAAATTTTGTTAGATAAATCTGGCATTTTACCCTACGAGCAGGTGCAAGTAGTGAATGTTGCCAATGGCGAGCGTTTCATTACTTATGCGATCCCCGCTCCAGCCAACTCAGGAACCATTGAATTAAATGGGGCTGCGGCACGTCTAGGCATTATCGGCGATCGCTTGATTATAATGGCTTACGGGCAGTTCACCACAGAAGAGTTAAAAAATTACTCTCCTACGGTTGTCATTGTGGATGAAAAAAACCGACTCTCCCAAGTGCGGCACTACGATGACCTGCTCAGTAAAGTCTAGTTATAAGCAAAATGTCAAATACTGAGCTGTCAGGTTTCCACAACGTAAAACAAACTAGTTTGCCCAGCGATCGCGTTGGGGAATTTATTGTGCAATTTTGGGGTGTGCGGGGTTTAATAGCCACCCCCAGCAGCAATACCAGCCGCTATGGTGGTAATACTGCTTGTGTAGAAATGCGCGTAGCTGGAAAACGCTTGATTTTTGATGGGGGTACAGGTTTACGTATCTTAGGTAGAAGTTGGCTAGAAAACAGTCCATTAGTTGCCCATTTATTTTTTACCAACTCTCAATCAAACCGCATCCAAGGGTTTCCTTTTTTTGCCCCCGCATTTGTGGCAGAAAATTGTTTTCATATTCACGGTATGGCTGCCTCAAATAGTGCTTCTATTAAACAGTCTCTGTGCGATCAGATGCTTCAGCCGCATTTTCCTTATCCTTTGCAAGTGATGCAAGCGGAATTGCTGTTTAACAATTTGACTTCGGGTGGCAAGGTAACTTTAGATGATGTGACGATTCAAACTGCATTGATCAATCAAAATCAGCGATCGGCAGGATACCGAGTTTCTTGGAAAGAGTACAGCGTTGCCTACATGACAGATTTGTATCAGGGTGCCGATGAAATCGAGCTTGGATGTATTAGAGAGCTGATTGAAGGTGTAGATTTGCTCATAGCTAATGCTACATACACTCCCCCAACATCTCACAGCCATGAGTACGCTGAATTACTTTGGAAAACTGCTGTGAATTTAGCTCATCATGCTGGTGTGAAACGGTTAGTTATCTCACACCACCACCCAGACGATCACGATGATTTTCTCGACTCTGTACAAACAGAAGTTAAAAATGCTTTTCCTCAAGCATTACTAGCCCGTGAAGGGTTAATTTTACCTGTTGTGTGAGGAAATTAAACAGAAAATTAAATCTCTTATTTAATCTTCCTCGATTAGACTTTCACTTTGTGAATCAACAACAGATTATCATGATTGTGAAGGATGAAAGTCCTTTCTCAGATAATTTATGGCGTTAAATAATGCTTTGTACAAAAATTTATCTTTAGTAATCCAAAATTCAATTAATTCTTGCCAGACTTTTCTA
>JBPCQW010000248.1:0-12440 GCA_050997715.1 Hassallia sp.
TACCCGCCAAGCGGTCGTGTAATGCCCGCCTACGCCCCTGCTTCGAGGGTAAACCCATTCCTTCTGCCAACCAGAGCAAAGCAACTAATCCTGTAAAAGCACTTAAATTAGGAAATAATAAGCTGTATCTCCATAGCAAGTAAGCTATGGACATTGGCAGAGTCCAACGACCAATTCCTTCTCGCACTAAAACTGCCCCGAAACCAGGAGGTGCGCCTTTCTCGTTCACAACCCGAACGCCAAACCAACGCTTGGGAATGGTGCTACCAGTTTTAGCCAGTAAATATAATTGCCAGCCAGAAACTGTCAGGGGAGCTAACAAAGCTACTGTCCACAAAAAATTAGTGGGCCATGCTACATTTCGCGTACCGTAACTTATAGGTAGAGCCAGCGGTTGAGCGATCGCTTTTTCGGTAACTACTAACACGGGGTTGAGTGGTACTCGGTCTAGATCGCTTCGAGAATTCGCGTATACACCCATACCGAAGGGAATCAACCCACTGGTAACTACCAATGTAATTTCGGCTACCCAAGCGACAATACGCTTAGTTCCCAAGGGTAGAAAATTCGATTTTTCTGGTTCTTTTGAGCGGCTAGTTTGATGATTACTTCTCCTCACACTTGGAATCGCCATTACATAGTTCCCTTTAAATTTATTTCCACACCACTATCGGCGCGATTCTACTATTGCTTGCGTCGAAAGCTGCCGGACACAAAAAATTTGTATCCAAGATACACTAACCCTGCCAACACTGCCAGACTGACAACAGACGTAACGAGTTTGAAAACCGCTTGCAGCATCGCTAAACCCAACAAAACGCTTACGCTACCTACAACAATTTTTCCCGTTCCCGAAAGGCTTTTGAACCAGATTTTAAATCTATCTAAGTGCGGCTTCGCTTCGAGAAAATTCAATTGAGATGTTTGTTTTCGTGCTTCTGACTGCTCAACGACTACTTTTGGAGACGAGGAATTCATTTCTTCCTCTAGTTGTTGAAGCCGATGCTGCAAATCATCTTCTCTTTGAGGATTCATTAATTTTTTTACCTTAGCTAGGATACTTGTTCAATCACAGAATGAGAAAATCAGTTGTGATTTTCTCATTCTGTGTATAAAATACCTTTCTCTTCAGGGAAAAATTATGTTTTTTTGTTGTTAGTTTTTAGGCGATCGCCATCCTGTGGAAAAAAAGAGAGAAAAACAAGCAACCTTTTTGATCGTTTACGCTAGTCGCGCATCTTGAAACAAAACTGTTCGCGCGGTGTCTCCCCTTCTCCCTCATAGAGAGGCTAGCGCCAACAAGGGACAAGGTTGCTCGTTTTTCGCGCCCTTTATGCGTCCCCCAATCACATTTCCCTTCTTGAATCTTTAGTCATGTAGTGATTTATTTCATCAAGAAAAAATTATACGTCACACTTAGAAACAAAAATCAATTGCCAGCGTCTACCAACTCAAGCTATGTATATCAATATCGCTATATAAATCGGGGGCATTAGCAGATGAAGACGCTTAAGCTATTTACGGTTGTTCCCGCAGTATTGGCGATGAGTTTGGTTTTCACCAATGTTACTTTGGCTGAAGCACCACTTATAGTAATCAAACCCAATTCCCAATCAGAACCATTGATTGTCAATGGCAAGTCAGGGGGAGAAAACAAAAGCAATTGCGGTAACATTGCCGCTACACCTAATCAAGTTATCCAGATTACAGATCCACTACCTTACTTACGATTAACAGTTGAAAGCGCTGGAAAGCCGACACTGCTGATTGACGGTCCTGGAGGGCGCTTCTGTGTTTTAGCCGATAGTTACTCTGGAGGCAAGCCAGAAATTTCTGGTTACTGGCAAAAAGGGAATTACTCAATATATGTCGGTGAGCTATCCCAACAACACTATAACTATAGCCTCTCATTTTCGCAACAAAAGAAGTAGTCAATAGTTTAAAGTCCACACCAAGCCGATGCATGACTCTTGACTAATCTTCAATCGATTGGGCTGGCACTTCCACTGCGGTAACATCAATTGTTCCTTCTGGTGTGAAACGCTGAAAATGACCTTGTTGCACTAATAATTGCTCTCCACAGTTAGGACATTGCAACGGAGTATTATTTAACCCGCTAAATTGATACGCACAGACGGGACACTGGTCATTAACCAAGTTGCGTTGCAGCCACCAGCGAAACCCAAAGAAAGCTAGAACCGGTGCTAAGAATAGCAGCCCAAAAATAATTAGCAGCGAATTAACCAACCAGCCCAAGCCCAATGACCCCAGCAACCAGATAACTGCTACCACAGTCAACCAAGGGCGGAGATTTAAAAGATTTAACTGTAAGGATTTAAGGCTCATTTTTTAAATGTTGTCCTGCTCTCCCTCTAGGATAGCGACTTTACAACATAGTCAAAAGTCCAGAGTCAATAGTCCAAAATCTAAAATCCAATAGATTCTTGACTCTTAACTCTTAACGAAAGCTGGTGCAACCGCTGTTGGAAGGCTTCGATACTGAATATAGCGATCGCTTGTTCTCGCAACCATTCGCCATCACAACGCTGGTCATCACCTTTGAGAATTTCTAAACAAGCCGCCGCCACTGCATCACTATTACGGTGCGGTACTCGCCATCCTAGTTTACCATCCTGCAACGGGTCCGCAGAGCCATCCGCATCACCTGATAGCACCGGCACTCCACAAGCCATCGCCTCTAAATAGACAATGCCAAAGCCTTCTTGGGAAGGCATAATATAGGCATCGGCGAGACGATAGTGTTCAATTAGCTGGGAAGTGGGGACGAAACCAGCAAAAACAACTTGTGAACTCACACCTAAATCTAATGCTAGCTGGGCTAATCGCGGTTGATCGTCACCCCGTCCAATTACTAAGTATTTTACTTCAGGAAAGACCTGAGCAATTTGCGGTAAAGCCCGAATTGTTACATCTACGCCTTTGTAAATATCTCCTGACCACAACCGCGCTACAGTCATTAAAACCTTCGCACCAGTTAAACCATACTTTTCAATTAATTCTGGCTGTTTGTCTCCTGGTGTAAATTTATCTCCATCAATGGCGCAAGGTAGCATCTGCACGATGCTAGGATTTATATTATTAGCGGCACAAGCGCGATCGCGGCTGTAGCGACTTATTGTCCAAATCCCAGATGCTGATGCTAGAGCGCGACGTTCTACACTTTTAAGTGGCTCCCAAACTTCTTTCCCGTAAGTTAATACAGTATAGGGAATGCCCAATAGTTGGCACAAGGTTTGTATCAGTACTGCCAAGTTGATATGACCGCAGAAAACTTGCTGGGGGCGCTGTTGCAGCAGACACTTAAGTAATGCTGCTACCATTTTGACTCTGCCCAACTTCGGGGACTGATTTTTGAAGTAATGAAATTTTAAATGCTCAGATTCAAAAGGATTTTCGCACTCAGAACCATCTCGCAGTAAAAATACTTCTGCCTGTGAGGGTTCTTTCAACTTGGTATAAGCTTGAAAAATATCTTTCACATACGATTGAATTCCGCCTTCGCGTTCAAAAATTTCTAAGAATACGAAAACATGCTGAGTCTTTTTGCCATATTTATCACTTAAGTGTGATGTTTCGTCCAGTTTATTGATTAGCATTTTTATTTACAAAATATAAATTATTAGGGCATGGGGCATGCGGCATGGGGCATTGTCCAAGTTAAATTCTCAAACTTCTTTTTATTCCCATTTTCCCCATTGCCCAATGCCCGATGCCCGATGCCCCAGTTCATTCATACTCACAGTGACGATGTAGCAATTGCGAATGCGCTAAGGCGCACGCTTCTCTACGAGAGGCAATGCCTTCGCGATCGCACCGCTTTGCAAACGCTCTAAATCTGTTTGTACCATTTTCTGTACAAGTTCTTCAAAGCTAACTTGGGGTTCCCAGCCGAGTTTGTTTTTAGCTTTAGTTGGGTTGGCAACTAGTTGAAAATGCTCATCCGGTCGCAGCAAATCGGTGTTAATAAGTACATGGCGCGTCCAATCCAGATTAACACACTCAAAAGCTGTGCTAACTAACTCACGAACACTGTGCAGCTTACCTGTGCCAATCACGTATTCTTCGGGTTCATCAACCTGTAACATCCGCCACATGGCTTCGACGTGATCGCCTGCAAAGCCCCAATCGCGTTTGGCATCCAAGTTGCCCATTTCCAAAGTGTTGGTTAAACCCAATTTAATAGATGCAGCCGCTAAGGAAATTTTGCGCGGCACAAATTGAGGTGCGCGTAAAGGAGATTCGTGGTTATATAAAATTCCACTACAAGCAAATAGACCATAGCGCTGTCGATGATGTACCATTGTCCAGTGGGCGTGCAATTTTGCAGCCGCATAGGGATTTTTTGGACGAAAGGGAGTTTCCTCATCTTGAGGCGATCTGTCTACATCCCCAAACATTTCCGAACTGCTTGCCTGATAAAATCGCGTAGACAAACCAACCTGCCGCACTGCTTCTAATAGCCTGGTGGCAGTACCAGTAATTAAATCCAGGGTTCCCAGAGGATCGTTCCAAGAATCGGGTACAAAGCTGGGAGCCGCTAAATTGTAAATTTCTTGGGGACGCAGTTGTTCTACTGCTGTCAGCAGTGCCAGACTGTCTCTTAAATCAACAGTGTAAATTTCTACTTGGTGTGCCAGGGTTCCCAGTTTCGCCAAATTTGGTTGTCGCTGCGGGGGTACTAATCCCACAACTCGATAACCTTGATTCAGCAGCAAGTGGCTGAGATAGTAGCCATCTTGACCAGTAATTCCTGTAATTAAGGCTGTTTTAGTCATATCTTGTTTTTTACCCCCTCTATCTCTTTGGGCACTAAATGGCATGAAAATACTCTCATTGACTTGGAGTAATGAATCACAAAGCGCGATGCCTGTTTTTACAACTCGAAAGTCTTTATGAAGCTTCTTTATAAAGGTTTCAAAACTGCCGTCTATTACAGTTACTCAGGCAGTTTTTGACCGAAAAGAGTCTCTCGCAGCCAAATCTTAGCAAAGGAGTAACTACAACTCGAATGCTGTGTTTACGGTATTCAGTATTTTTTTTGATACAGAAGTATTTTTTAAGTCTTTATAATAATTCAGCAAAATTCAGTATTTCTCTACTGGCACAAGATATATAAACACTATCAATTTTCATATTAGGGGCAGCAGGGAATGCATTCTCCTCCTAAACTAGGTGCGCTCCCCGCTTCTTGCTTGTTCTAAGATTTTTCGCGCCTACTGCTGCCCTTTTTGACCATATTTGACGATGATCAGACAATTTCTTCCATCAGCACCACGTTCGTAAACAACGTTGTCAGCCAAACGCCGCAGAAGAAACCACCCATACCCCCCTACTTGCAGAGTGCCCGGTTCTGGCTCTACTATCGCATCGGGATTAAAAGGTTTTCCATGATCCCAAATTCTAATTTCCAGCCGATCAATCCATAGAGAAACATCAATCTCAATGGTTGTTTCCGGCGGCAAAGCATGATGAGCGTGACGAACCGCGTTTGTAAAGCCTTCTGCCAATGCTAAGTTGAGGCGATAAAGTTGGCTTTCTGACCAGCCAAGTTGAGACAAGTGTTGCAGAGAAAAATTCTCAAACCATTGTTGCACTAGGTTCAGAAGCTTCAGATCGCTCTTAACCGTCAGATGGTCTTGCTTCATTATACTAAGCATTGACCGCGACTTGAATATAAATAAGTGAAATGTTTGTATCTGTTGTACCTTAAAGATTTTAGATTTTGGAATAGTATTTTTATCTATTCCAAAATTTAAAATTCCAGATGCAATCTGGATTACTAAAATTGACGCCTGTTGATTTTTCAAGCTTGCAATACATCCATCTGCATTTGCTCTTGAAATTTACAGGCGTCAAAGCGCTTCTTGGTGGCTGATTTAGAACAATCCCAAGGTCAAAGATTTATCAATTGGGAAAGTAGCACCAATACCCAACCAAAGGGTAACGGCAGTGCCAATCAAGAACAGCGTGGTTGCAACTGGACGACGGAAGGGATTTTGGAACTTATTAACGTTCTCAATAAAGGGAATGAGACTCAGCCCCAGAGGTACGGCAGCCATCGCAAATACGCCTAACAGCTTGTTAGGAACTGTTCGCAAAATTTGGAATACCGGATACAAGTACCACTCTGGCAGAATTTCCAAGGGTGTGGCAAAAGGATTCGCTGGTTCACCTGTGAGGGCGGGGTCTAGCACAGCTAGCGCCACAATAGAAGCGAAGGTTCCCATCATCACAATTGGGAAGACATACAGTAAGTCGTTGGGCCAAGCAGGTTCGCCATAGTAGTTATGACCCATACCTTTGGCGAGTTTGGCTCTTAATTGAGGATCGCTCAGATCGGGTTTTTTGTGTGTTCCCATTTTTTGTGTACTCTCTTGCTTAAGTTAAGTTAAAGCGTTTGTCAAAGCTATCACCTATTAGGTATTAGCTTTCAGCTTACAGATGCGAGTGTTCGTTTCTTATTTCTCATAAGTTTAAAACAAACATCTCTATCTGAGAACTGACAACTGTTACCTTTTTCGCTAATAACTTAAGTTTACAAAGGACCGGAAATGCCTTGCTTGCGGATCATCAAGAAGTGAAACAGCATGAAGACTGCAATTAACCAAGGCAATACAAAGGTATGAGCGCTATAGTAGCGAGTTAGAGTTGCTTGACCAACGCTAGAACCACCACGCAGCAAGTCGGAAATCAAAACGCCAACTACAGGAATCGCTTCTGGTACACCGCTAACGATTTTTACCGCCCAGTAGCCTATTTGGTCCCAAGGTAGGGAGTAGCCCGTTACACCAAAGGAAACGGTAATTACAGCTAGGATGACGCCACTTACCCAGGTTAATTCACGGGGCTTTTTAAATCCACCGGTCAGGTAAACCCGGAAGGTATGCAAAATCATCATTAGCACCATCATGCTGGCAGACCAGCGGTGAACGGAGCGAATAAGCCAGCCAAAGCTCACTTCGTTCATCAGGTACTGCACGGAAGAATAAGCTTCAGCTACTGTTGGCTTGTAGTAAAAGGTCATCGCAAATCCAGTCGCAAACTGGATGAGAAAGCACATTAAGGTAATGCCACCCAAGCAGTAGAAGATGTTGACGTGGGGAGGGACGTATTTGCTGGTGACGTCTTCAGCCAGCGCTTGAATCTCTAAGCGTTCCTCAAACCAGTCGTAAACGTTAGCCATACAATCTCAAGTTCCTCGAAGTCGGTTGCGGTTAATAAATTTTGCTTTCGTTATAAGCGGCTGATCGCTGCTCACACTTTTGTCCCAATTAACGATTTTGGGATTTTAGCAAAGAGCATTTTACTGCTTGTTATCTGTCAGAGTGTTAAGAATTGTTAAGAAACTTAGACACTTTACAAAGAGGGAATATATTGCGTTCTATTTGTACCTCAACACCAGGGATGATGGACACAAAGTAGATCTTATCGTTTTCAGAGTGGGATTTGCTGTCATCATTTGACTAAACAATTTGATGAGAGCAACACTCCACTTCTATAAAAAAAGTAACATAGTCGAGAGATAGATTTCATTAATCAAGAAGGCAACTAAGCTGTTTTTGGCAATTTTGGTCACGAGTGAAGTTGAAAATGCGGTTCATGGATAAAAAGGTTTTTCGGGTTGGATTGTCACTGCTAGTGGCATTTTGCTTATTTCTGGGACTATTCGCGCAACCAGCAGTGGCTTTGACGGGTGAACAAAAGCTAGTATCAGAAGTATGGCGGATTGTCAATCGTACTTATCTGGATGAGACGTTTAATGATCAAAACTGGGCGACGGTGCGGCAAAATGTTTTGCATAAGCCGCTCAAGAACAGCGAAGCGGCTTATGGGGCAATTCAGAGGATGCTCAAGAGCCTCGACGACCCCTTTACGCGCTTTTTAGATCCGGAGCAGTACCGCAGTTTACAGGTTAATACATCTGGTGAACTGACGGGAGTGGGATTGCAAATTGCGCTTAATTCCCAGTCGGGGAAGTTGGAAGTAGTAGCACCGATCGCCGGATCACCAGCAGACAAAGCAGGAATTAAACCGCGCGATCGCATTGTCAAAATTGAGGGTGTCTCCACAGAAAACCTCACCCTTGACGAAGCTGCGACGAAGATGCGCGGACCGTCTGGCAGTCTCGTAACTTTGCTGATAGAACGAGACGGAGAAGGCGAAAAGGAATTTAGAGTGGTGCGCGATCGCATCGCTCTTAACCCTGTAATAGCAGAATTACATTCTTCGGAGCAGGGTACACCCATCGGCTACCTTCGCCTAACTCAATTTAATGCCAACGCCTCAATGGAATTGGCACACGCTATTACTAGTCTAGAAAAAAAAGGCGCTGCTGCCTACATTCTCGACCTGCGAAATAATCCTGGGGGGTTGCTGCAATCAGGAATTGAAATTGCCCGTCTGTGGCTCGATTCAGGCACCATCGTTTACACAGTTAACCGACAAGGCATTCAGGGCAGCTTTGAAGCCTCTGGTTCAGCGCTGACGCCAGATCCGCTAGTAATTTTAGTTAATCAAGGAACTGCTAGTGCCAGTGAGATTCTCGCCGGCGCTCTACAAGATAATGGTCGTGCCCAACTGGTAGGAGAAACTACCTTTGGTAAAGGCTTAATTCAGTCCTTATTTGAATTGTCGGACGGTTCTGGCTTGGCGGTAACAATTGCTAAGTATGAAACTCCTAAACACCGAGATATTAATAAACTCGGTATTAAACCAGATAAAGAGGTTTCCCAACACCCAATTACCCGCGAACAAATTGGTACGCAAGACGATTTGCAATATCAAGCAGCGCTGGATGTGTTAAGTAATTCCGTAGTGGCAAGAAGGGATTAGGGTAATTTGAGGAGGGGAAAAGGGGCTTTTTTAAGAGGGGGAAAGGGGAAAGGGTAAGAAAGAAGAAATATTTGTTTTCTTGTCTCCTTGTCTTCTTGTCCCCAGTCCCTAGAAAAATGAGGCGAGGCGCTGGTAGGCTTTATCTATGAAGCGCTTGCCTCGCAGAAATCCTGTGTTAGCACCTGGACAAATATATTGAAGAGTTTCTGGTGTAAAGCGTTCTAACAAAAACTTAACACTTTTAATTTGTCGATTCCAGTGAAAGGTTTTGGCTGTCTGTAATGGTACTGGATCGCCCTGCTGGTTGGGGAGTAAATGGCGTCCAGAAAATAGCACGCCTCCAAACTCACTGTAGTATAGGCAAGAGGAACCGGGAGAATGTCCTGGTGTCCAAATCACTTGTGCTGTATTATTCAGAGCGTATTCTTGACCGAAGGTAGTGGTGGTTAATCCGGGTAATAAATAAGCCTCTTGCTCTTGAATGAGAATCTCACAGTTGAAAATTTGCTGAAATTCTGATGCTTTACCGATCGCACCCCGATGAGTGATGAACAGGTACTGCACACCTCCATGCGATCGCAAAAAATCCTGATTTGTTTGGTCTAGGGCAGGGCAGTCTATCAAGATATTACTTTCATTTCTTACAATAAAATAAGAAGTTCCTCCTAATGTCTCCCTATTTGGTGGAAAGGCAAAAATGTTGTTTGGCAAGAAGTTCGATTTGAGGGTTTCTTCAATCGAAACTTCAAAGGAGAACACAGGCTGTGGTGGCTTAACTGTATGATTTGTCTGTTGAGGTATGGGGCACATAAGCAAAAAAACCGCGCAAAGAACGTAACTGTGGAAATGGTTACAGTGTTGAAATTCTTAAGAATTGATACTTAATATCTGATAAGCACTTTAAGATTGTTAGCGTAAAAAATTGGGGTTTGAGGTCTGCGCTGTGTTGTAAGTGGTGTGGTGCTAACACGCTTTGGTGGAACATTGTTCTCAAAATATCTGAAGATAAAATGACATTTTGGTTTCTCCTTCTACTCGGACTATTTACTTATCTAATGGTGCAGCGCAGTGTCGCTAATATCACCAAGACACCAGTGTGGCTGTTGTGGTTGGTGTTAATGACACCAGCATTGCTGTTAACTGGGTGGACGCTGATGTATGGAGCGAAACAAACTCCCCCACCATCGCTAATCGTTTGGCCCTCAGTTATCTGCCTTCTGTTATACTGGGTGTTGTTTCAATCGGGGCGTCAAGCACCAAAAAACACACAGACCGAACCCCAAACCTCAGAATTACAATCGGCTACTCATCCTACCGCAGAACCAGTGACAGTGCGTCCCATTGAACCAACAGAAGAAACCCAGTTGCGAAATTGTTTTCCCTGGTCTGTATACTACATTCAAAATATAGAGTATCGACCACAAGCTGTGATTTGCAGGGGACAATTGCGATCCTCACCGACCGAAGCATATCAAAAAATTAAGGCAAATATTGAAGCACAATTTGGCGATCGCTTTCTGGTAATCTTTCAAGAAGGTTTTAATGGCAAACCTTTCTTTATTCTCGCTCCCAACACTCAAGCAGCCAAACTTGATACACCCAACCCGGAACAGCTGACGCGACCGATATTAGCGCTTTTACTGCTGCTTGGTACTTTGGTAACTACTACCTTCGTGGGAGTAAAGATGGCTGACGTTGATTTATCGACATTGCAATCTAACCCAGCTAATCTGTTAAAAGGATTGCCTTATGCCTTAGCGCTAATGACTATTTTGGGCATTCATGAACTTGGTCATTATTTAACAGCTAGATTCTACAAAATTCGCTCGACACTGCCATATTTTATCCCGATGCCGTTTTTCTTGGGAACCTTCGGTGCATTTATTCAAATGCGTAGTCCGATACCCAATCGCAAAGCTTTATTTGACGTTAGCATTGCTGGACCACTTGCAGGATTTGTAGCAACTTTGCCTTTAATAATATGGGGTTTAGCTCATTCTGAAGTGGTTCCTTTAGCTGAAAAAAACGGACTGTTAAATACTGATGCCCTCAATCCTAAATATTCTATTTTACTAGCGTTGCTGTCTAAATTAGCGCTCTCAAGTCAGTTAACGTCACAATCAGCTATTGATTTGCATCCAGTAGCGATCGCAGGCTTTCTTGGATTGATTGTAACTGCGTTGAATTTGATGCCAGTGGGACAATTGGATGGCGGTCATATTGTCCATGCTATGTTTGGACAAAGAACAGCGATCATAATTGGTCAAATTGCTCGCTTGTTACTGCTGCTACTTTCTTTAGTACAGTCGGAATTTTTCTTGTGGGCAATTATCTTATTATTTATACCGCTGATTGATGAACCCGCTTTAAACGATGTCACAGAATTGGATAACAAACGTGACATTTGGGGGTTAGCAGCAATGGCTTTGTTGGTGCTGATTATACTGCCACTACCGCAGGCGATCGCCCGCTTGTTGCAAATATAAACAATATAGGCAGAAAAAATAAAAGCTTAAGAGATTCGTTCTTTTTTTTTCCAGATGTACATGTGGTAAAAATATAAACTTTTTCCTAATATTTTCAATATTTTAGCCAATTTTATTTGATAAATTTAGGGCTATAATTAAAGTATATATGCTTTAATTTAAAAATTATTTGATTGCTTTTATTAGTAAAAAAATAAATTTAGATAAAATATGATGATGTTTGATAAGTATTTTTTTAATAAAAAAATGCTCAAAAGAGTATCAATCTTAAAGTTTACTTACTGAGTGATTAACTATGGAAATTGTGCCAATCATTGTTTCTGCAATATCAACAATATCAATAGCAGTAATTGCCGTATTGGTTCTGCAACTTAAAAATAGCTTAAATGCTACGATAACAGAGCAAGAAAAACTACTAAAATTTGTAGAAGCGGCTAACGAATTAAATAAAGAGCAATATCAGATAACTGCTGAAGCTCGAAAAAAGCAGATTGAATCTTTTGAAAATGTAAAAAATCAGTTTGCAAGCATAATCGAAGGAAGCTCGGATCTAGAAAATCGTCTGGTTGAGGTGTTGGAAGTTAACAATAATTCTAGAGAAAGCCTCAGCGATCTGGTACAGAATAACGCAGAAGCGCAGCTAGCAAAGTTGCAAGCAGTAGCTAATCAATTAGAGATAATTACACCTGTGTCATCTCAGGTTGAAAACTTAATTCAAGGAAACTTAAATTTAGAAAATCGCATCCCAGAAATTATTGGCAATTTACTACAAAGCAATCTAGAGATGCAACAAGAAAAGTTGCAAACATTAGGGGATAAACTGGAAAGATTTGCATCTGTACAAACCCAAGTTGAAACTTTGATTGTAGGCAACGTAAATCTAGAAAATCATTTGAGTAAGTTACTAGAAGCCGACAATAATAAGAGTGAAAGTCTTACTCATTTGCTGCAAGGTAAAGATATACAACTAGAAAAATTACAAACGCTAGAGAAGAAAGTTGATACATTTGCAACGATGCACAATCAAGTTGAAAGTCTAATTCAAGGAACTTCAAATCTAGAAAATCACCTAAAAGCAAGCATTGCTGAGTTAGTGCAAGG
>JBPCQW010000329.1:0-3584 GCA_050997715.1 Hassallia sp.
GCACCACTTGATCGCATGCCGGCGATCGTTCTTGTAGAGACGCGATTAATCGCGTCTACTTTTTCCAATTGTACCAACCTTTCTGGCGAACAGCTAATCACTTCTCCCCAAGGTGTTTGCCAATAACTAGCAAAAGGAGAAGGATTTATTTTCTGCAAAGCCTGATAAATTTCCCAACCACAAACCGTTGTAGAAGCTTGAAATCGTAAGGAAATATTCGCTTGAAAGATGTCTCCAGCCTGAATATACTTTTTGGCGCGGTTTACGGCTGCTTCATAATCTTCTTGAGAAGTCAGGAAGTGGGGAGAGGAGGAGGGGGGGAGGGGGAGAGGGGGAGAGGGGGAGACAAGGGGAAGGGGGGACAAGGAGAATTTTCTAAGTCCCCTCGTCTCCAATTCTCCAATTCTCCAATTCTCTTCCAACTTTTCCTGTAATTCATCCAATCCACTTGGATGACTAGCAGCTAGCCAAAGAATTTGTTCACCGTGATCCAAAATAGCAAAACACTCTGGTTCATACCAAAAAGCGACAGGAAACGGTAGGGGATCAATTTTAGGAAGGGGTAATTCTTCAATTTCCCAAGCTATATCGTAGCCCAGCCATCCTAACCAACCGCCGGTGAAGGGGAGGGAGGAGGAGAGGGAGAGGGGGGGATGGGGGGATGGGGAGGATGAGGGAGAAATTTCCCTTTGTCCCCCTTGTCCTCCTTGTCCTCCAAGAAGTCCCCTTGTCCCCTTGTCTCCTTCTCCCCTGAGCAACTGCTCAAGAAAGGGAAGAACTTCCCCTAGTGGTGGTGTCCACATTTGGGGTTGTCCGTTGAGTATGCGAGGAGCGCCGGCACAGATAGAATAGCGATTTAGTTGGGGGCGATCGCTTTGATTTGGATAAGGACTTTCAAGTAAAGTGGCGATTCCCGAATCGTTCTTATAAAATAAAGTGGCGAAAACAAGGGAACCGGTACGATTTTCTAAAGGGAGCGATCGCCAATACCAAGGCTTTATCATATCGTTTAAGAAACCTCACTTCCTACAGCTAGCCGCACTCCCCAAAATAAAATAAGCAACGCGATCGCTACCCAATCACGTCTTTTCAACCGTAATTCGTGCCATTGTACCCTATGTTCGTTAGGACTGGTAAAGCCCCGCACCGTCATGGCGCTAGCCATTTGCTCTGCCCGTAGTAGCAAGTTTTCTAACAGCCTTTCTGCTACCAGCAACCAAACTTTAACGCTTCCTTTCAATCCTAGCTTTTTCCAATTTATTGCTCTTGTCATCACAGAGCGAATTAAATTTTGCACTTCTTCAAGAACTAGGGGAATAAACCGCAAGGACAAAGTTAAAGTTAGAGTCAATTCGGTGACAGGTACTTTCAACCGTCGTAGGGGTTGCATTAAGTTTTCTATAGCAGCGGTGATTTCTTCGGGTGCCGTTGTTAGCAGATACAAGTTGGTGCTGTAAATTAAAGTAAACAACATCGTACTCAAGCTGACAGCCAAATCTAAAGAACGACGAGTTACTTTTACTGCTCCGGCTTCAAAAACTACGTAACTATATTCTTTGGGGTTTTTAACTTGCTTTTTTGAGCTTTGTGCTTGTTCTGAGTTCGCTTTGCTTAACTGTGAACTTTCAGATGTGGTCAGGCGCGGTTGATAATTTATACCCAATCCATCAGGACTGATAGCGGCAATAAAAAGCACAAGAAACGAGACTGTTAACAGCCAACCCATTTGCTGTTGCCATACTCGCACAGGAATTCTGGCTATGAGGGTAGCGAGAATTAAAACTAATACCAGTAATACGCGCCACTCGTTTCTAGCGTATATATAGGTAGTTAAAAAGCTCATCAACCAGAAAAACTTGACACGCGGATCGAGTTTATGCAGCCAAGTTATCGGTTGTTCGAGGTAAAGACCAATTGGAAGCGATCGCAGTAAATCCATTATCAAGTTATGAATTATGAGTGAGGAGTTAAACTCATCACTCATAATTCATAACTCTATTTGACGCGAGTTGCTCTATTGACATTACCACTTTCCATATCACGCACTTTCTTACTGCGCCACAGCAAACGAATCGGTGTGCCTTTAAATCCTAATTGTTGCCGGAATTGGCGTTCAATGTAACGCCGATAGTTTTCATTAAAGCGTTTCGCTTCATTGACAAACAGGGCTATTGTTGGCGGTTGGCTGGTGACTTGCGTACCATAATAAATCTTACCTTGGCGTCCGCCGCGTGAAGCTGGGGGCGAATGCCAGCTAACTGCTTCTTCCAAGACTTCGTTAATTACGGATGTACTGACGCGACGTTTATGCGATTCGGCTGCGGTGTTCACCAATTCTAAAATCTTTTCTACGCGCTGTCCGGTGACGGCACTGACAAAAATTGTTTCTGCCCAATCGGTGAAATGCAGGTTTTGTTGTAAAACTTTTTCGTAATCGTAGATGGTGTAAGAGTCTTTTTCAACAACATCCCACTTATTAACGACAACAATACAAGCTCGACCTTCTTCAATAATTCGACCAGCTAATTTTTGGTCTTGCTCGGTGACACCATCTACCGCATCAATTACTAATAAAACCACATCGGCGCGGCGAATCGCTTTAAAAGCCCGGTTGATGCTGAAGAATTCTGTACCGTATTCAATGTGTTTCTTTTTTCTAATTCCAGCGGTGTCAATTAAGCGGTAGGGTTGTCCGTCTCGTTCGACGAGGGTATCAATTGCATCGCGGGTTGTACCAGAAATTGGACTGACGATCGCTCTTTCTTCACCGACGAAAGCATTCAATAAGCTTGATTTACCGACATTTGGACGACCAATAATTGCTACATTGATTTCATTATTTTCTGGTATATTTTCGACAATTGGTAGGTGGTTAATCAGTTCGTCGAGTAATTCACCTGTACCGTTACCATGAATACCAGATACGGGGAAGGGTTCACCTAATCCTAATTGCCAAAATTCCGAAGCTTGAACTAAACCTTGTTCTGGGGATTCACATTTATTTACAGCAACCAAAACGGGTACAGTTTGGTGACGTAACCATTCAGCGATTTCCTCATCAGCCGATGTTAATCCACCTTGACCATCAACAACAAAGATAGCGGCATTTGCTTCTGAGAGTGCCAAAGTTGCTTGTTGGAGAATCAGTGGTAAAAATTCTGTTTGATCATTAAATACTAAACCACCAGTATCGACTACGAGATATTCGCGATCGCTCCAGTAAGCTGGTAGGTAAGTGCGATCGCGTGTCACTCCTGGTTCGTCGTGAACAATCGCTGACTGTTGTCCGGCAAGACGATTTACCAGGGTGGATTTGCCCACATTCGGGCGTCCGATAATTGCAACAATAGGTAACTTCATCTATAGAATGCAGAATACTGCAAATTCCTATTGTAGCGAGTTAGGGCAACATTGTACCTTATTTAAACTTAATACTATGACACAAGCAATCCAAGCTAAAGATATAAACTTACGCTACTTAATCGATAGATTTGGTATTCAGCTAGTTGAAAATGACGATTTTTTCCGCGAGTGGCAAGATAATCTCCCAGAAATAACTGATTTAGACAAACAACTTTTAGATA
>JBPCQW010000405.1:0-4249 GCA_050997715.1 Hassallia sp.
AATTTAAGACTCCAGAGATGATTTATGCTTAATTGGTAATAGTGCCAACTTTTTATTTTCATCTTTTATCATTCATACTTGTTTGTTCAGAGGTGACAAAAAAGATTGTACTGCTAAACGTTACTTCTTCCTTTTTAAAACATAGTGAAATTTTGATTTTATTGAATATATCCTTTACCCTTTGTTAATTACTTAAATGTAAATTAATTTAATACAGTTTATTTCCGGCAAAATGCACTAATACAACTTTATTGGCATTATGCTTATAATTACCTATTTCAAAATTTCAAATGCCTGTCTAGCAAACACTTCAGTAATTTTAAATGATAGTTTTATTTTTGCCGCGATGTCCTATTTAGTCACCGTGCATACTGTTTACTAATTTACTAACCATCCTGACTAAAATCAGGAGCAATTTGCAATTATGATACTTTAGCTATTAAGTATCAATGAGATAGATTAAAATACTATCTTTTTGTCTGCCACTTTTAACTATTAGTTGATTAGAATTATTACCTCAGTGATATTACAATTCTATCTCATTTGATACAGTATTAATACTGAATTTAAAGAAATATTCATTGCTTAAGTCAGTTAAAATACTGTCTTTTATAATTCCATTGAAGCATTTCATTTGCAATCAAAAAGCAATATTTAATACGACCAACACTAAAAATGATTTAATAAAAATGTATGTTTGTATACCACTTTTACCAAAATATCACTAATATTACATAATTCTCAATTTGTGTTGTAGCGACTATAGTGCCTCAGATGAGAATACAAAGCAAACCAAAAACACTTTCTACGCTACCCACTGATCTTGGGCAAATCGGACAGCGAAGCTAGCAAGTAGAATCGCAAAGAAACCCATAACTGCACGTCCCCAAAAAGGATGACGAGCAAGCAGCACTCCACATGCGATCGCCAGAGATACAATACCATAAGACAGACGATTTAGAGAAATTGTACCTCCGGATGCCAATAACATACCGATGCCACAAAAACCATAGACAACAGTAATTAAGCTAAGTTCCCGACGTAAGAGCCATAACAAATATATACCACCGAATATCATTACAACGTTTGTCAAAGGATCACCAGCTAACAGCCACAAGAATAATCCCAAGCAGGCAAAGCCATAATTGACCTTAGTAGCATCCCATTTGTTGCGGAAGTACCACAACAAAGAAGCGCTATCAATAATAATTGCGAATATCAGTGGATGCCAAGGATCTTTAATATAACCATATTTCCAATTAGTTGTACCGACGACAATTTGCATTATCATCTTTAACCAATGCAGCCAATCAAAACCCAATGACGGACGCCATGCTTTTTGTGCGTGGAGGAATGCTAAAGCGTCCCCCATTGTAAATTGGCAATACAAGCTAAAGAGAAACAAACCACCACCAGCGGCTAAACTAGCAAGGTAAGCTTTTACACCTCTGCGTTCAAATAAACTTACAAGCAAAAGCGCAGGTATCAGCGCGATCCCCGTAGGACGTGCTGCGGTAGCGATCGCACCCCAAAGTGCTGTCCAACCATATTGTTGTTTATCAAAAGCTTTTAAAGTCGCTGTACTAAACAAAAGATACAGTCCTTCAGAGTAAATCACAGTGCCGAATAAAGACAGCGGACACCAAGCTAGTACAGCTGTTACCCAACGCGCTTTTTGTTTGCCATGACGCTCATTCATCCAAGCGTATAATACTATCAGCGCTCCTAAAAATGCGAGATTATTTATCAATGTGGCAGCTACTTTAAAAGGTAAGCCAACACTCATAAATACGTGAGTAACTAAAGGAAACAAAGGAAAAAAAGCAACCGATGGCAATTGTTTTCCCGGAATTGAGTAATTGTATCCGAAAGTGGCGATCGCTTCGTAAAAGTTACTATCCCACGAGAAGAAAACATCCCAGCCAAATTTAGCAGCAACTCCTCCAGGTGGAATCGGAAGTAAAGGCACAATCAATAACATGATTATGCAGATAAATATGCGGCTAGATAGCCACATGACAACTGGAAAAAACAATTTATTATCTCGGAGATTTTTTATCATCAAAATATCTCACACTAGATTATTAAGTAGATAAGTGTAAATAAATTTTCGAGTGCTTCAGCTATTAAAACCTTTGATTGGAGCGAGAAATCGCTCACTACGAGGGATACATTTTATGTTTAATTATGCCTAATTATTTATTTGGTGAATAAATAAACATCGTCGCGCTGATATTTCAACTTAAATTCTGGTTTAGTTTTGACTTGATTTAATAAGTTCACCGCAAATTGTGAATTACTTGCCCAGCCAGGGTGACGGACATCTAGCAATATATAATCAAAGATTGTTAAATCAGTTTGTGGTGAACTTGCATCAGTCAATTTAATTAATTGCCGATGTGCTAAATGGGGAGAAATTGCTGCTGTCGTGTAAACACTTCCTTTGGTTTGAACTTGAGCGATCGCTTCTTGTGTAGCTTGCCAAGTATCCAGAGATTCTAAATATTTTCCGCCAAAATGGGTAAATTTTGCTAGAGCAAAGAAAGTAACTAAAGACCACAAAATAATTGCTCGTTTGTTTTGCAACCACCCCTTACCTGCTGCAAGGCTAGAAATTACAGCTAACAACAAAAATGGAAGTGCTGGTAAAGAGTATTGATGTACTAAATCTTTTTGAGGTTGGTAATCAGCGATTAGATTAATTGCCACACAAGGAATAGCACCGATTAAAGGTGCCATTCCTGGAAGTGAAAGCCCCCAAATTACAGGTACTAGCAGCAAAATTAAATATCCGAAATTATCTAATGAAAAAACTTTTCCTAATACTAATCCCGGCTTTAATACTATATTTTGAGCAATTTCTGTAACGGAATTACCTAAATAGCTAAAACGTCCAACTGCGGCTGCTTCTCTACCACTAAAAAACGGAATAATCATTTGAGAACTAATCATAAACCAGGCAACACCAACGCAAAGAGCAACAAGACCGCACAAACGCCGTTTTTCAAATAAAATCAACCAAACACCCATTGCAGCTATTGTCAACGATAAAACTGCTTTACAACTCAAAATCAAGATAATGCTGACACAAAACCATGCAGTTTTACCTTGCCGCGCAAACCATACCGCTGCTAATAAAATAGGGAGAGCGATCGCTTCTGGGTGGAAATCAAACAAATTGACATTAAACACCACTGGATATAACAAGTACACAGCTGCCATTGCCATTGATTGTGGCTTTGTCAACTTAGCTTGACGCGCTAAATACCACGTCGGCAAAGCACCTAACGCTAAAGCAACAGCCTGCACAGCGAACAACCAATAAACACTAGGGTAGATTTTGTATAACAAAGCCAAGGGATAAAAAATAAAAGCTGCATGATCCCCCAAAATGTGATATCCCATGAAACTAGAAACAGCCGATTGTCCTTGACTAATTAAGTAAACTGCTTGGTCAAAAATTCCCAAATCAAAAGCGGTTGATTGAAACAAAATGTGTCGTAAGCTGCTGCACGCAAATAAAATTACGGTACTAATGGCAATCATCCAACCGACAGTACCAAACATGATTAGTTTTTTTGGCATATCACCTGTACCTGTTTTGAATAATTTTTTCCTCGTAGTAAGCACTTAAGTGCTTACTACAATTTAAGCTAACCAAAGCTCTTGGGAAAATCGTACAGCAAAGGTAGCTAAAATAATCGCAAAAAATCCCATAATTGCATATCCCCAACGCGGATAACGAGCAAGCAATAGTCCAAATGCAAACGACAGCGACACAATACCATAAGCGTAACGTTCAACTGAAGCGGTAAGTCCGGTATTAAGAATTAATGCATACGAGAAAAAACCATATATAACAGCAACCAGAGGAATTTTATTTCTAGAGAACCAAAGTAAATAAATACCACCAAAAATGAGTACAATTCTAATTAAGGAATCTCCGGTAATTAACCACAGTAAAAACCAAATAACATGAAATCCATAACGCACCTTAATAGAACCAAGCTGGTTACGAAAACGCC
Source organism: Hassallia sp. (assembly GCA_050997715.1). Taxonomy (GTDB): domain Bacteria; phylum Cyanobacteriota; class Cyanobacteriia; order Cyanobacteriales; family Nostocaceae; genus Hassallia. The sequence continues at coordinate 4,026 of JBPCQW010000405.1, forward strand.
ATAATAAATAACTGCTACCAACAAGAATTGTAAATAGCAATAAATGCCAAGGCTCTTGAATAGATCCATTCGTATTAGTTTCACCGACGACGATTTGCATCAACATTTTCCACCAACCTTGCCAGTCAAATCCCACTGAAGTACGCCATGCTTTTTGTGCATGAAGAAATGCTAAAGCGTCACCAAATTGAATTTGACAATATAAATTATAAAAAACAAAACCA
>JBPCQW010000453.1:0-36066 GCA_050997715.1 Hassallia sp.
GTGTAGGGAAGCAATCTCATCAACACCAAACTACTATGACAGCCATCAACTTAGTATTAGTAGTTGTAGTGAATAAGCTTGCAAAATTTTGTCAGCTACGTTATAAATTTAACTTGATAATTGTTACAGTTATTAATCACAAAAATTTCGGCTTGCGAGTATCTCCCAAAATATTTCTTGGGCTACTTGACACTAAGAAAATTTTTACTATAAATAAAAAAATTTTAAATTGTACGTCTTTAGTTAGAGTGAAATTTATTCAGCAATAAGATATGCGTAGAAAGGTGATGAAATTGATGGGTAAATAGAAAAGGTCAAAGTAAAAGGCAAAAATATGCTTTTTTTTGCCTTAATATTGCTTATTTTGACATTTTCTGAATTATCCAGTCAAAATCTAAACAAAAGCTAAAATCAAAAATCGATAAGTGGGGTTCCCATGTCTGACTTGATTCATGCAGTCCTGAACAGTGAAGAAAAAAGCGATTTACGTTCGTTTATTAGCGAGTTACGCAGCCAAGAAAAGGGGTATTTGCTGCGAAATGATATCTTGAATGTGTACAGTGAATTTTGCTCTAAGTACCACAAGCAAGAATCTTTTTCGCTTTTAGGCAAACTAATTTACAATACTCAGGAAATTATTCGGGATAATACAAATCTTTGTTTTATTTTCCGCCCGAAAATAGCCAGCCAAGAAGTTTATCGGCTGACGGAAGACTTGAGTGTGGAATTGATATCGGTGGAGGAACTCTTGGATCTACGCGATCGCCTAGTAAACCGATTTCATCCTCAAGAAGGCGACCTGCTAGAATTGGATTTTGGTCCATTTTACGACTATACCCCGACAATTCGCGACCCGAAAAATATTGGCAAAGGGGTGCAGTACCTCAACCGTTATCTCTCCAGCAAGTTGTTCCAAGACTCGAAGGAATGGCTAGAAGGCTTGTTTAACTTTCTGCGCTTGCATCAATACAACGGTATCCAACTGCTGATCAACAACAACATTCAAACACATCAGCAACTTTCCGAACAACTTAAAAAAGCTATCGCATTTGTAAGCGATCGCCCAAATGATGAACCCTACGAAGAATTTCGGTTTCAATTGCAAATGATGGGCTTTGAACCGGGTTGGGGTAACACCGCTTCTCGTGTGCGCGAAAGCTTAGAAATTCTCGATGAATTAATCGACTCTCCCGACGCCCAAACCCTAGAAGCCTTTATCTCTCGCATCCCGATGATTTTTAAAATCGTCTTGGTGTCGGCTCACGGTTGGTTTGGACAAGAAGGAGTTTTAGGGCGTCCCGATACCGGTGGTCAGGTAGTTTACGTCCTCGACCAAGCAAAAAATCTCGAACAACAGTTACAAGAAGATGCCATCTTAGCTGGTTTAGAAAAACTCAATGTCGAGCCAAAAGTAATTATTCTCACCCGCTTAATACCTAACAGTGATGGCACTCTTTGTAACCAACGTTTAGAAAAAGTCTATGGTACCGAAAATGCCTGGATTTTGCGCGTACCTCTGCGGGAATTTAATCCCAACATGACGCAAAACTGGATTTCCCGGTTTGAGTTTTGGCCCTATCTAGAAACCTTCGCTATTGATTCGGAAAAAGAATTGCTGGCAGAATTTCAAGGTAAACCTGACTTAATTGTGGGTAACTATACTGATGGAAATTTGGTGGCGTTTCTCCTGGCGCGGCGTTTGAAAGTAACACAGTGTAACATTGCCCACGCTTTAGAAAAATCCAAATATTTGTTTAGTAACTTATACTGGCAAGATTTGGAGGAAAAATATCATTTTTCCTTGCAGTTTACTGCTGATTTAATTGCGATGAATGCTGCTACCTTTATCATCAGCAGCACCTATCAAGAAATTGTCGGCACACCCGATAGTATCGGACAATATGAGTCTTACAAATGCTTCACCATGCCAGATTTATATCATGTGGTGAACGGCATTGAATTATTTAGTCCCAAATTTAATGTAGTACCACCGGGAGTAAATGAGAATGCCTATTTTCCTTACACACGTAATGAAGACCGCGTAGAGAGCGATCGCCTGAAAATTGAAGAAATGCTCTTTACCTTAGACGACTCCTCACAAATATTTGGCACACTCGACGACCCGAACAAGCGTCCGCTGTTTTCAATGGCTCGTCTCGACCGCATTAAGAACATGACAGGTTTAGCCGAATGCTTTGGTAAAACTAAAGAATTGCAAGAGCATTTCAACTTAATCTTAATCGCCGGTAAGTTGCGAGTTGAAGAATCAGGCGACAACGAAGAACGCGACGAAATTATCAAACTCTACAACATCATCGAGCAATACAATCTTCATGGTAAGATTCGTTGGTTAGGTGTGCGTTTGTCTAAAGGTCAATCTGGTGAAGTTTACCGAGTAATTGCTGACCATCAAGGTGTCTTTGTCCAGCCAGCTTTATTTGAAGCTTTCGGCTTGACTATTTTGGAAGCGATGATTTCCGGATTGCCAACTTTTGCCACTCAGTTTGGTGGTCCTTTGGAAATTATCCAAAATAAAGTTAATGGCTTTTACATTAACCCCACAAATTTAGAAGAGACAGCCGAGAAAATTCTGGAATTTGTGCTGAACTGCGAACAAAATCCCGACTATTGGCAGCAAATTTCTCTACAAGCTATTAACCGAGTTTACAGCACCTACACCTGGAAAATTCACACTACCAAGCTGCTATCATTAGCACGGATTTATGGCTTCTGGAACTTTAACTCTAAGGAAAATAGAGAGGATTTATTGCGCTACCTTGAGACGTTGTTTTATTTGATTTACAAGCCAAGGGCGCAAGCAATTTTAGAACAGCATAAGTATCGGTAAGGAGTTAGAAGTTAGGAGTTAGGAGTTGGGAGTTAGGAGTAATTCCTAACTCCTAACTATTTAGTTAACTCTCGCCAAGTTCTAAAACCAACAATTCCATCCACACCTAAATTCCGCCGATTTTGAAAGGCTTTGACAGCGCTTTCTGTCAGCGCTCCGAAAACTCCATCAACTCGAACAGCATAGCCGTTAGATAATAATACGCGTTGCAAAACTTTGACAGAAACACCTGAGCTACCAAAGCCCAGAGTTGGCAGATTTTGGTTAATAAATTTTGGCTTTAGGTTTGGTTTTCGTCTTGGCGATTCTCCTTTGGAGACACTTCTCTTCGAGAGGCTCCGCCAACGTGAACGCGCAATAACTAACTCACCACTACTTTGTTCATTTTCTTTTAGAATCAGAGAATTCACAGCAGCGACAACTGAAATTTCCGCCAGCGTCCAGCCTTCTACAGCGGTGTCCTTTCCTACATGGGAAAATTTAGATTGTATGAACTGAATCTTACCTGCAAATTTATTTAGTATATTTTCCTGTTCTAAATTTAGCGGTAAGCGGACAAATTCAAGATTACCATCTAGCTGTATGAATTCAGGCGGTGTGATTTCAGTAGCGGCAACGACATCATTTGAGCGCTCCTCTGTTGACTGCTGCACGGGCTTGTCTGACTGAAATGGTGGCTGTACGGGTAACTTGGGCAAAGACGGTTGTCCTGTTGTTAAGACGCCGGTCATCAGCAGACCAATATGACTCATCGTATTTCATTTTACTAACACCCATATTTCCTTTGACAGACAAAATAGTTGTTCCTCAGGAATAATGCGTAGTTTCAACTTCAAAAAAATGTAATTATTTTGGCGCTACCATTTTTTAGTCAGTATTTACACTTATAATATCTGACTCAAAAAATCTGGGATAGACGGATAAGTCTATTATTCACACATAAGTCTCGTCTAAAAATTCTCACTTCCTTTGATCCTTAAATTTCTAAACTTGTCACTCTTGTCTAATTAGTCCATTATTAAACTTTGTGCAATTTTATCTCTCTTGGTAAAATAATTCTGTCAAACCTATTACCCATCAATAAGTTTGAGAGCATAAAAATCGCGCTTTGCAACGTGGCACAAAGAACTATCCAGTTGAAAAGCTTGTAAAACAAGCTTTCCTCCCTTTGCCTTTATGCACTATTAAATAGTAGGTGAGGAAGATTTTTATAATAAATAAAGTACGATGAATAAATTTTAAATATTAATGATATAATAAATAATTGTGTTTGAATCTTGTTATAAAACACAATGCATCTTAATTCTCAATCTCTTATTTGATTGATGGGTTAATAACTTTTAATTGTTAACTACCTTGTCAACTCACGCCAAGTTCTAGAACCAACTACTCCATCCGCACTTAAATTGTGCTGACTTTGAAAGGCTTTGACGGCTGTTTCTGTTAACGCACCAAAATTTCCATCAACTCGAACAGGATAGCCATTCTGTAATAACAGCCGCTGTAAGACTTTTACAGAGTCACCAGAGTCACCAAAATTCAGAGTTGGTAAACTGCGAATAGCGGCAGCTTGCAGTTTCAAAGGTTGTGGTTGTTCGGCAGAATTTTCCATGTCCTGAATCCTTTATCAAACTGTTTCTCCTTCATTCCACTTTATCGGGATTAGCCAAAATTTACCTCTGTATGTCAATTTTCAAATCACTACCTGGTTAATTAGGCTAATTCTTTAGTTTGCAAAGCTTTTTGGATTGATTCGGCTTTATTGTGCGACACTTCCAGGGTAATCTGGAAAAATAGTGCGATCGCACTACCCCTTATGGGTCTTTTGCATCAAAGCAGCGGTAACAAGCCAAAGCAGGAGCGAATCTCTAACAGAGAATGGTCAAGTAGTGGTTCAAAGTCAAAAAATGGATAGTACTTACGTGTTCCGCGAGTTTTGAACCACATTACCACAACTTTGGGCAATAGTCGCGGCAATACAACAAATATTGAGCTATACAACCACAGTAGACTGTGTTGCATCATAATTTGCACCAATGTTTATCGACACAATACAGCGTCGTAATAACTTTTACCACAACGCCAAGCTTTTCAGGTTGCGATCAAGCGGGCTAAGGCTAGAAATGAAATTCCGGGTGATACAGACAGCGATTTAGTTTTTGACCTGATGAGCGGAATCATGCTTTACGCGCTGGTATTTATGCCTAGGGTTGAACCTGTCGAAGCATACATTCGCCGTGCGGTTGGTCTTATTCTCAAATAAGGGCGAACGATGGGAATTGAACCCACGAATGGTGGTACCACAAACCACTGCCTTAACCACTTGGCTACGCTCGCCATTCTTCAACTCATTATAACATAGCCCCGGCGAATTGATCCAGAGTTTTTGTTTAAGGAACGGAGTCAGTTAATCTAGAGTCAAGAGACCACAGTGATTAACAGTTAGGAAAAATGAGACTCTCAACAATTATGACATATGTTGCCGGCGTCGGACTAGTTGTCTTGGGAGTGGTAATGGTGAAGACAAATCCCACTCAAGCCGAATATGAAGAGTATGCCATGCAACGGTTGACAAAATACTTAAAAAGCGATGTCTGCAAAAAAACACCAAAGATGTTAGAGAATCTAATTAAATTAGATTGCGATAAAGTAGTAGATTCGGCTAGTCCACAAGTGCGCGAACTTGTTGCAGCGACTACGGAACGGCAAGATTTTATTATTTTTAGTATTTATCGTACAGATTTAAAACTGAATTCCTGGCTACCTTCTTATACATTTGAAAGTGTAGGAGTACTTGAAAGCTTTTATACTTACAGCGCCGAACAGCAGTAGAAACAAAGCGTAATTGATTCCTCCTCACATTCAAGACGCTTTCTTCTCTTAGAGTTATTTTTATTTCAATTTTCTAATCGACAAAATCAAACTTTGGTTATAGATGTTTATCAAGTAAGTCTTTCTCAAGGTTCAGGTAAAGATTGGCAGCGATATCTAACATGATTAGATGTGTGCCGAGCATTTACAGATAACTTGTAATAATGCTGGAATGTGCCATAAAAAGAGAGGGAGACGCTGATGTTTTTTCACAAAAAAGACCCGATTCATTCTGTTGATGTCAAAGAGCCAAATCCGCGCTTTGCTCAACTGCTTTTAGAGCAATTTGGTGGTGCAACTGGTGAATTAACAGCAGCTTTGCAATATTGGACTCAATCCTTTCATTGCGAAGATCCTAGTATTCGCGATATGCTGCAAGATATTGCCTTAGAAGAGTTTGGTCACTTAGAAATGGTGGGTAAACTAATTGAAATTCACACCAAAAATGTTGACCAAACTGAAGCTTACAAAAGCACTTTGTTTGCAGTCCGGGGTATGGGACCACACTTATTAGATAGTCAAGGTAATGCTTGGAGTGCCAACTATGTAAACGAAGGTGGCGATGTAGTGCGCGATTTGCGGGCTAACATTGGTGCTGAAGCTGGGGCACGTCAAACTTATGAAGCTTTGATTAAACTAGCTACTGATGAAGGAACGAAAAACACGCTCGTTCATCTGTTGACACGGGAAATTTCTCATACCCAAATGTTTATGAAAGCGCTGGATTCTTTGGGTAAATTAACTGACCCGTTCTTTGGAAATATCCAACCAGACAGCACTGTGGATATTTACTACAACCTGTCTACCAACGGTAAGGATGAACGCGGTCCTTGGAACTCGGAACCAACTTTCCGTTACGTTGCTGACCCAGGTGCGGCAAAATAGTTTTAATTTCGGGGAAAAGGAAGAGATTATCCTAGAAGTTAATTTATCCGCTTTGCAGGTTTTATAGTTAAGGTAGCGTAGACGCGAATTAGATTTGCGTCTACGCTACTTAATAATTTGATAAAATATACAAAATTTCCGCTTTGAGTAAATGATTGCTAATGCCATATGCGTATCTGTTGGTGTCTCACGGAAGTCGCGATCCGCGCCAGGAAATTGCCATGCAGCAATTGGCAAAACTGGTAAATTCCAAGCTGGAGAGCAACTTACAAAAGTCTATCATTGGTGGTGTGGTGTCGCCGCCAAGATGCGAATTGGTAGGTACTGCATACTTAGAACTGAAGCCTGAACCTTTGCACGAGCAGATTAAAAGATTTGCCCAAATGCTGAAAGCGAGTGGGTATAATCGCCTAAAAATATTACCCTTATTTCTGCTGCCTGGGGTGCATGTAATGGAAGATATTCCCGGTGAAGTGGCTTTGGCTCAACAGGCTCTTGGTGAAGATATCATAATTGAGTTGCAGCCATATTTAGGTAGTCATGCTGGTGTACAACAATTGTTAGCAAAGCAAATTGCTCAAAGCAGCGAAAATTGTTATAACCAAGCATGGATTCTTTTAACTCATGGTAGCCGTCGTCCTGGTTCTAAAAAACAAGTGGAAGCAATGGCAGCGAACTTGGGAGTAGTAGTTGCTTATTGGTCTGTGGCTCCTAGTTTAGAATCACGAGTGAAAGAGTTGGTGAGTGATAGTTATCAGAAAATTAATATTTTGCCATACTTTTTATTTGATGGTGGTATCACAGATGCGATCGCTCGCTCTTCACAAGAGTTAAAATTACAATTCCCTGCTGTGCGTTTCCAACTGGCTGAACCTTTGGGAGCAAGTGCAGAATTAGCCGATCTGATTTGGGATTTGATTAACAAATGAACCGCGAAGACAGCAACGAAGAACAGAATAAATGTTTGGGAAAAGTTTATTTAGTCGGTGCGGGACCCGGAGATCCGGGATTAATGACTCTTAAGGGTAAAGCTTTGTTGGAATGTGCCGATGTGGTCATTTATGATGCTTTAGTAAGTCCGGCAATTCTCGCAATGATTAATCCTAACGCAGAGAAAATAAACGCCGGTAAGCGAATGGGGCGACATTCTCTGTTACAGTCAGAAACTACGCAATTATTGATTGATAAAGCACATAATAATGCAGTTGTGGTGCGGCTAAAAGGTGGCGATCCTTTTATTTTTGGTCGCGGTGGCGAAGAAATGGAAGAATTACTGAAAGCTCGCATATCCACCGAAGTTGTGCCCGGTATTACATCAGGAATCGCTGCTCCAGCTTATGCGGGTATTCCCTTAACTCATCGCTTGTATAGTTCTTCGGTGACATTTGTCACTGGTCACGAGGCAGCGGGTAAGTACCAACCGACGGTAAACTGGAATGCGATCGCTCACGGTTCAGAAACGATTGTGATTTATATGGGAATTCACAATCTGCCTTACATTGTCCAACAGTTACACTCGGCTGGGTTGAGTTTAGAAACACCGATCGCTTTAGTGCGTTGGGGTACGCGACCAGAACAGGAAGAATTGATTGGTAAATTAAAAACAATTGTAGAGCAAGTAGAGACAACTGGATTTGGAGCGCCGGCGATCGCTGTTATTGGAGCGGTGGTAAACATGCACAGCGTTTTATCTGGTTCTCGTCCAGTTTGAAAATTGGGCATGGGGACTAGGGAATTACCACGTTCCCAATTCCCAAGATTGATTGAACTTTTTGAACTTTTCATGGTACAATGTAGATCCACACAGGCACTAATTTAATTGCCCTTTGCCCGATGGTTGCGGCTGTAAAGCTTCAATTATATAGACGTGAGCATTTTATTACTGTGAAATAAAATGCTGAGGTGGTTGATTTATAGAACTTCAAATCAGATTCTGCACCTCTTTATTTGCCACATTAGAATTTTGTCAAAGCAAGTAATACTCGCTCCTTAAATCTTCAAGCATAAATAAGTTAATTTAGCATCTTAATTATCATAATTGGTAAATTAAACAATGTGTTGAAAAATAGTTTTCAATAAATCTGCTTGTGTAAAAGGCTTAGTTAAATAGCCAGAAGCTCTAACTATCTTTGCTTTAGCTCTATCTATTAATCCTGTTCTACCTGTAACCATAATCACAGGTGTGTTTTTAAAATATGAATGTTTCCGCAACAAAGAACATAATTCATATCCATCTAAATTCGGCATTTCAATGTCTAATAAAATTACATCTGGTTTGTTCCGAAGAATTTGCATTAAAGCTTTTAATGGTTCGTTAACTGCAATAACAGAAAACATTTGCTCATCTAAAAAGCTTTTCATTGCATTCAATACTGTGGGACTATCATCAATGCAGAAGATTTTATAGAGTTTTTTATCTGTTGACTGTTGATAGTTTTGCTCTATACTTTTATCAGCAATGTGAACATCGCGAGGTGAAGCATAGTTAGGATTTTCTTTCGGTTTATAGCCGTTTTGTCTGGGCAAGTGTTGCGGTTGTTTTAGTTGAGCTTCGCGTAAAAATTGCGATCGCTGTGCTTCGGAAACTTGGGACTGGGTATTTATGCGGTATGAAGCTCGCTTCTGACTCTTTTCGACAAGCGATCGCAAATTCAAATGACAGAACTTTGGCATATCATCAAGAAAGCTTTCATGAGTAAACTCATAACTCCCCTCTTGTAATCTCAAAAACGATTCCAAGACTTCTATTGCCAATTGCTCTATCAACATCCCCGCTTGGGTTGGGCTAAGATACTTTTGATTAACTAACCAGCAAATAGCTAGATAATCTGGATTCGGTATTGCTTCATTATCAATACCTGTTTCAAATATTGCCCGTAACTGCTCATAAATTCCTTTAGGAAAAGCAGGAATGTGTTGACTCAATCGCTGCAAATTTTTGTAAAGCATCTCAAAGACATGATCTGAGTAGCAGCCATAAGTTAATTTACCTGACTCTATATAGATTGACCAAGAACCTGTCGTGCTGAACACTTGCAAACAACCAGTAACAGACTTACTACTAATTTTGGTCAATAGAGATAGGGGTTGTAGCTTCTGGAAAAATCTGTATCTACTAATGGGAAGTGTCTTCATTGCTACGGCTCTTATATAAAATTAATATTTGCAATTGAAATTGGTCAATATCCTGTCCGGAATTGACAGGTATATTGTCACGCGGGGGTGAATAGTCGAGAAACCATGCTATTACTGCCAAATAGCAAAATGGCTCAAATAATTGCCATTCAACAGTATTCCAAAGATCAGATTGTACATTCTGTATCTTTCGCTAATCTAACAGTAGCTTAAACGCCGACTTAGAGGTTCAGCGCTACTCAGCGCGGTGCTAGAATAACGCTGTGAAGCGTGTTTCGAGCCGTGAGATTGTAATTTATTTTCTTGCAAAAAAAAAGTAAAATTTGCTCCTTAATCAACTTGTCTCACAAGCTTTGCACGGCTTCTCACAATCCAAGTGCAAAGCTGCATTCCTTGCGTATCCAGTTTATGAAAGTTTCAAATATTACCCAAGTCTTAGATTGTAGAGCTTTTTTCCAGGTTTAGGCAATATTTTGGCTTTAGAAATAAAAATGGCAAACTCCTATTCATGAAGAGGGGTAAAGGCAAAAGGGGAGGCAGTGCGTTGCGGGGGTTCCCCCCGTTGTAGCACCTGCCTATGATTGGGGAAAGGAGGAAGAAATTGGATGGGGATTGCACTATCCCAATTTAAAGACCACGCAAAAGTTGCTCGGTGCTTAAACTCAAAATAAGGGAAAGAAAAGGAAAAAAAATCTATGCATGTTTTGAATGACTTCTTCCCTTTCACGGCAGATGCTCCACTTGTGGAGACCCCAAGACCGCACTGCCTCCCCTTTTTTCCTTTCCCCTTTCCCCCTCCCTAATAAGGTGAGGTATCTGATAATTTACGTAGCCAAGGAGTGTAATCAGATGCAGCGGCTAAAAACTCAGAAGAAGGTAATTCCTTTATCAGTACACAAAACATGCTAATCAGGTTGTTTGATGATGAGTATTCACCTTAGAGAATTATAAATACCAAATTCTCAACTTGGTGGCGAAACTAAAAAACCATAGTGCATATCTGAAAAAGGAAAATTTTCAGCGAAATGGTAGATGTAAGTCAGCTACTCCTAGTATTTAGGTTACTCCAAATTTTTTCAAACAGTTAAAAACTATGTAAAAATAATTTGAATAAAATAAAGAAACTATGAACGATAAATATATAATTAGTCGGAAATATTTTATCAATTATAATATAGTAGGTGCTTTTACTTAATTGTAATAAACGTATAAATAAAAACAGTTTTGTAGAGATTATTTTGCTATTCGCTAAGGAATAATAGGACTTACGCAAAAACGGCAACAAACTCTTATTCCTCTGTTATCTCTATGTCCTCTGCGGTTCGTTATTCGATGATTCATGCGTAAGTCCTAAATAACATTCTACTTGCGTTGATGCGATCGCGCTTTTCGTTAAAATTAATTACACCACCAGTCCAAAAGACTGATAGCAATGGTTACACACTTGTCATCCTCCACCCAAACTGAATTTAATTTAGAAGTCGAAGAAAACGGGGTACGCTTAGACCGCTATCTGACCCAAGAATTACCAGACTTATCGCGATCGCGCATTCAACAGTTAATCGAACAAGGTCAACTTCAACTCAACGGCAAAGTCTGCACATCTAAAAAGATAAATGTCAAAGCAGGCGATCGCATTACTCTACAAATACCAGAAGCTGAACCTTTAAAACTGCAAGCCGAAGATATTCCTTTAGATATTCTCTACGAAGACGACTCTTTATTAATTCTCAACAAACCTGCCGGCTTAGTCGTTCATCCTGCACCCGGTCATCCAGATGGAACGTTAGTAAATGCTTTGTTAGCTCATTGTCCTAATTTACCAGGTATTGGCGGTGTGCAACGTCCGGGAATTGTCCATCGATTAGATAAGGATACCACCGGAGCGATCGCGATCGCCAAAACAGAACTCGCTCATCAACATCTGCAAGCACAACTCAAAGCCAAAACCGCACGCAGAGAATATTTAGGTATTGTCTATGGTGCGCCGAAAACTGAAAGTGGTACAATTGATTTTCCCATCGGTCGGCATCCACAAGACCGCAAAAAAATGGCGATCGTACCAGTTGAACAAGGTGGACGCAATGCCGTCACTCATTGGCGAATATTAGAACGCTTAGGCAACTATACATTAATTCACTTCCAGTTAGAAACTGGTCGCACCCATCAAATTCGCGTACATAGCGGCAAAATTGGTCATCCCGTAGTTGGGGACCCCATTTATAGTTCTAATCATTCTGTAGGTGTAAACCTACCCGGTCAAGCATTGCACGCTTGGCAACTCCACTTACAACATCCGCTGTCTGGAGAGTTGATTTCGGTGACAGCACCCCCTCCCCAAACTTTCACAACTCTGCTCGAAGTTCTCCGAAGACGGGCTGCCATCTACTCTTAGATATAAAATCTGAGAAATTTTTTCGACTTTCCTTAATTAAGCTTTACAAAAAGTTATAAATAACTGCTGCATCAAGGTTGCCGTAAATCGCGGCAATAACCGCTTGTGTCAAGGATTTCAGCTTGACACAAGCGGTTTTAGATAATGAGCATTTTTACCCTACTTAATTTACAAAAACATGTAATATTCAATACAAATTTTTGTTTACATAATCTTTATAACGGTTTAACAGACTGTAATACTTAGAGTTTCTTATTGCTTTGATTACTATAAAAAGCAGTATAAACACGATTGTATTAAGCGATATAACGAAAAATGTTTATTTGTAAAGTATTTAGTAAATTAATTTGGACAAACCCTTACTGGTAATGATTTTCACGAATTGCTGTAGAGTTTTACACAAATTGAAAAAACTTAACAAAAAAGGAACTCAATCGATATATAAAATACAAACAAGGTTTTAAAAGCAATTACAACAAGCAAAAAAACGTTGTTTAAAATTACTTGATTGCAAATTAATGCAGTGTATCGAGTATTTTTGATGGGCGATGATTGCCATATTTATATTAATGGCAATGATTAGTTAATTGTTTTTAAGCAAAAAATAACTGCCATGATTTTCAGAGGAATTTAAAAAATGCTTGACGCTTTTTCCAGAGTAGTTGAACAAGCTGACAGAAAAGGTTCTTACCTAAGCAGTGATGAAATCAATGCATTATCAGCAATGGTTGGTGATAGCAATAAGCGCTTAGATACAGTCAACAGACTCACCAGTAATGCTTCCTCCATTGTGGCGAATGCTTATCGCGCTTTAGTTGCAGAACGTCCCCAAGTATTTAATGCTGGTGGTGCTTGCTTCCACAACCGCAATCAAGCTGCTTGCATCCGCGACATGGGATTTATTCTGCGTTATGTCACCTACTCTATATTATCAGGCGATGCTAGTGCAATGGACGATCGCTGCTTGAATGGTTTGCGTGAAACTTATCAAGCACTTGGTACTCCTGGTGATGCAGTAGCATCAGGAATTCAAAAAATGAAAGAATCTGCACTTAATATTGCTAATGACCCCAACGGTATCACCAAAGGTGATTGCAGCCAGTTGATGTCTGAAGTGGCTAGCTATTTTGATCGCGCAGCTTCCGCAGTTGCTTAATTAGCATTTTTTCAAAGCATTTTTTTAGTAATTATCGGAGAAAAACAAAATCATGAAAACCCCATTGACTGAAGCGATCGCCTCCGCAGATGTTCGCGGATCTTACCTCAGTAATACCGAAATGCAGGCGGTATTTGGTCGTTTTAACCGCGCTCGCGCAGGTTTAGACGCTGCCAAAGCCTTCTCTAATAATGGTAAGAAATGGTCGGAAGCAGCAGCCAATCACGTTTACCAAAAGTTCCCCTACACCACGCAAATGGAAGGACCCCAATACGCTTCTACAAATGAAGGTAAATCTAAGTGCGTGCGTGACATCGACCACTACCTCCGCACTATCAGCTATTGCTGTGTAGTCGGTGGAACTGGACCATTAGATGAATATGTAGTTGCAGGTTTGAGCGAACTCAACAGCGCTCTTGGTTTATCTCCTAGCTGGTATGTAGCCGCTTTAGAATTTGTCCGTGACAATCATGGTTTGAATGGTGATGTAGCTGGTGAAGCTAATACTTACCTCAATTATGCAATCAACGCATTGAGCTAAGGCAAAACTCTTGGGTCTTTGGAAATAGATAATTACTGATTAATTAGATAGGCAAAATTGAATGTAGTGTAACGCTACTACAAATAGTATTGTTTATCTTGATTTTCAGTCTTTATGTAATTTCAAAGACCCAATTTTATTAATAAGAAAAATCTTTGCAAGGGAGCAATTAACAAGATGACTGTTGCAGATCGACTAGGGGTTAGAGATTTAATCGGCAAAAAAGTTGAGCTTCGCCAAAATTGGACTCAAGATGATTTGCGAGTAGTTTACCGGGCTGCTTACGAACAAGTTTTTGGGCGTCAAGGAGTATACGCAAGTCAAAAATTTACTAGCGCTGAAGCTTTGTTACGTAACGGCAAAATCAACGTTCAACAATTCATTGAGATTTTAGCAAAATCTGAATTTTACAAGGAATGCTTTTTTTACAGTAATTCCCAAGGGCGTTTTATTGAGTTGAACTACAAGCACTTATTAGGACGCGCTCCTTATGAGCAATCAGAAATTGCTTATCATGTAGACCTTTACGCTTATCGTGGCTACGATGCGGATATTGAGTCTTACATTTACGGCACAGAATACGAAAATGCTTTTGGTACTTCTGTCGTTCCTTATTACCGTGGATTTCAATCAATTCCGGGAATGAAGACTGTCGGATATAACCGCATATTTGAACTTTATCGCGGTGACGGTAACAGTGATAACGCGCAAATGGGGCGTAAAAATTCACGCTTGCGGTCAAAAATCTCGATGAATTTGGCTAACTGGATTTCGGCACCTTCATCTGCGGGTAGTAACTTTACCTCAACAGCACCGACGCTAATCAGTGCGGCTCCAAAAGGAGATTCTCGCATGTTTGTGATTCAAGCGATCGCTGGTGGAATTGGCTCTAAAGCAGCAGTGCGTCGTAGCGTCCAAGTTTACACCGTACCCTACGAACGACTCTCCGCCACATACCAAGAAATCCACAAGCGCGGTGGAAAAATCCTCAACATTTCCCAAGCGTAGGAGAGGAGGGGGAAAGGGGGGACAAGGAGACAAGGGGGACAAGGAGGACAAGGGGGAATTTCTCCCTTATCTTTATATACTCACTCTCCCACTCCCCCACTCCCTATTCTTATGACTACTCAACACTCCGAACCAATTTTGTCTCCGGCTTCAGCTATCGCAGCGCTGTCTTGCGAAGATAATCAAATCCGTTATTATGCAGCTTGGTGGCTGGGAAAGCATCGCGTAGAATCGAGCTGTGAGGCGTTGTGTGATGCCCTTTTGGATGTAACCTATCGCATCCCCTCAGGCGGGTATCCCCTGCGTCGTCAAGCCGCACGAGCGCTGGGACAACTGCAAAATCCCCAAGCCGTTAGCGCGTTAATTGCAGCGTTAGAATGTGACACGGATTTGCGTTTGCGGGAAGCAGCAATTCAAGCTTTAGCCGCTATTGGTGACGAAAAAGCGGCTACACCTTTGCTTGATCTTTTGCAATCCACCCAAGAGCAACCTTATGAAGCGCTAATTGAAGCCCTAGCCAGTTTGCAAGTTTGGTCAGCTCGTTTGTTAGTTGAGCCTTTTCTTCATCATCCTTCTGAGCGGGTACAATGTGCTGCGGCGCGGTATATGTATCTTTTGACTCAAGAGCCTCACTACATTGAACGTATTGTTAAAAATCTCAACCATGAGAATATGTATTTGCGTTGGGCAGCGATTTTTGATTTAGGATCTGTTGGTCATCAGCAAGCTGTAGAGGCGATTTTGACGGCTAAGATTCCTAACAGTTTGAAGCTGTTAAATTTGAAGCGAATTTTAGAAGCAGTTTTGGATAATCAGCACTCACAAAAGGAAACATCGCAGTTAATTTTCAAAGCAATTGATGATTTGTTATTTCAGCTTTGAGATTAGGGATTAGGGACTGGGGAATAGGGATTAGGGATTAGGGATTAGGAATAAGTTTTGAATTCAAAACTCGTAACTTTGCGCCTCCTAACTCTCTAACCTCCAGTCCCTTTTTCAATGCAATTTTGATATCAGTAACATTTAACTATGAATATAATCAATGACGATATTGACAGCTTGATTTTGCAATTAAACCACGCCTCGACGCCAACGGATGCGATCGCTTTAATTTCTGCTATAGCTGCTACTGGTATAAAAGAACAATCAGTTATCAAAGCGTTAATTTCAGCTTTGAGTCATCACCATCCTTCTGTTGCTGCTGCTGCTGTTGAACTTTTAGTCCAGTTAGCACCTGCATCAGTCACACCGTTAATTGCGGCTTTTGATGCTTCTAGCGATCAGGGGTTACAAGCTCATATTGTTCAGGCTTTAGCCCAAATTGGCGACCCGGAAGCAATTGAAGTATTAGCTGAAGTTATCGGTACATCAGTCGCCAATCACTGTCAGGGAAATGTCCGCCGCATCGCCGCACGAGGACTGGGGCAAGTCGCGCAGAATTCTAACAACCCAGAAAACATCCGCCATATTCTCGACAAGCTAACTTGGGCGTTGTCCTCTCCCGAAGATTGGGGACTACGTTACGCTGCTGTGGTTTCTCTGGCAGAAATTGCTATACCAGAGGCTCTAGTAGCCCTACAACAGGCTTTAGCCCAAGAAACCGATAAAGTTGTCCTTCATCGCATTACAACCGTCTTAGAGGGGCTAGAGGTTGGCGTAGGGTAGGGGATAGGGGGATTAGGAAGACAAGGGGGACAAGGAGAATAATTCTTCTTTCTCCCCATCCCCCTATCTCCTTGTCTCCTTTTCTCCCCACCTCCCCATCCCCCCTTGGGACGAAGAATCCAAAAAATTTGCAACAAACTTTAGAAAGGTAAATTTAACTTTTTGTAATAAATCTGCCCTGAGTGGTGAAGACTATATGAGACTGTAATATGTGCCTTGTAAGGATTTTGGCAAAACTTAAGAAAATATTAAAACAGTCATATTTTCTCTAGATATCCTCCAAAAATTAAGTTTTGTTACGAGAAAAACTCGTTTTTCTCAGTTGCAAGCCTTGTATGTAAAGGATTTGAGGGTTTTCTTATCGGGGTAAATTATTCATTCATAATTTGTAACAAATAATGGATCTATGGCGTTGTATAAACATAAGCTGGAGGGGTTAAAGAACAGACAAAAGTTAAACAAGGCAATCAATTCGTAAAGGTTGCTGGTTTCTCATAAAATCACCCCAGTTTCTCATAATTTTTCTTTCAGATAGTGAAAGGGGAATGTGAGAGGAGTTGAGAAACAGTTTTATTTTAAGTCTGTTGTTTAGCAGTTCCGCATTGATAAAACATTGCCAGTTTTAATCAAGACAGCACTCAACTAAGGAATTAGGAGAAAACAGTCCATGTTAGACGCATTTGCAAAGGTAGTTTCTCAAGCTGATTCTCGTGGAGAATTCCTAAGCAACGATCAACTAGATGCTCTCACCAAGATGGTAAAAGAGGGCAACACCCGTTTGGATACCGTCAACCGCATCACCAGCAATGCTTCCAAAATCGTTACCGATGCGGCTCGTTCTTTGTTTGAAGAACAGCCTAATTTGATTGCTCCTGGTGGTAATGCTTACACCAACCGTCGCATGGCAGCTTGCCTGCGCGACATGGAAATCATCTTACGCTATGTCACCTACGCTCAATTAGCTGGTGATGCAAGCGTGTTAGATGACCGCTGCTTGAACGGCTTGCGCGAAACATACCAAGCTTTGGGTACACCTGGTTCTTCCGTGGCAGTTGGTGTTCAAAAGATGAAGGATGCAGCAATCAAGATTGCTAACGATCCTAACGGTATCACCAAAGGCGATTGCAGCAGCTTGATCTCTGAATTAGCTAGCTACTTTGATCGTGCAGCAGCTGCGGTTGCTTAATTTAAAACAAAAAAAAGTCCGAAGCCTAAAAATTTAGGTTGATAGGCAAAAGCTACGAAAAAAGAAGGAGATTATACATCATGAAAACACCAATTACCGAAGCGATCGCAGCTGCTGATACCCAAGGACGTTTCTTGGGCAACACCGAACTCCAAGCCGTTAACGGTCGTTTTGAACGTGCTGCTGCCAGCATGGAAGCTGCTCGCGCATTGACCTCCAACGCTCAACGCTTAATTGATGGTGCGGCTCAAGCTGTTTATCAGAAGTACCCCTACACCACCCAAATGAGCGGTCCTCAATTCGCGGCTGATTCTCGTGGTAAATCCAAGTGCGCCCGTGACATCGGTCACTACCTGCGGATGGTTACTTACTGTTTGGTAGCTGGTGGCACAGGTCCAATGGATGAATACCTAATTGCTGGTTTGGATGAAATCAACCGCTCGTTCGAGTTGTCTAACAGCTGGTACGTAGAAGCTTTGAAGAACATCAAAAACAGCCACGGTTTATCTGGTCAAGCAGGTAACGAAGCCAACACCTACCTCGACTACGCAATCAACGCATTAAGCTAGATAGCGATCGGGCCCGGAGAGGGATGCAAGTGCTGGATGAAATCACCTAGCAGTTGGATCTCGCTCCGGGCATCGTTTTATCTGGAATATAGATAAAAAATACTTATCACGGGCACCAAGTTGCAGCAGCCTAAGTGCTAAAGAGAAGGGGAAAATAAAAATGGCAATTACAGCAGCAGCATCCAGGCTAGGAACAGAAGCTTATAGTGAAGCAGGACGAGTTGAACTGCGTCCCTATGCCACGAAAGAAGACATCGAAGCAGTGATTCGTGCCGTGTATCGGCAAGTCTTGGGAAATGACTATTTGATGGCATCAGAACGCCTCAAAAGTGCAGAATCACTTCTGCGAGATGGCAACCTAACAGTGCGGGAATTTGTCCGCAGCGTTGCTAAATCAGAACTTTACAAAAAAAAGTTTTTCTACAATAGTTTCCAAACCAGAGTAATCGAACTCAACTACAAGCATTTGTTGGGTCGCGCTCCCTATGATGAGTCAGAAGTAGTTTATCACTTGGACATATACGAAAACCAAGGATACGACGCGGAAATAGATTCATACATCGATTCAACCGAGTATCAAACAAGCTTCGGTGACAATATTGTCCCCTACTATCGCGGCTTTGCTACCCAAACAGGGCAAAAAACCGTCGGTTTCAACCGGATGTTTAGGTTATACCGGGGTTACGCCAACAGCGATACCTCGCAAGTAGAAGGAACAAAATCTCGTCTAGCACGGGAATTAGGGAATAATAGCGCTTCCTCAATTGTTGGACCATCGGGTAGCAACGAGAACTGGAATTATCGCGCCACTGCGGATGTAACACCCAGAAGAAATATGGGTAACGCAGTCGGTGTAGGCGATCGCGTTTACCGCATCGAAGTCACCGGACAGCTAAGTCCTGGGTATCCCCGCGTGCGTCGCAGCAGCTACGCGATCGTCGTACCTTACGAACGGCTTTCCGAAAAGATGCAGCAAATTCAAAAGCAAGGTGGCAAAATCGTCAGCGTGTCACCAGCTTAATTGGGGAATGGGGAAAGGGGAAAGGGTAAAAGGGAAAGAATTATTAACAATCCAAGATTGCCCCCTATTTTCTACTCCCCACACCTAATCCCACAACAAAATACTAAAGGAGAAATTAATCATATGTTCGGTCAAACCACAGTTGGAACTGGTGGAATTTCTAGCGCTAGTAGCCGGATGTTCCGTTACGAAGTCACAGGCTTGCGGCAAAACTCCGAAAACGACAAAAATAACTACGAAATCCGTAACAGTGGCAGCGTGTATGTCACAGTTCCATACAACCGGATGAACGAAGAAATGCAGCGGATTACCCGTATGGGCGGCACAATTGTCAAAATTGAGCCGTTGACTGCTGAATCAGCACTTGGCGCAGATAGCGAATCTCAAGGGCATAACTAAGACTCTTGGCAATGAGAGAAAATGGCGCGGAAGAATATATAGCAGAAAACGCACCACCGCTAAATGAAGAACAAGCGATCGCCAATCTGACATCACCAGATACAGGTCTTCGCTATTACGCAGCTTGGTGGTTGGGCAAATTCCGCGTTAATTCCAAAGCTGCTGTAAATGCTTTAATTGCAGCGTTAGAGGATGAAGCCGACAGAACAGAACTCGGAGGCTATCCTCTGCGACGCAACGCGGCAAGAGCGTTAGGGAAATTAGGCGATACACAAGCTATTAGTGGCTTAATCAACTGCTTGGACTGTCCCGACTTCTACGTGCGCGAAGCATCTGCCCAATCTCTAGAAATGTTGCGTGCCTCAGATGCTGCTCCTTCCCTGATGCAACTTCTATTCGGTGGTGTTGCCGCAGCCGTCCAAGTACCCGGACGCCCGCACTTAGTCCAACCCTACGAAGCCGTATTAGAAGCTTTGGGAGCGATTGGGGCAAAAGAAGCTATTCCCCTAATTCAACCGTTCCTAGAGCATCCACTACCACGAGTGCAATGTGCCGCCACCAGAGCAATGTACCAACTAACACAAGATGCCAGTTATGGCGATCGCTTAGTGAAAGTATTGGACAGTGACGATCTCAAGTTGCGCCGCGTTGCCTTAAGCGATTTGGGTGCAATCGGGTATATAGCAGCAGCAGATGCGATCACTCAGGCAAAAGTTGAAAATAGCTTCAAACTCATCGCCCTCAAAGGATTGTTAGAGCGTCAACTTCCATCATTAGATGCTCTTTCCCTTTCGGAGGATACCATCCGTGTAATGAATCTGATGGATACGCTGTTGTAGATGAGTGAGCAGTTAAGAGTCAAGAGTTAAAACTCATAACTCCGCTCCTCCGCTCCTCCTGACTTGTGACCAATGACTAAAGAACTAATTCGCGCCGTCGAGTCGGCTGATTCACCTGCCTTGATGGTGGCAGCAGTGCAAAAGTTGGCAAGAGCCAAAGATGAAGCGGCAATTTCTACCTTAATTGCTGTGTTTGGTTATAACAACCCAACCGCAGCAGTAGCCGCAGTAGCCGGACTGGTGGAATTAGGCTCAGTGGCAGTGCCACAGCTGCTCTCTCAAATTGATGATTATAACTATGGCGCACGGGCTTACTCGATTCGTGCTTTAAGTGCGATCGCAGACCCCCGCGCCATAGAAATATTACTCACAGCTGCTGCCAGCGACTTTGCCCCAAGTGTCCGCCGTGCCGCTGCCAAAGGGCTAGGAAACTTACACTGGCATAAACTGAACGATAAAGATCGCGCATCTGCCCTGTCTCGATCCTTGGAAACATTGCTCAATATTTCTACTGACTCAGACTGGTCAATTCGTTATGCTGCTATCGTCGGGTTGCAAGCATTGGCGAAAATTCCTGATTTGCGATCGCCCATTCAGGCTAGATTCAAACAAATGCTCACCAGCGACACCGAGAAAGCAGTCCGTGCCCGCGCACAACTAACGCAAATAGCTGTGTAGAGACGCGATTTATCGCGTGTATAAACGCGATAAATCGCGTCATGGATTTATATCATAAAAAAAGGCAAAAGTCAAGATGTCAATCCCACTACTTGAATATACTCCCAACTCGCAAAATCAGCGTGTTGAAGGATACGAAGTACCTAGCGAAGACACCCCACAACCTTATCGCTTGACACCAACCTCCGAAGATGCAGATATTGATGCCATAATTTGGGCAGCATATCGGCAAATATTCAGCGAACACTTAATTTTAAAAAGACATCGCCAACCCTTTTTAGAATCTCAACTGCGAAATCGGGCAATTACCGTTCGCGATTTGATTCGCGGATTAGGTAAAACTGACGTTTATTGGGAGCTAGTCGGAGAAACCAACTCTAACTACCGCCTAGTTGACATCAGCTTGAAGCGGTTTTTAGGACGTGCTAGCTACGGCAAAGACGAAGAAATAGCTTGGTCGATTGTAATTGCTACCAAAGGGTTGCACGGTTTCATCGACACCTTGCTTGACTCCGAAGAGTATCGGCAGAACTTTGGCGATCAAATTGTACCCTTTCAGCGTCGCCGCTTCAAAGATAGACCCTTCAACTTAGTTAACCCCCGCTACGATGCAGATTATCGCAATCGCCTATTGGGACAATACTTAGAAGGTCGTTCGTTTTATCAAGCGGTACGCACAGGAGAATCTGTACAACGCGGAGTTCGTCAAGCGATTCCTGACACATTCTTGTCAATGGCTGCGAGTATATCACCAGGCGGGATGGATTACCAGCGATCGAGCGATCGCGCTAGAAATTACATCTCAAACATCGAACTGCCTGAGATGTCAAAGCAAGTTACACAAGCTACCGTCAAACCTAAGGAAGTTGCTTTGCCTTATCGTTACATCCCAGGAAACAAGACAACCTGACTACGAGTTAAGAGTTAGGAGTGAGAAGTTAGGAATTAACAACTTATGACTCATAACTCATGAAGGAATAACTCATAACTCAACACTTATTAACTATGTCAATCCCTTTACTACAATACAAACCCAGTTCTCAAAACCAGCGCGTAGCCGGTTACGAAGTCGGTAACGAAGACACTCCCAGAACTTACCGCATAGAAGACTGTGGTTATGATGGCGAAATCCAAGACTTAATTTGGGCTGCTTATCGGCAGATTTTCAGCGAACACGAAACCTTGGAATTTCACCGCCAGAAAAATCTCGAATCTCAGTTAAAGAACCGCGCAATTACCGTGCGCGACTTTATTCGAGGTTTGGCAAAATCTGAGGCGTTTCGGCGTTTGGTAGTAGAGACAAACTCTAACTACCGCATCGTCGAAGTTTGTCTCAAAAGACTTTTGGGTCGCACGTCTTATAATAAAGACGAAGAAATTGCTTGGTCAATCAAGATAGCAACCCTCGGTTGGGGTAGTTTTGTTGACGCATTGCTAGATAGCGAAGAGTATCTAACCAACTTTGGTGAGAATACAGTTCCCTATCAGCGGCGCCGCTTCAAAGACAGACCTTTTAACCTAGTGACACCCCGCTACGGAAACTACTGGCGCGATAAGGAAGAAAGTGAGCGTTACAAGTCCGGCGATATCAGTAACTTCCTAGATATGGCGAGTGGAATTAAGATTAAGACAGTTAAGATTGCACCAGTTAGCACTGCCAATATCCAAATTCCCGACATGACAAAGAATACTAAGCCCCAAGGTATTCCTGTTTCTGTTAGTCCCAGCGCCAGTTTTCCCCTGCGATAAATCGATTTTAGATTTTAGATTCAATCTAAAATCCAAATGGGAGACAATAAAGAAAGGGTGAGGATTTTGAGTCATCAAGCCTCTTTCAATTTTCATTTTCTCTTGCAATGACGTTTAATTAATAAATTACGAGGAAGATTGCAGCATGGCACTGCCATTACTTCAATACAAACCCAGCAGTCAAAATCACCGAGTCAAAAGCTTTGGCAAAGCTGATTTAGATGAAGATACACCATACATCTACAGACTAGAAGATGTCAGCGATGCTACTGACATGCAAAATATCATTTGGGCGGGCTATCGCCAAGTTTTCAGCGAACATGAGGTTCTTAGCTTTAACCGCCAGAAAAATCTGGAATCTCAACTGAAAAACGGCTCGCTAACTGTACGCGACTTCATCCGTGGTTTAGCCAAATCTGAGGCTTTCTACCGTTTGGTTGTCTCAGTTAACAATAACTACCGCTTAGTAGATATTTGCCTCAAGCGCTTTTTGGGTCGTTCTTCTTACAACAAACAAGAAGAAATCGCTTGGTCAATTATAATTGGCACCAAAGGCTTTGGCGGGTTTGTTGATGCCTTAGTTGACAGCGAAGAATACACCAGCGCATTTGGTGAGAGCACCGTACCTTACCAACGCAAGCGCATGGAAGGACGCCCCTACAACTTGGTAACTCCTCGCTACGGCGAAGACTTCCAAGAAAGAGAAGGCACCGTTCAAACAGACTGGCGCTTCACTCTGGACAAATACTACAGCAGCAAGTCCAAAGACCGCCGCTTGGCAGAAGGCGACCCCCGCAAATATGCGGATATGGCAGCCTCTATCGATACTTCCGGGAATTACGCGCAAAAGATTTCTACTTTTGACCTCGGCGATTTTCTCAGCCTCGTGCCATCTCGTGGTAGACGCTAGGATTTCAACTAGAAATACCTAAAATTTTATACTGGGTCTGGTTTCCGTGTTGATGTGACAATTAGCTGATAGTTTTTCTGTTAGCTGCGCGTTACGTTAAGTGGAGATTAGACCCAGTAGTTTTTTGTGCGATCGCTCAGAGCGTGAAGTTTTGGATCGAGCGATCGCACTTATTCAAATTTTAGTTCGAGCGATCGCGCTTGAGTTCCCCATCTTACAGTAATTTCCACGGATTGATGATGGTTAATCCTACGTGTTTAAAGTCTTCTTCGTTGCGCGTGACTAAACTGCAACGGTGATTCATAGCGATCGCTGCAATCAAAGAGTCGATCGCCGACATGCGCTGTCCACTCAAATCAAGTTTGCCAGTTAATTGTCCCCACTGGCGCACTACTTCAATATCCACCAACAAAATCTTGCCACTGAAGCGGAGCATTAAATCATCATTAACCCAATTGTGCAAAGCGGTTTTACGCTTGGAATCAGACAATTTTTCAATTCCTTTGTATATCTCACCAATCGTCAGCACAGTCAGATAAACGTTGTTAAAATCGAGAGCATCAATCCACTCAACAACTTTGAGATTTGGCTGTTTGGCAACCAGTTCTGAAATCACGCAGGTGTCAAGCAAATAGCTCACAAAATAAAGTCTCCCCTAGTATCGCTTTTATCCCGATTCAAATCCAACTCAACCTCAGCTAAGGGAGACTCTCGGAAAAAAGTAGACAGTTTTTTCTGCGAAGCCATCATTTTACAGTATTCTACGTAAGACAGGACGATCACCACTTCAACCCCACGTTTTGTAATCACCTGTGGTCCTTGCTGGATAGCTTCTTCCACCACTTCACTGAATTTGTTCTTCGCTTCTTGGAGTTGCCAAATTCGATTCATCACTTTTTTCTGGCTAGTCTATCTAGATTGTAACTAATTTAATTGTAGATTTTCTCACAATTAGAAAGTTTTAGTTGTTTGCAAACCGCATATTCATCGTGAAGTTTTAATTAGTGCGATCGCACTTCTCACGCATCACAAAGCCGGAAAAATCCTACTCAAGTCTAATAAAGTATCTTCAAACCCAGGAATTACAGCTGACTGATTAGGTAGAGAAATTTGCTTGCTCAGATAATTAAATTCACCTTGAGCATTTTCATATGGTTGATTGTAACGTTCTAATTCGCGAGCATTTAAGTTCACAATCCAGTAATCTAAAATTCCAGCTTCTGCATAAAGTTTCAGCTTCGTGGTTTGGTCATAAGTCAATGTAGAATCAGAAATTTCGATAACAAGCACAATGTCTTGAGGGTAAGGATGATGAGCCAGATAATCTTCATCTCTTCCTCGTGCAATAACAACATCAGGCTCAGGTTCACTATCATTAAAAAGGGTAATCGGATCTTGCCCACGAATAACGACTTTATCACCCAAAAGCCGATCCAGTTGGCGGCACAAAATGGAACTACAGACTATATGCGGTGTTCCCTTTGCTGTCATTTGGATCAGTTCTCCTCGAATCAACTCAATGCGTTCGCTCTGTGTGAAAAATCCGAGTGAAATCAACCGATGATACTCATTGATTGTAAATCGCTTAGGTGTCACAACATTCATCATCTTTCATCCATTTAATAGCACTGATTCCACTTTTATTTGTACATTAGCAGTTATAAAGATTGAATTTCTGCATTAAGATTGCGACGAGCAGGTTTTTCTGCAACCTCAAACATTAAAGTTGTGAAGTAAATACGCTGACGCTGCAAAAAGCTCTTTAAAATTTGCCTGCGACCCACAATATATTCTGCTTCTGACACCCAAGCATATTCCTGGCGAATGCTATTAGCGTATTCTCTATATTGGACTGGGTTAGCAGCCAAAATTGCCAAATCAGCATCAAGTAGGACTTGACTATCAAAGTCATCTGCCGCAGCTTGATGATGTTTGGTATTTATAATCAGACAAGTTACAGCAGTAATATTACTGGGGGGAATGCCCAAACTACTCAGCAATTCACAAGCATAATCAGCGCTTTTTTCTTCATTATTTTGCCCTTTAGTGTCATAAACTACATCGTGAAACCAGGCAGCAAGTTGAACCGCAGCTAAATTTCTGGTATAAGCTTGCAAATTGTCAATGGTTTTGAGAACGTGGTAAATGTGTTTTAGGGTATGGTAATAGCGATCGCTACTAGAATAAGCCTCAACTAAAAGATTAAATGCGTTGCTTTTCTGCACTTGGTCTACTTCAAAACCTTGTAGTGTGTGCTGCCACTGACAAAATAATGATGAATCAAGTTTCATTTAAACAGTTTAACTTTCCAGTATATCTGTAACAAACGGTTCAATTGCCGAGCCAATGCGATCGCCTACAACTTGCAGTCGCTGTACATCATCTTTGGTGAATTCACACTGACGAAACGTCCCAACATGGAAGACACCACTTGCCCCCTCCTTTAACCGCAAAGGGACACCGATCATTGATTGAATTCCCCTATTCCGCAAAATTGGACTCACAACTTCTACTTTTGACAAATCCTCTACAATCATTTGCTTGCCACTTGCGGCTATATGACCTGCAAAGCCTTGCCCTATAGGAATTCGCACGGATTCTACAATTTCTTCTTCAAGACCGATTGTGGCACATACAGCTAATTGCTGCCCGTTGTTTGTGGGCAATAAAATCGTAATTGTATCCACATTCATTACCTCACGGATGCAGTCAAGCAGCACGTAAAGCAGATTTTCCAAAACAAAATCAGGAAATACAGTAGCATTTACTGTGTGGGAATAACTTAGTTCAGCAGTCTTCTCGATTTGAGCTAGAGCTACATTTACCTTAATGTCGAGGCGGCTGTTATTATTATCTAGTTCTTTATTTTGGCGATCGCGGATCACTTTTGCCGGCACACCAACTGCAACCGAAAATGGAGGGATATCTTTGCTAACAACTGATCCCGCACCAATCACACTACCTTCACCGATGGTAACTCCATCTAATACTGTCACTCCATGCCCAAGCCAACAGTTATCCTCTATAATAATTCCCTTGCGAGTGACACCTTGTTCTCTAATTAACACATTCAGGTCGGCAAAATTATGATTGTTAGCATATATCCCTGAGTGAGATGCAATCATACAGTCCTTACCAATTTTAATGTTGCCAGGACCAGCGATACAAACGTAAGGAGCGATATATGTATTTTCATCAATATCAATACAGGTATTGTTTAACGCTCCAACTTGAACCCCACGCTCAAGCACTACTTGCTTTCCAATACAAATTTTATTGTTTTCATGTCCTTTGGCATTTAAACGAACGTCATTAAAGATATATGCTCCATCGCTTATTTCTATGCAAGAAGTGTTAAGAAATTCAACCCCGTTTTGAATATAAACTGAACTACCAATACGGGCAAAAATACTACGATATAGTACATTTCTTAACTTGGAACCGAGAGCAATTGACGGAATCCATCCAAGGATTGTCGTAACTAAAACTTCTCTTAATCGCATCCATGTTGAAGCAGATTGTTTTGTATTCATTGTTTCATAACTCCAAAATAAGTTTGCTGTGAATATGCAACCAACTACACTATCAAAATTTTCAATTGCTATCAATAGTCAAATAATACTTTTTTAGTAACCCTTTGGTTACAATTACGTCTGTAATCGTGTTAAATTACTTCATACAATTATCAAAATAAAGTTGTTGAGTTGATGAGATATTCAATTTAATTTTCCCAAAAAGATGAGTGCTACAAGCAATTATGGACAATTACATCAGCTATTCGCTTTACACCTCGATGTAATTATTCAATTTTTGTTTACATTTTTTAGATGGCTGCACGCAATCTAGGGGGGAGTATCTCCAACTTCGGACATCACATTGAAGTCCACCATTGGGCTAAATAAGTATCTACTTCCCCTACTGCTGTAACGGCTTTTTTGTCGCCAGTTTGTACCGTCTAATGTTGTGGACACTACAAATGAAGATGATTAAATGACTGACAAGTTGACACTTTGACTACAAATATAACAATATTTTTACTGTAACTTCACGCTTTTTTGTAAAAGATTCATGAATTTATCTTTGAATATGTTTATAAAACAGTGAAGACAAAAAGATAACAACACACAAAAAATAACTATCTGTTACCTGCATAATGCTTTATGGCAATTAGGAAAGCTATTTACCCAGCCTGCAAAATAAATAATAAAAATCTTAATTTGCTTGCGATCGCATGAAATTAAAAACGTAAATATATCTCTGGATAGATGAATTATAGAAAGGTTGGGCAATACTTTTGAATTTCCTAATTTGCTTTCTTAAGGTAGATAAATTAAGCAAAAATTCCCGATGGATAATATTGATGTAAGATATAATTTTTGCGACATTGTGGTGGCTAGCGCACTCGAAATTTAACACATCTGCATCCCCTATTATCAACTTCAGGCGATGTGCAATCAGTTGCAGTTGCTGTACATCACGTTCGTTAAAGTCATGAAAATCAAACGTACCGACGTGTAGAACTCCAACTGATTGCTCATTAATAGGTATTGGAATACCGACAAGCGATCGCAAACCTTTCTTTTTGAGAATTGGACTAAAGACTTCAACTGCCGACATATCATCAATTATCATCGGCTGTATACTAAGAGCAATGCGACCAGCAATTCCTTCCCCAATAGGGATACGGATCTCTTGTTCAATCTCCTCCTCTAGTCCGAAAGTGGCGTATACGGCAAGATGCTGTTGGTTTTCCACAGGAAGCAGAAGTGTGACTGTATCTACCGATGTATACTCTTGCAACCATTTAAGTAGTCTTTTGATAGAGGCGGCAAATTGAGTTTTTGTGTTAATTCGCCTCTCACCTACAACTACATTCCAGCCTCTATAAGGCATTGGTTGACCAGTGTGATTTCCCCAAAATATCATGCTTAACTCCGTCTTTTTTAAGCAAATTATAACTTTTACATCCCCAAAAATCGGCGTAAATCCGACCAAATGAAGTTGTCAGACAAAGCGATCGCTTTCAGCGTCGTCAAAATGAAGCATAAAAAATCACACATCTAGCAACGCTAGGCGTGATTGTGTGGTCAACTATAGCTAAAATCAATAAAGTATAGTAGAGCGATCGCCTAAAATATGAAGCGATCGCACTTTTCACACAAGCCTATGGAAGTTTTAGAACTCAAACGCGAAATCGAAACGTTGTATAATCGCCTGGGTAAAACTCAGGACTATCTTTGACATACCTGCACTGACTGCTAAAATTCAAGACCTCGAACAAATATCCGCACAGCCGGAATTTTGGGACGACCAAACCCAGGCTCAAGAAACTTTACAAGAACTCGACAACCTAAAAACACATTTATCGCAGTATCATCAGTGGCAAGCCAGCCTAGAAGATACCAAAGCTGTTTTTGAGCTTTTGGAGTTAGAAACTGATGAGGGACTACTCAGTGAAGCAGAAATCACCGTCACCAAGCTTAATCGCGAACTCGACCAGTGGGAGTTGCAACAGTTACTTTCCGGTCAATTCGACGAAAAAGGGGCAGTACTGACGATTAACGCCGGCGCTGGTGGAACAGATGCCCAAGACTGGACAGAAATGCTGTTGCGGATGTACACTCGTTGGGCAGAAAGGCAAGGTTATAAAGTCACCTCAAGCGAACTTTCCGAAGGTGATGAAGCCGGAATTAAATCAGTAACTATAGAAATTACAGGTCGCTATGCCTACGGCTACTTGCGATCGGAAACAGGCACTCATCGCTTAGTGCGAATTTCACCCTTCAATGCCAACGGCAAACGGCAAACTAGTTTTGCTGGGGTGGAAGTAATGCCACAAATAGATAATACCGTAAAACTAGATATTCCAGATAAGGATTTGGAAATTACCACATCTAGAGCGGGTGGTAAAGGTGGGCAAAATGTCAACAAAGTGGAAACAGCAGTGCGAGTTGTTCACCTTCCCACCGGTCTTGCCGTCCGCTGTACAGAAGAACGCAGTCAACTGCAAAATAAAGAGAAAGCTCTAGCCCGCTTGAAAGCAAGGTTGTTAGTTATCGCTAAAGAGCAACATGCTCAAGAAGTTGCCGAAATTCGGGGTGATATGGTCGAAGCTTCTTGGGGAAACCAAATCCGTAACTATGTGTTTCACCCTTATCAAATGGTAAAGGATTTGCGTACCAATGTGGAAACTACAGCGATCGGCGATGTGATGAACGGTGAAATTGATATGTTCATCCAATCTTACCTCCGGCAAGAAAACCAATTGGTAGAAAGTAAATAGGAATTGGGGACTAGGGACTGGGGACTGGGGACTGGGGATTGAAAAGAGTATTAAAGAATGATATTTCTTCCTTAGTACCTAGTCCCTACTCCCTAGTCCCTAGTCCCCATTCCCCCAATTTGCCAAACTGGCAACTGTCGCCTCACTAAACTGTTACATTTATAAATGAGTTTGTTATCAAATCATCATGAGCAACTCTCAGAAAACCGAAACTAAACCAAGCTACGTCAAACTCGCCATGCGAAACATGGTGCGTAAAGGTGGCACTTCTCTAAAACATTTTGCCCTAACCGGAGTCGGGATTGTGGCTGTGTTGGTGGGTCTTGCTTATCTGACTCACTGACGAGAGATTGCGATCGCCCCGTCCTACTTTGTGGAGAAAAGTGCAAGTAGAATTATATGTAGAAAATTGTTTAGTTCATCCCACAACAGAAGTTGTAAATGTTGGGGAGGCTGAGATTGAAATTTCGGCTGAAATTTGGTCAAGCTGGTTTGATCGCTGGTTTCAAATATTACAACCAGATATTTCCCCAAAATCAATTTTGGAAATTGGCTTACGTTTGACAGACGATGGAGAAATTCAGGCTTTAAATGCCCAGTATCGTCAGCAAAACAAGCCCACAGATGTTTTATCTTTTGCAACATTAGAGGTGGACTTTCCTCAAAGTCAGGAAATAAGTGGAGGAATGCCTTTATATCTAGGTGATATAGTTATTTCTGTAGATACCGCTAAACGTCAAGCTCAACAGCAGGAGCATAGTTTGTCAACCGAGTTAGCATGGTTAGCGGCTCACGGTTTATTGCATCTACTAGGCTGGGATCATCCTGATGAAGAAACAGAAACGCGAATGCTAAAACAGCAAGCGATACTACTGAAGGCAATTGGTATTGCCATCGATATAGAATAATACTTGTCTGCGTGACCGTAAGTGTTAAGTTTTAGTCATTGTTTATATAATACTTCTATATAAAATTACCGAAAAATTGATTGGGCGATTAAAATCGGCTAAGATTACTACTTTATTTAATCTGCTGTTATATTTTCAGCCTATGTCCAAACAAGTTTCTTCATCATCCACGCCAAACCACTTAGAAACAATTGTGACCAAGGATCGGGAACTCTCCTGGCGCGTTGCCTCTAATTTATTTGTTAGTTTTAAGTATGCCTGGGCTGGAATCAGTTACGCTTTTCAAAGTCAACGCAACTTTCGCATTCATTTAGGTGTTTGTGCCTTAGCAATCGGCTTGAGCCTTTTTTTACATCTACAACCAGTGGAAATAGCGGTGATTGGTTTAACTAGCGGTTTAGTTTTGGCACTGGAGTTGCTGAATACAGCGCTTGAGTCTTTGGTAGATTTAACAGTCAAGCAAACGTATCATGATTTGGCAAAAATTGCTAAAGACTGTGCTGCTGGTGCTGTGCTAATTTCTGCTTTAGTCGCGGTGCTGGTTGCTGGTATACTTTTACTTCCGCCAATGTTTACCTTAATTTTGTCGGCATTGAAATCCTGAGTCCGCGATGTCTGACGACAAGCCCTTCGGCTTGGTGCAGTCGCTCATGGGGGAAACCCCCTTGGCGTTAGCCTCTCCCTTTGGGAGAAGACCGCGCTGCTTCACCGCTTTGCGTCTACGCACTTTAGAAAAGGAGGTGACTGCGTTGCCCAGATAACCTCCCACCGAAGCAACTGGTATTGCCAAATCTGATACAATACTAAATCTTATATTAATTAAGCACGATTAATCGTGTTTTATATTCGCATGTCTAAACAACTATTAAAGTCTGGTGAGAGTAAAAGTAAATTATATTCAGTTGTAAAAACCAGGAGTTAATCGCTGTGCTTGTAGTCATCGATAATTACGACAGCTTTACCTATAACTTGGTGCAGTATTTGGGAGAACTAGCAGCAGAGTTTCCAGTGGCAGCGGATATTAAAGTTTTTCGTAACGATAAGATATCTGTTTCGGAAATTCAAGCACTAAAGCCTGATGCAGTCGTGATTTCCCCAGGACCAGGACGACCAGAAGATGCGGGAATTTCTCTAGATTTGATTGAAAATCTCGGAGCTAACTTGCCTATTTTGGGCGTATGTTTAGGACATCAAAGCATTGGTCAAGTATTCGGTGGTAAAATAGTTTCTGCCCCTGAATTGATGCATGGCAAAACTTCTCTTGTATCTCATGCTGGAGTAGGAGTTTTTCGGAGTTTAGAGAATCCTATGACCGCAACCAGATATCATAGTTTAGTGATTGATCGCGAAACTTGCCCAGATGTTTTAGAAATCACTGCTTGGGTAGAAGACGGAACCATTATGGGAGTGCGACACCGGAACTATCCTCACATTGAAGGCGTCCAGTTTCACCCAGAGAGTGTCCTGACATCTTCAGGTAAGCAGTTATTGCGAAACTTTCTGGAACAATTACAGTCGAGAATTAATTAATGAAACGACGACAATTGATGGGGTATGCTGGGGCAGGGTTACTAACAGCCTTGGTTAGTGAGTTAGGTTCACACCTTCAAGCTAACGCACAATCTAGTGGTTCATTATCAGTTCAGTGGTTGGGTCATTCTTGCTTTCTGTTTACTGGTGGTGGTGCAAAAATTCTCGTAAATCCCTTTCGGTCGGTTGGCTGTACTGCTAAATATCGTCCTCCCAAAGTCACCGCAGATTTGGTACTAATTAGCAGTCAACTTTTAGATGAAGGTGCCGTAGAAGGACTACCCGGAAATCCAAAGCTAATTTACGAACCGGGAGTTTACGAATTTCAAGGCATAAAATTCCAGGGAATTGCCATAGACCACGATCGCAAAGGTGGTAAGCAGTTTGGCATTAACACCGCTTGGGGTTGGAAGCAAGGCGGAATTAATATTTTACACTTAGGAGGAGCCGCCGCACCGATTTCAATTGAGCAAAAAATTCTCATGGGACGTCCTGATATGGCATTCATCCCCGTGGGAGGTGGTGCCAAAGCTTACAACGCCCAAGAAGCCAAGCAAGCAGTTCAGGTGTTAAATCCCAAGCTGATAATTCCTACCCAATATCGTACACAAGCCGCAGATACGTCTAGCTGCGATATTTCCCTAGTTGATGATTTTTTAACTTTGATGCAGGGCGTAAATGTACGTCGTAGCAATAGTGACACTATTGCTATTAGTTCTGGTAATCTACCAAAAAATGGCGAGATTCAAGTTTTCGGTTACAAATATTAAGATGATTGTCGGACAGGCATTTCGCCTGTCATTTGACCGATAGCGGTTTAATCACGACTAAGGAACCAAATTGTATTAAGAATACCACTCTAGAGGAACTGGGTCTAGATTTGTGGGAGTGGCTATGGTATCATTCATTTGCCAAATTGTATTATCGCCAGTTTGAGTATTGCGCCAGAAGATGTCGGTTTTGCCATCACCGTTGAAATCGCCAATACTAGAACTCCAGGCTGGGTCAACTTTCGGCATAAAAGCAGAAGTATCAATATTTGTACCATTCATCAGCCAAGCAGTATTTTCCCCCGTTAGAGAGTTGCGCCAAAAAATGTCAGTCTTGCCATCGCCATTAAAATCGCCAATGCTAGGATTCCAATTGGCATCAAGTGTCGTTAGAGTACCCTCATTGATGAGGATGCCATTCATCGTCCAAACTTTGTTTTCTCCAGTTTGATTATTGCGCCAGAGAATGTCAGTATTAGAATCTCCGTTGAAATCCCCAAGGGTATAATTCCAGGATGGGTCGAGTTGTGACAGAGAATACTCACTCTCTTTCGTACCATCCATAAACCAAACTTTGTTTTCACCTGTTACAGTATTACGCCAGAAAACATCAGTCTTGCGATCGCCATTAAAATCTACAATACTACGAGTCCAGTTAGCATCAGATGTCGGTAGAAAAGCCGCAGTGGTAACTGTTGTCCCATCCATTATCCAAGCGGCATTTTCACCAGTTTGAGCATTGCGCCACAAAATGTCAGTTTTGCCATCTCCGTTAAAATCGCCAATGTCACTATTCCACGATGGGTCAACTTGCAACACAGAAGTATTAGAGGCAATTTTTGTGCCATCCATCAACCAAATAACATTGTCACCTGTTTGACTATTACGCCATAAAAGATCACTTTTACCATCGGCGTTGAAATCAGCAATCTTGTAATTCCAGGCTGAGTCAAGTTGATCCAAATTACCCGCTTCGGCAACTTTTGTACCATCCATCAGCCAAATTGAGGTTTCACCCGTTTGAGAGTTGCGCCAGAATTTATCTGTCTTACCATCACCGTTGAAATCTGCAAGAATTGCCGGACTGTTGAAAATTGAATTCGGATTTTCTGCTGCTTGTGCTGATTCTGAGGATTTACCCAAACCTAAAATATTATTTAAATTAAGCTTGTCTCCCAAATTTTTTACCGATTCGATTGATTTTAAGGCACTATCTGTAGAAATAGTTAATGAATTTTTAGATTCAAACATAGATTTTGTTTTTTACTAGTTCTCATAACTATTTTTAACTCTTTATTTTGGAATTTTCTGTTAGTTTATAACATCCAAATTTTTTGTTTTGTTAAACCGTATGCAATTTTGATATTTTAATAAAAAATATATTTTATTGATCAGTCATACTTTTTGCTATAGTTATCAACTAAAAAAATCATAGAGAGAAACATATATAATTATTCATTATTTTTTTTATATACATAATTTAAATTTTAGATAAAAACATTATTTCGATGTTCGATGAAAGTAAAAAAAATATGACTTGTATACCCACATGGATATACAAGTCATATTCAGTAATT
Organism: Hassallia sp.; assembly: GCA_050997715.1. Classification (GTDB taxonomy): domain Bacteria; phylum Cyanobacteriota; class Cyanobacteriia; order Cyanobacteriales; family Nostocaceae; genus Hassallia. The sequence goes on from JBPCQW010000453.1 coordinate 34,924, forward strand.
GATAATTAAATTCGTATTAAGCGTAAAAATGCTTAATACGAATTACATGGTATACCACTCTTTAGGAAGTGCATCAGTAGGAGTTTCAGTTGCATTCGTTCCATCCATTGTCCAAATGGTGTTGTCACCAGTTTCGTAATTACGCCAGAACACGTCACTCTTGCCATCGCCGTTGTAATCGCCAATGCTAGCTACTGAAGATGGATTAGATTGCGCTAGAACAGCTTCGCTGCTAACTGTTGTGCCATCCATCAACCAAGCACTGTTCTCACCGGTTGTCTTGTTGTGCCACAAGATATCAGTCTTGCCATCGCCGTTGAAATCGCCAATGTTAGATTGCCAGTTGGCATCAAGGGTTTTTACAGCACCTTCATTAACGAGGACGCCATTCATCGTCCAAATTTTGTTTTCTCCGGTTTGCTCATTACGCCACAGTATGTCAGTCTTAAAGTCGCCGTTGAAATCGCCAAGGGTAGCAGTCCAGGCTGCATCCTGCGATTGTAGATCAAACGGACTCGCTTGAGCGCCATCCATAAACCAAACTTTGTTTTCTCCGGTTGTCGCGTTACGCAAGAAGATATCGCTCTTACCGTTGCCATCAAAATCAACGATGGTAGGAGTGAACGCTGGGTCTGAGTTATCTAAAGCAGTTGAAGAAGCGACTGTTGTGCCATCCATCTCCCAAATCGTATTTTCACCGGTTGTCTTGTTGTGCCACAAGATATCGGTCTTGCGATCGCCATTGAAATCGCCAATGCTAGAAGTCAACGCTGGGTCAACCTTCTCTAAAGAAGCTGAACTAGCAACTTTTGTCCCATCCATTAGCGCAACGACATTCTCACCCGTTGAGTTGTTGTGTAACAAAAAGTCAGTTTTACCATCCCCATTAAAATCGGCAATGTTATAAGTCCAGGTGGATACGTCATATGTCCCCAACGAACCTTTTTCGGTTACTGTTGAACCATCCATCAGCCAAACCTGAGTCTCACCGGTGGCACTATTAACCCAGACTTTATCCGCTTTACCATCACCATTGAAATCAGGAACAATCGCTGCACTGGTAAGGTAAGGATTAGGATTGGGGTTTGCTGTCGCTAACGGTGATTGTGAGGCTTTCCCCAGGCTCAAAGAAGTATTTAAATC
>JBPCQW010000564.1:0-2790 GCA_050997715.1 Hassallia sp.
CATTGTTGGCTGACCTACCTTGAACTTTAAAGAGCTTCCGGCATCCCTTTTCTTATTAAACCTAAAATACTCTCTTAATTCGTAGTGAGCGGTTTACCGCTCAAAGCAAAGATTTCAACGGCTAAAGCCGTTACTACGTTAAAGAGAGTTTATTTACTCATCTATTTAAGCGATCGCACGACATATTACCTACTTAATTTACTCAAACCAATCTTTACCTCCTGGTAACTCTGCTAAATGATTATCAATAATATCGAGTAATTCTTTGGGATGATATTTATAAGTTAAATATAAAAGTTTTTGAGCAATATTAATTAATGTTTCTCGATTAAGCCTTTGGGAAACTTGACTAGGTTTTAACGTACCTGCAAAAATCTCAGCGCTGGCTGGTCGAATTGCGATCGCTACTGCTTCTTCTAAATATTCTGACCAGTCATCAGCTTGAATATAATAATATTTTTGATTAGCTTTAATATTTAATTTGGCAATTTGAATTACTGAATCAGAGATAGAAGCAATCCAAGAGTTAGTTAAACGCTGTTCAATTTGATTTTTAATTAAATGAATACATAATCTTACTAAAAAAGCTTCTATTTTTCGCAGAGTTGCCTGTTTACTCATCTCCTCTAAATCATCAATAATCTCTAGGGCATCATCATAACGACCCTCTAAGATACTTTGTCTTAATTCTATTAATTCTTGTGTCATAGTCAACGAATAATCCTATGAATGAAATACTAGCATTCCTGAACAATTTGGGACTGTAAACCATGCATCTAGAAACGTAAGACTTGCGAAAGCTGCCGATAATGTAAGTTAAAATCCTTATATCTTCGTAACTACCCTGGCAAAACGTCCCAAAAAAGCGATCGCTATGCATCAGTATCCCAATCTCGAACAAGCGCTAAAATACAACTTTGGTTACGATAAATTTCGCCCAGGACAGCGGCAAATTATCGAGGATGCGCTGCAAAATCGGGATTTACTGATTGTTATGCCTACGGGGGGAGGAAAATCGCTGTGTTTTCAACTACCAGCTATCCTGAAAAAAGGCTTAACGGTGGTGGTATCGCCGTTGATCGCTTTGATGCAAGACCAAGTGGAATCATTACGAAATAATAATATTTCCGCAACATTTCTTAATAGCAGTCTGAATGCTTATAAAACGCGATCGCGTGAAGAAGCGATTCTCAAAGGTCAAGTTAAATTACTCTACGTCGCTCCAGAACGCTTATTAAGCGAAAGATTTCTGCCTTTTCTCAACTTAGTACATCACCAAATCGGTATTTCTGCCTTTGCGATTGATGAAGCGCACTGTGTCTCCGAGTGGGGACACGATTTTCGTCCAGAATATCGTCAGTTGAGGTCAGTCCGCAAACGCTACCCAAATGTACCCACTCTCGCACTTACCGCGACTGCCACAGATCGAGTCCGTAATGATATTATCCAACAACTAGGATTAAAGCAACCGAGTATTCATCTTGCCAGTTTCAATCGTCAAAATCTCTATTATGAAATTCGCTCGAAAACGAAGTCTGCTTATGCGGAAATATTAGAAATTATTAAAGAAAACGAAGGTTCGGGAATAATCTATTGTTTGACACGCAAAAAGGTAGATGAACTCACTTTTAAACTGCAAAATGATAAAATTGATGCTCTTTCTTATCATGCAGGTTTAACTGACGAAGAACGGTCAACAAATCAAACTCGATTTATTCGCGATGATGTGCGCTTGATGGTTGCAACTGTTGCTTTCGGGATGGGAATTAATAAACCTGATGTCCGGTTTGTAATTCACTTTGATATCCCGCGTAATTTAGAAAGTTATTATCAAGAATCAGGTAGAGCCGGTAGAGATGGCGAAACATCTCGATGTACAATGTTTTTCAGTTACGGTGATATTAAAACGATTGAATGGAGTATTAATCAAAAAACCGATCCGCAAGAACAATTAATTGCCAAGCAACAATTACGTCAGGTAATTGATTATGCAGAAGGTACAGATTGCCGGCGGACGATTCAGTTAGGTTATTTTGGCGAACGTTTTCCGGGAAATTGCGGTAACTGTGATAATTGTCGTTTTCCCAAACCGGTGCAAGATTGGACAATTGAAGCGATGAAATTTTTATCTTGCGTAGCGCGTTGTAAAGAAAGATTTGGGATGCTTCATATTATTGATGTGTTGCGAGGAGGGAAAAGTCAGAAGATTACCCAAAACGAACATGATAAACTTTCTACATACGCTATTGGCAAAGATAAAAGTGTCGATGAATGGCGAATGTTAGGGCGATCGCTTTTACATCAAGGCTTATTAGAACAAACTGCTGATGGTTACTCTGTCTTGAAATTGAACGCTTTGAGTTGGGAAGTGATGCGAAAACAGCGTACAGTTTCTATAGCCATTACCGTCGCGCAAAAGCCCATTTGGGAAGGTGACAGCGAGAAAGCGGCAGAAGTGGAAATGTTGGTTTATCGTTTGCGATCGCTTCGCAAACAACTTGCCGATGAGCAATCTGTTCCACCTTATGTTGTCTTTCCTGATTCTACTTTAAAATTGATGGCACAAGCCAAGCCGAAAACACTTGTAGAATTCGGTAAACTTTCTGGAGTTGGCGATTATAAACTCGCTCAATATGGCGAGAAATTTATCAACGAAATTCGTGCTTACTGTCAAGAACAAGGTTTGTCAGAAAATAAGGGAAATCATACACCTTCTCAAGGTTTACCTACAGAAACGGAATACTTTACTTTACAGTTACATCAACAAGGTTTAACTGTTGAAGAAATTGC
>JBPCQW010000577.1:0-10943 GCA_050997715.1 Hassallia sp.
GTGTAACGATATCTTCTCAGTTTTCCGGGAGATGAAAAATAATGATGTACACAATTTAGTAGCAGTACTGCACTATCAAAAAGAAATTTCTCTAGAACAAGCAATTCATGATGCTGCTAAAATGCACGATAAAGAAGTGCGATATTTTATGAACTTAGAAACATCTCTGCCATCTTTTGGAGAAGAAGTAGATGATCAAGTAACAAAATATATATCAGGAATGTACTCTTGGATACGTGGAAATTATGATTGGTATTCTCTCACTGCTCGCTATCATACTGTAGAAAAGCTGGAGTTAGTAGAAAGTCTGGAGCTTGTAAAGTTTTAAAACTATCTGCAAATCTTAATAATAAAATCCCATCTTTATCCAATACTCATTTTAGTATTACTTCAGAGTTGAAGATGGGACTTCATTACAATTTCCAAAGGATAAATTATATGCAACTACCCAATACTCTAAAAAAGCCCTCTTTTCTGCAAAAGCTTCAATGGGCTGTCGATCCTGTGGGTTTTATGGAAAGCGCAGTTCAAGAACATCCTGACATTTTTACTGCTAATGTGGTGGGTTTTGGCGACACGATGGTATGTGTGAACCATCCTCAAGGAAACCAGGAACTTTTAACCAACGATAAAAAAAAGCTGACAGCCGTCGGTGAGATAAACAAAATTGTGCAACCTTTAGTGGGAGATTATTCACTGCTTATGCTCGACGGCGAGCAACACAAACGGCGGCGACAGCTTTTGATGCCTGCGTTTCATGGAGAGCGGATGCAAGCTTACGGTTCTTTGATATGTAATCTCACCGAACAGGTTTATAGTCAATTACCGCTAGACCAGCCCTTTTTGGCTCGCAACACCATGCAAGAGATTACCTTGCAAGTGATTTTACAGGCTGTTTTCGGCTTGTATGAGGGAGAACGTTACCAACAACTTAAACATTTATGGGCGTTGTTGATGGATTTATTTGAGTCACCGCTCAATTCTAGCTTCCTCTTATTCTCTTTCCTGCAAAAGGATTTGGGAGGTTGGACTCCTTGGGGAAGGTTTGTGCGCCTACGGTCTTCAATTCATAAATTAGTCCACGCTGAAATTGCTGAACGCCAGGAAAAACCCAATCCAAATCGCATCGACATCCTTTCATTGCTGATGTCAGCTCAGGATGAAGCGGGGAACATGATGACAGATGATGAGTTGCGTGATGAGTTGATGCTTATGATGATTGCCGGAAATGAAACTACGGCAATTACAATGGCTTGGGCATTGTATTGGATTCACCAAAAGCCGGAAGTGCATCAAAAATTAATCCAAGAACTCGATACCCTTGGTGATTCACCAGACCCTATGACTATTTTCCGGCTGCCTTATCTTACCGCCGTCTGTAATGAAACTATGCGGATTCATCCGGCTGTAATGCTGACATTACCTAGAGTAGTGCAAGAACCTATTGAAATAATGGGACATCCGTTAGAGCCTGGTACAGTAGTCGTTAGCTCGATATATCTGACTCATCGCCGTGAGGATTTATATCCAGAACCTGAGCAGTTTAAGCCAGAGCGCTTTTTAGAACGCCAATTTTCTCCCTATGAATTTCTGCCCTTTGGTAGTAGTGCTCGTAGTTGTATTGGTCAGGCTTTGGCTCAACTTGAAATGAAGCTGGTATTGGCTACTATTTTGTCACGTTATCAACTAGTGCTAGCAGATCGGCGACCAGAGAAACTTCAGCGTCGAACCTTTTTGCTTGCGCCTGCCAATGGAGTCAAGATGATAATTACAGGGCGGCGTGCGCGGCAAGAGTCAAGAGCGACTACGGCAGCTACACTTGCCCTTTAGGGATTACCATCTCACTGTTGTAGCGGAATCTCAATTACGAACTCAGTTCCCTTTCCAGGGGTGGAATCACAGGTTAACTGACCTTTGTGTTTGTCAACTACAACCTGATAGCTAATTGACAACCCCAACCCCGTACCACTTCCTATCGGTTTAGTGGTAAAAAATGGGTCAAAGATTTTCTGACGCACCTTGTCACTCATGCCATGACCATTATCAGCAATTTTAATTCTTAAGGTATTAGAATCTACTAAAGATGTGCGAATGCGAATTTGTCCTACCTTGCGGGAAGTGGCGATCGCATCTGTGTTGTTTGACTCTTGTAAAGCATCAATCGCATTACTGAGAATATTCATAAAAGCCTGATTGAGTTGACCGGCGTAACAACTAACCAACGGTAGTTCTCCGTATTCTTTAATGACTTTAATTTCCGGGTGATTGCTCTTTTCCTTCAGTCGGTGCTGCAAAATCATCAAGGTATTATCAATTCCCTCATGAATATCTACAAGTTTCATTTCCGATTCATCTAAGCGAGAAAAATTGCGTAAGCTCAAGACAATATTCCGAATCCGCGAACTACCAACTCTCATTGAATCTAGAAGCTTTGGCAAGTCTTTTATGAGGAAATCTAGGTCTAATTCTTTTACTTTTTCTTCAATAAGAGGTGAGGGATTGGGATATTCCTGCTGATAGATAGCAATCAAATCTAGTAAGTCTTCAACATAACTACTAGCGTGAGAAATATTGCCATTAATAAAGTTAATAGGATTATTGATTTCATGAGCAACTCCTGCTACCATTTGTCCCAAACTCGACATTTTTTCAGTTTGAATCAAGTGGGCTTGGGTATTTTGTAACTCTGAAAGCGTTTGTTGCAAACTTTGATTGATTTTACTCAGTTCTTGCGTTCTTTCCTCTACTTTTTCCTCTAAAGTATGGCTATATTCCTCTAAGCTTTCATTCGCTTGTGCCAAATTTTTATAAAGGATGGCATTTTCTAGAGAAATTGCGGCTTGGGTGGTGAGGAGTTTGAGAATTTCTACGCGATCGCGTGTAAATGCTCCCGTAGTTAAATTATTTTCTAGGTAAAGAATCCCCAACAACTTGCCTTGATTGATAATTGGGATACACAAAAGGCTCTTGGGTTGCTGACTTTCAATGTAGCGATCGCCTACTAAAAAGTCAACAGTCTTAGCATCATCAATGACAAAGATTTCTAGAGTGCGTTTGACGTAGTTAATTAAAGTAACAGGAATATCATAACTAGACTCTAAATGAACTGATGGAAACTTTGTAGAAATAGGTGCTTCATTTGAACTAGAACCGACTGCGGTGACAGTTAAATCTAAATTATCTCCTTCGCTCAAAATCAGACCACACTTAGAGGCTCCTGCATTCTCCATCACAACTGCCATTAATGTAGAAAGCAGTTGCTCTAGCTCAATTTCCCCAGAGAGTGCTTGAGAAGCTTTAATGACAGACCCTAAATCTAGCATTTCTGAGATGCTAGTATTAGAGCTAATAACAGTTTCGTTAGTCTTAGGGGCAGATAATGATATGCGAATAGAAGCGGTGCTTTTATCGTTGGGATGAAAGCTAAGTTGTTCTTGCTGGATAATCGGAGCAAGTAATTGAGGATACCGTTTTTGCAAATCTTCAACTTTCGCTAATGCTCCCCAGCGGACGTAGCAATAGTAGGCATCAGTAAGGTAGGTTTGGGCAATCTTGTGTTTGCCCCATTCTAAATAGAATTTAGCAGCAAGTTCATGAGCGAGAGCTTCTTCATTAATGTACTCGTTTTCTTTGGCATTGGTAATAGCGCGATCATAATCATCTATTGCTTCTAAATATTCACCGAGAAGCCTATGCCGTTCTGCCTCTACCAAATAAAATTTATGCAGATAATTCATTGGGGCATGATTTGCCCAATGCCGCATCTTTGTTTGATTATCAGCTACTTTTATGAGAATTTGTTTTTGTTCAGATTCCCCGACATTAGGATACACAGCTAGCCTAGTTAGTGAATCAAAAAAATGAAAAATTGGGTAAACTAGCTGTCCTATCCCGCTATCTAAATACTTCTCAGCCAGAGTAGCATTTTCAAGTGCTTGTTGAAACTCTTGAAATAGGTAACACAGATGTAGTTTAGCAAGATATAAATATAAAAGTCCCATTCCATCATTCGCTTTAAAGTGAGTTGCCAGCATTTCCTGCTCGTTGTAAGCTTCACCGATTAAATGACAAGAATTTTCAGAGCCTAGTAAGTTTAATACACTCTGCCGATAGATAATACTCCAGTTAAATACTGTTTCTTGCTTCATTTGGGCGATCGCATTACTGTAAGTTGCCATTTCCTTTTCAAGCCCTGTTAGTTCTCTACCAATAAAATATGAACAGTAAGAATAATTGTGAAGAGCATAGGCTGCAAATTCTAAATCTCCCGTTTCTAGTCCGGCAGAATAAGCCTCTAACAAAGGTTTTAACACTTCTCTGACAGGCTCCTTCCAATGCCGGATAGTAGCATTAAATACCTCTATAATCTTAGCTTTGACTTCTTTAGCATTGAACTTAGCTAACAAAGTTTCAGCCAGTTTACCAAATTGATAGCCAGACTCAATGTCTCCCACTACCCCACAGAGCATTAACCCGTAAGTAACATAGGCAAAGGCAGACAGGGAAGCATTGCCATGTTGGAGCGATAAATTAATCTGTTTAAAAAGAATTAGTGGGAATAATTCAGGAACAGCTTGATAGGCAAGAGCAATTGCACTCGATAGAATACGCATAGCTTCCAGAGGATAGCGTTCCGTCATCTCCGGCAGGTTAATTAAGTCCTCAATGCTCCTTTGTGTGAATAGAGAGGCTATTTCTGCCATTGCTAGCTGAACATCAGATTGGCTCGGATTCTCAGGAAACTCTACCCCTAATTGCTTCAAAACTATTAGCGCAGTATTGACTGCTTTTAATGCTTGATTTTGCGCTCCATAAGCCTGAATTTTGACTTCATAAACTTTCACTTTCTCTAGTAATGTTTTCGCTCGTGTTAACACTACCTCTGCTAATTGCTCTGTTTGTTCAAAGTCTCCACCCAAGTACGCTGCTTCTGCTGCTGTCTCATACAAACCTAGAGCTAGCTCATATTTTCTCTCCCAACTATCATCTGTTAATAGTTGAATTCCAGTAGTTAAATATTTAACCGCAGCTGGATAAGCTGTTGATGCCAAAGCTTTACGTCCAGCAATCAAATTCATTCTTGCTAATCCATCACGTTCAGTCTGAAGAGTGATTAATGACAATGCCATATTAAACTGATTGACTAAATCAAAAATCTTATCTTCTTGTTCGGCTACTGGGATATTTCTTAATAGTAGTTCTCCAATTTTTAAGTGAATTGATTGCTTTTTATCTTCCGGAATCAAAGAATAAGCCGCTTGCTGTACACGGTCGTGTACAAATTTATATTTAGGTAAGCTTAATTCTTTCTCATGATTTATTGCCTTGTGATTATTAGCATCTTTATCAAATAATTTGTAAAATTCAGCTTGAGGAAAAACTAGTCCTTCAATTAATGCTTGCCACAAGTCTGACGCTGTATCTACGGCAGTTTCTTCATGAATAATAGTAAGAGTTTTTAGGTCAAATTCGTTACCAATACAAGCAGCAAGTTTCAAGACTTTTTGAGTCTGTAATGGCAGCTTCATTAATTGTAGTGCCATAAATTCTACTACATCATCTGTGAGAGCTAATGCTTTTACCTTAGGAATATCGCACTGCCAAGAACCGAGATCAAAGTTAAATTCAATTAGTCCATCACTATGCAGACACTTGAGGAATTGATGGGTAAAAAATGGATTACCTTTGGTTTTAGCAAATACCATTTGCGTGAGAGGGATAGCAACTTTTTCTTCGCAACGCATGGTATCAGCAATCAATAGATTTAAATCACCCTGATTTAATGGATCTAGAGTAATAGTATTAATAATTGCTTTGTCAAGTTCAATTTGTTTGATTGTCAACTCAAGCGGATGTGCTTTGTCAACTTCATTATCCCGATAAGCACCAATCAGCAGTAGACCACCCTCAGTTTCTCTATTTTTATTTGTTTCACCTAAAAGGAGAGAAGACAAAGAAGGATTTTGATTGACTGTTGTGGTTCCGCTCATTAATAATTCAATAAACTTAAAAGAGGTACTATCTGCCCATTGCAAATCATCCAGAAAAATTACTAAAGGATGGTCGTTTGTGGTAAAGACACGGATAAACTTTTGAAACAATAAATTGAAACGATTTTGAATAGCATTGCCAGAAAGTTCAGTAACTGGCTGTTGCCTACCAATAATGCTTTCGAGTTCGGGAATTACATCAGTAATGACTTGACCTTGTTCACCCAAAACTGAGAGAATTTTAATTTTCCAATATTCAATTTGGGTATCAGTTTCACTTCGCAGTTGACCGATTAAATCGCGAAAGGCTTGCACTAATGCTGATAAGGGAATGTCTCGTTGAAACTGGTCAAATTTCCCTTTAATAAAGTAACTGCGCTGCCGCACTATAGGTTTATGAACTTCGTTGACAACAGCGGTTTTGCCAATACCAGAGGAACCCGCGACTAATATCATTTCCGTGGTTCCACTAATTACGCGAGCAATTGCAGCGAGTAGAGTTTTAACTTCACGTTGACGACCATAGAGTTTTTGGGGGATGAGGAAGCGATCGCAAATGTCCTGTTGTGCCAACTCAAAGAATGCTATATTTCCTGTCTCTTGCCACTGCTGTCTACACACTTCTAAGTCATGCTTTAACCCCAAAGCACTCTGATAGCGGTCTTCGGCATTTTTTGCCATCAACTTGCTGATGATTTCCGACAAAATAGGGGGAATATTGGGATTAATTGAGTTTGCTTTTGGTGGTTGTTTGGCAATGTGACAGTAAACTAACTCCATTGAGTCAGCGCTGATGAAAGGTAATTTGCCAGTGAGGAGTTCAAAAAAGGTGACACCAAGGGAATAATAGTCACTGCGATAATCTATACCTCGGTTCATTCGTCCGGTTTGTTCAGGGGAAATGTAAGCCAGTGTCCCTTCTAAAACGTTGGGATTGGTGATAAATTGAATTTCTTTTGGCAAAAGTGAGGCTATACTAAAGTCGATGAGTTTTACTTCTAGGGTGCTTGGATTAATTAGAATGTTGGCGGGTTTGATATCTTTATGAATGACGCGATGTCTAGCGACAACACCCGGAGGGTGTACGCGATGCATTCCTTCAAGAGTCGAGGTAATTTCTATGGCGATATGAAAAAACTGATCGAGAAAATTCGGATTTTTTCTCTCTTCACATTTAAGACCAAACGCATCTTTAAGGGAAATACCGCCAAAATCTTCTAATATTAAGGCATAACCGTTGCGGTAGGTTTCCAATGCATAAGGTTTGACTATACCAGGAAGGTTAAGGTTTTTGCTGATGGTGTATTGATTGCGGAATTGGGCAATTTCATGGAACGTAGGATATTCATTCCGCATCATTTTGATAATGACTGACTTTTGGTCTTGTTCTCTGATCCCACGACAAACTATAGTTTTACTGCCTGAGTAGATTTGCTCAGTGAAGCGATAGCCAGTTAAGGTAAATAATGTATCTAATAATGCCACCATTGCCGTTTATTCTCTTTGTCTTGTTTATATGTGCTAGTCTTCCCATTTTAGGGCTGTTATTATCATTTTTTAGCAGAAAACTTTTGAGATTTTAGATGTTTTCAGAGTTAATAACTAATATTTAAAAAAGTTGATATCTCAAGCCTCATCAAGCTCAAGCTAAAGTAGGGCAATATTTGCAAAAAAGCGATTTTTTCTTTATATAAATAATTTAAGATTTTAAATATTTTTAATAATTAATCAACTTGGGTTATTCGTGTTTAAATTATTAAAAACTAAATAAAATTGTTATATATTTAGTCAATTGGTATAATTTATTTTTGTAGTCTAAACAGTAAAAAAGCCTGCCTTTACCTTTTGCTTCAGGGTATCGGTAGGCTTAATAAATTTAAAAGCGGATTTGAGATTTTCCTAAATGGCAACAAAAGGTGAAAGCCTTAACTACGGAGGTTTTGAGAGGAGAAACAATCGCTATTTTATTTTCTGTTTAATAAAAGTCACAACTTGAGTTAACTGTTTCTTTAAACCATCAATTTCCCCTTGCATCTTGACAATTTTATCATTTAATGCTGCTATTTCGTCATTAGGAGCGATCGCTTCTAATTTTACAGTTCCATTTTTTGCAGCAACGGTTGCAACAGTTGCTCCTTCGGGACGCGGCTGTTTAGCTTTTGTCATTGCCAACTTAATTGAGGCAATTAGTTGCTTTTGGTCAAAAGGCTTTCCGAGAAACTCAAAATATTCAAAGGGTTCGGGGATTTTCTCCGTCACCTCTTCTTTACGACCAGACATGAGAACTAAGGGAATCTTTCTTAGTTCTGGTTGAGCTTGAATCTGCTGGAAAACTTCCCAGCCACTCATTTTCGGCAAAAGGAAATCTAACATAATCAGGCTGAGTTTTTCCTGACGAATGAAATTTAATCCTTCTAAGCCGTCTTTTGCTTCCAGTACCTCGAAATTGCCCGGAGGCAACATTTCGCGTACTTTCACCCTGACAACTGTAGTGTCATCGATAACTAGAATCTTGTTACTTGCCACGACTAATTACTCTAACAAAAACTTTAGGTTGAGATGGCGGCTTTGCCAATTAAGCTTGAGAATCCTCCCACTATATCTGACATTTATCTTGATTGGGGGATAGTAATTTCAACCAGAAGTGACAATAATTTAGGTATTTTAAAGCGCGTATACTGATTTTTTGTAAGATTAGTGTAAATCTGATATTTAAATCACAGGGCATGGGGCAATTTTAGGAGCGGAAAAGGTAAAAGCAATAAAAAGCTTTTTCGATTCCCCTTGTACCCTTGTGCCCTTGTCCCCTTCCCCTTGAATTATTTATGACCTCTTCGCAACCAGCGCAACTCAAATCAGAGATTATGGCAATGCCAACGTGGTTACGTCGTCCGATTGGCAAAGCTAGCGAACTCTCAACGGTACAACGCATTATTAAGCAGCGCCAAATTCACACGATTTGCGAAGAAGGACGTTGCCCCAATCGCGGGGAATGCTACTTTAAAAAAACGGCAACTTTTTTACTCATGGGTCCAACGTGTACGCGGTCTTGCGCTTTTTGTCAAGTAGATAAAGGTCATGCACCAATGCCTGTAGACTCTGAGGAACCGCAAAAAATAGCAGAATCGGTGCAGCTTTTGGGATTACGTTATGTGGTATTAACTTCTGTCGCTCGTGATGATTTGGCAGACCAAGGAGCGGGTCATTTTGTGAAAACGATGGAAACTATCCGCGCTTTGAACCCAGAAGCTCAAATCGAAGTGCTGACACCTGATTTTTGGGGTGGTGCGGGTGCTGGTGAAGAAAATCAACGCCACCGGATAGAGATGATTGTGAAAGCGCACCCTGCTTGTTACAACCACAATATTGAGACGGTGCGACGGTTGCAAGGTCCAGTGCGCCGAGGTGCGAAGTACGATCGCTCTTTGCGGGTACTTTCTTTAGTCAAAGAAATTTTACCGACTATACCCACCAAATCAGGTTTGATGCTGGGACACGGTGAAACCATTGATGAAGTCATCGAAACAATGGCAGATTTACTGAATGTAGGATGCGATCGCCTGACTATCGGTCAGTATATGCGTCCTTCTTTAGAACATCTGCCAGTACAAAAATATTGGACACCTGAAGAATTTGATGAACTTGGCATAATAGCACAAGAAATGGGGTTTAGCCATGTTCGTTCTGCTCCTCTAGTTCGCAGTTCCTACCACGCCGGCGAAAGCCCTTGATTAAGTACGACCGTGTAGGAAGTGGAGGGAATAGGGGGGACAAGGGGGACAAGGGGGACATTTCTTTCCATTACCCATTCCCCATTCCCAATCCCCTATGATACATTTTGTTGACTGGTGCTGTTTTAGGGTACAAAATCCACAAAAATATTTTTGATGAGTGTCGCTAAAGATAACGACTCTTTGCTATTTGTTAAGAAGAGTGTAATTAGGAGAGGAAATTATGACGGCTCAAGTCAAGAAAACACCTGCTAACCCAAAAGTCGGCGCAGAAGTTGCTCAAACCGGGGCTAAAGCTCCATTTCCTTATCGCACCGCAATCAGTTTATTTCTTCTAGCTGGTAATTTCCTGATAGCAGCAATTTACTTCCATCTGGTTAACCCTTAATCCTCGGAGGTAGAGTTAGGAGGTGTCAAGGCGCGGTAGAGACGTTCTGTCCGGAATGTCTGTACGAAAGCGCCGAAACGTCTGTACGAAAGTTAAGAGTTATAAAGCTGTTAATTTTTCCCTCTTGACTCCTCACTCCTAACTTTGAGATTTGGTGTTGCTCAAATCGTACCTTTGAATAAACCTTTGGGACGAATTAGCAGCACCAAAATCATAATGAACAGCGCCACACCTTGTTTATATTGAGAACCCAGTCCAGGGATGATGGTGCTGACTTCTTGAACGATACCGATGATAAAAGCTGCTGCGATCGCTCCATAAGGATTGCCAATTCCCCCCAAAATCACTGAGGCAAACATAGGTAAAATCAAAAACCATCCCATATTCGGGCGCACCGCTGTAATTAACCCGTACATACTGCCCCCCAAGGATGTCAGCGTTCCAGCAATTACCCAAGTCCAGAGAATTACAGAGTCAACATTAATACCAGAAACTCTCGCCAAATCCAAATCATCCGCAACGGCTCGCATAGCTTTACCAATTTTGGTATTTTGTAAAAGATAATGCAGCGCCAAAATTGCCAACATCGCTAAAAACAAAACTAGCAATTGATTTTGCGGCACCTTTAAACCGGCAATGTCTAAAGCAGGGGTAATCGGCAAATCGTAATTTTGGTTACTACCACCCCAAATCAAGATAATGGCATTGCGAAGAAATAATGCCAGTCCGATGGACATAATAATCAGAGTAGTGGAAGTAGCACGGATAGAGCGCATCCTTGACCACAGCAGCTTTTCTGCCAACACCATCACCGCTACCGTTCCCACTCCCGCT
>JBPCQW010000579.1:0-3348 GCA_050997715.1 Hassallia sp.
CCGAGAGCAAAGACATTTTTGCCGCTGCAAGTGATTTACTTAGTAACTCAACCGCTTATGAAGCAATGGCAAATGCGATTAATCCTTTTGGGGATGGTCATGCAGCAGAGCGCATCTTGCAAATTGTCCAAAATTATTTGAGTATCGGTTAAGAAAAACTATGGCGTGATTTCAATATAAACAAGCTTTTCAAACCGGAATAATCCGGTTTTTTGTTTTTTCAAACAAAACTGATAAAAGTTGCCTTTACTTTACGTGCAGGTAATTTGTATGATACTTCTCGTTTATTTGAAGTTAAAAAATTGATTGAGGTTTTTTATGCCTACAGTTGCGATCGCCTACTTTTCTGGTGCTGGTCATACTCATCTCATGGCTGAAGAAATTTACAAAGGGGCAAGCCAAGTTGAAGGCACTACTGTTGAGCTTCTGCGGATTACTGGTGAGCAAATTGTCAATGGTCGCTGGAAAGATGATGCAATTATGGAAAAGCTCAACTCTGCGGATGCGATCGTTTTTGGCTCACCCACTTACATGGGTGGTGTAGCGGCTCAATTCAAGGCATTTATTGATACAGCTAGCGAAGTTTGGTTCAGACACGGATGGAAAGACAAAATCGCAGGTGGCTTTACCCACTCAAGCTCCCCCAGTGGTGATAAGCAAGGAACGCTTTTATACTTAGCGACGAACGCAGCACAGCACGGTATGATTTGGGTCAACTTAGGAGACTTGCAAAGCTTTTTAGTTGGTAAGGATGATGGAGTGAATCGACTGGGGGGATTTCTCGGTGTCATGGGTGAAAGCCAACTTGACATGAGCGGCAAAGAAGCAGTTTTAGATCCGGGTGACGCGAAAACCGCAGAACGCTTTGGGCAACGCATTGCCGAAGCAACGAAACGCTGGTTTCAATAAATCAGGACTTGAGAACCGCTATATCTACAAATTAAAACCCCTGTATGTTTATACTCAAAAACATATAGGGGTAGATTTTTATCTTGCAAAAAGAAACTCTCACTAATTGCCGGGTATCTTACTACCAATAACTTAGTAAAAACTGAGCTTTAAATGACTATTAAAAACTCGATTCTGGGTGAATTTTGCTTACAATCCCAAAGCAAGTCGAGTTTGCGGTCCAATTTTACCATCAACAATCAAGCCATTGCTTGCTTGATAATTTCGCACTGCTCTATCTGTGGTATAGCCATAAAATCCAGTAGATGATACGGTTCCCAAAGCTCTTTGAGCTTGTGCAACAGCCCTACCTTGAGAGCCTAAACCGAGAATTACTGGACCACCAACCCCAAGATTAGAAGAAGTAGTTCCTTTACCAGGACGGTTAGCAATCCACTTGGTAGCTACATAATTACCCGATGAAAGCCGAGAAAATCCGTTCGGAGTATCTACAACTATTGCTAATCTTGAACCATTGCTAAGACATCCGACAACGGGTGCGTTGATGCTGGGAGATGATCGCACTCTCAGACAATTGCCATTTGTTCTGGCATATCCTAACACTGAATAAGCTGTATGAGCTTGGCTGACAGTGGCGGAAAATAAGATACCAACTCCGGCTACTGCCAAGCAAGCAGATTTAAAATGCTTTTTCCAATTAAATTTAAACTTAGGGAGATTTAATTCAGTATTTCCGGTTCCTTCTTGATTGGCAATAGCCATGTGGGAATAAGCAAGATAATCCATGATTGTCTCCTTTTTGAGCGAAAGTTGAGTGTTAGCTAAGAAAATCTTTGCTTTTCTTAAATTTTTGCCTAATGTCTTTTAGGTTACAGATAATAATACAGAATTATTACTGAGGCAATACTTAAAAAAAGATAAAATAATGATAATTTTCCGGATGAAGGGCGATCGCCTAATTTCAGACAAAAATTAACAGTGCGATCGCTCCCGCTCAAAATCAATAAAAGCCTTGCAAATAAAGCAGTTTGGCTTTTTCACAAGATTCTAAGAATGCTTAGGAGTGTAAAAAATATCTGAACGTAGCTGCCGACCATTTCGCCAAATTTCGACTTTATCCGGGCTAACGTAGTAAGAAAAACTACCATTCTCAGCACGGTATCGAGAATTCCCTTCATTGATAGCTGGTATTTTTACTAACTTGGTTGGGTCTTGTTTTAATTGCCCGATATAAAATGTCTGACCATTTTCTTGACAAACTTTGACCCAAACGTTTGCTGTCTCACCTTGTATAACTGTGACTCCATTACATTTGCTATTAGCGATCGCACTGCCAACACTAACTGAAATTGGTTGCGATCGTGATACTTCGTATTTAGGGTTATCTTGTGAACCCCTAGAAGCTTGGGTTCTTATCTGCGGTGCTGGTATCTTACCTGCAACAGTTGATGGCAATATATTTAAGGGGTTAACTGCTACACGACCATCGGGATGAATTTCAAAATGTAGGTGAGGTGCTGTACTATTACCCGTAGATCCCATCTCAGCAATAATTTGATTTTGACTAACCTGTTGACCCTTACTCACCAACAGACGGCGATTGTGACCGTAAACTGTGATACTACCATTGGGATGCTTAATTTGTATGGCGTTACCTAATCCCCAATCGTCCCAACCTGCTTTTATGACTTCACCAGATGCGGCAGCTAAAATAGGAGTTCCAGATGCGTTAGCAATATCAATTCCTTCATGTTGATATTTACGGAAGCCTTGAGAAAGAACACCTTGAGCAGACCAAATAAATTCAGAAGAAGTATCAGTTGGTTGAATTGAAGAATTGCTTGCTGTCTGAGTTAAAGCGAAAGTATTTGTACTGAGTATGGTGCTTAAGGAGATTAACCCCATCAAACTATAACTACAGAATCGAACAATGGGAACTTTTTTCATGAGTTCAAATGCCTGAGGGAACAATGGTTCAAAAAGCCTATAGTAGACTTCTGCGCTTGGTGGGGTTATTGACGCACATAAACGCAATAAGTCTAGTTATTTGCTGTTTCAGGTTTAACTCAGTAGTATCAGGAATTAATTAAAGGCTCATAGTGCGATCACATTTACCAGTACATTGTTAGCTAACAATATAGTTTTACTCAAATTTTATTTTTGAAAAGATACGTAGGGTGTGTTACAAAAAAACGCACCCTACAAATACCTCTTATTCTCTGCGGCTCTGCGGACGCCACTTGCTACAACGGGGGGAACCCCAACGCCAGATGCCTCAACGGGGGGGAACCCCCGCACGGCACTGGCTCCGCAACGCAGTGGCTCCTCTGCGTGAGACAAATTCATATCTTGATTCAGCAACACCCAAAAAATATATCCCCTAACTTTCTATCTTGTGGTAGAGAGCTAGGGGAAGGCAACAAGTGTTTTGCAACAATT
>JBPCQW010000586.1:0-5415 GCA_050997715.1 Hassallia sp.
GTGTAACCTTTGAAAGAATCGGGGATTCGATGCTGGAATTGAATGCGGGATTCCATGACTGAGCCATCTAGACCTTGATAGGCAAGTGTCAAAACTTCTCGTGTGGCTGTTGTCTGTATCGCCGAAACGCCATCACATATTAGTATTGCTTCCTCAATTGTTGGGTCTAATAGGCGCAAAAGTTTACCGCGTTTCTGTCTGTCATAGCCCCGCACTTCAAATAAATCGACAAAATCCGCGTCAAAGCTGATAGTTAGTTCAAAGGTAACTGTAGTTGTGCTATAGTTTGCTACTTCTATTTCTTCAAATAATGCGCCGTTGAGGACAAGTTCGCGGCGAATTCCTACACTGTCGGCATTTAGGCGATCGTCAATTCTGGGATTAGTACACAAAACTGAAAGTGAAAATCCCTTGTCGGCGGTACTGCTGAGGAGAACAGGCGATCGCCCTTCAATCTGCAACTCCAAACGACTGAGAAATCTCGTATCAGAGCAAAACAGTCCCATACTGGGGTTGCTATCGTTGAGCGAACAACCAGATATATTGCCGATAGTATCTGTCACGAAAAATAAATCATCATCTTTAACAGTTAGTGTCAGCTGTGGTCTTTCTGTTACCACACGGGGCCATTCTGGGATAGGTATTTGTTCTGCATGTACAAAAGTTTTTCCGTCTAGCGAAATTTTATCCGTGAAGGTCAGCTTATCCGGTGTCATCAGGCAAATTTCCGTGTACAGGTTTATGTGGTGGTTCTAGCAGCGTCTACGAAAAAGACGCTTTCAAAATCCATTTGAGCCATTGAGCAAAAATGATACTCATATACGGCAGACAAAAGGATAAGCACAAAAGCTATATGATAAAATCTTTATAATTGTATATTTTTTAAAATTTTTATAAATCTAAATCTCAGGCGAAAAATTAGGAACTTTTACTTAATTTATGAGAGACTGAAACTTAGAAAGAGCAAGGCAGAGAGATTCATTAGCCAAGTTGAAAATTAATCGCTTTTTAGAGCGGTTCGGCGATCACTCTTGTATGAAGCTTTCTTTATATTCATTGATGTTATAACAGAAAAATCCGAATATTGTCTGCTTTTTTGCAAAAAATCGAATTTTTGATTTATTTCTGGACTGGGAATTTGCGATCGGTTAATTATTGAGTGCGATCGCTCTCCTAAATTGTAAACAATGATTTATTACCCGACGACTAAAGTCGCGGCGTTGTGCGTACAAAGCCCACCTGCGTGGGCTAAAAGCATTTTAGGCTGGGTCGGCACACGAGTGTTCGCACAACGCCCCAGGCTTATAGCCTGTTGGGGGTGTGCGGAGGATCGTATTTGCTTTATCTGTTAGAAGCTAATTTATCAGCAATGCGAGTAGTTTCGGGCAGTCGATATTTTGGCGTGCAGCGCAATACGTAGTCAATAGCCGTTGGTAGACTGACGCGATGACCACTGGAGATATATAGTGGTTTGACTTTGGGACGCGATCGCAAAACGGCGCCAATCGTTTCACCCTTATGTATAAGTGGTTGCCAACTGCCTTTGGTTTCTGGTACTATTTCATGTTTACCAACCAGCAAGGATTTTGCTACACCAATTGTCGGTATATCCATAATTACACCCAAATGACAAGCTATGCCAAATCTGCGAGGATGGGCGATTCCCTGACCATCACACAGAATAATATCTGGTATTGTAGTAATCTTTTCTAAAGCGTCGAGTACAGCCGGAATTTCCCGAAATGAAAGGAAACCAGGAATGTAAGGAAATGACGTGGGACGATACGCTAAACTCGTTTCGATGACTTGCAAATCGGGAAAACTCAGTACCGCTACTGCTGCACGACTAATCGTCCCGTCTGCTTCAAAACCCATGTCTACCCCAGCAACATACTGAACTGGTTCTTTAAATTTATCTTCGGTAATTACCTCAGCTTGGAGTTGTTCTTGGATAGCGATCGCTTCATCTAGTGTTAGTTGCCAAGCATGACGTTGATAAATTTTCATGTGTAAATAAGTTTGAGTTGAAAGTTTTTTCCGAAATCGTTACCCGCAAGAGTGTTTTTACTGATATTCCTAACTTCAAAATGTTTTTAGCCTTACACTAAAGCAAAACTATATCACTCAATTTAGCAGAGAAAATATGGAAAGTTTGAGAAACAATAATACTAATAATCATCATCACGGCTTGTATCTTGCCGGCGGAATATTTTTATTAGTTTTAGCAATTATTTTTCGTCCCTTTAGCATTGTGAATGCAGGTGAACGAGGAGTTGTGATGCAATTTGGTAAAGTTCAAGATAGAGTTTTTGATGAAGGTATCCACCCGATTACACCAATTGTCACATCAGTTAAAAATATCAGCGTTCGTATTCAAAACACTAGCTTTAAAGCTGATGCTACTTCCAAAGACCTTCAAAAAATGACAGCAGAAATCGCTGTTAACTGGAACATTGACCCAACGCGAGTAAATAAAGTTTATCAAAAAATTGGAGATGAGCAACAAATCATTACAACAATAATCGCTCCCGCTGTTTCCGAAGTTTTGAAAGCAGCAATTTCTCAAAAAACTACAGAAGAAACTATTACCGAAAGGGCAGAAATAAAAGCAGAACTTGATACACAACTGAAAAATCGTCTAACGCCTTATGGTGTAATTGTCGATGATGTATCCATAGTAAATTTCGCTTTTCCGGAAGAGTTTAGCAAAGCTGTGGAAGGCAGACAAATAGCAGAACAACAAGCTAGACTTGCAGAATTTAATGCTGACAAAGCAGCACAAGAAGCTCAAGCAAACATCAACCGCGCTAAAGGAGAAGCAGAAGCACAAAAACTACAAGAAAAGACATTAACACCTGCCTTTTTACAGAAGCAAGCTATAGAAAAATGGGATGGTAAGTTTCCGATGGTAATGACTGGTGATGGTAAACTACCAATGATTAATATTACAACTGCGACTTCGACAAATAATGCTACTATGTCTTCGCAGCAAAAACAAAAATAATAAGACGCACAGATGGAAAAAATTTTACCCCTACCCCTCTCCGTACTTGAGAAAGGGGTAATATAATTTTCAGGTTAATGCTAGAGTATTAGGCAACAAAGAATCCAATAAAGTATCAATACTACTATCAGATAAATTTGGTATAGATAGCACGCGGTCAGCTTTGGGAAAGTCCCGTTTTATTGACTGTCTATAGGTGGGGTCATAGTGGTATTGCAATATATCCTGCACAAATGATTCCCACTCTGCGGCGTTAATTAACTGATACCAGTGACATAATTTATCCCAACCGTAACGAGATTTAAGTTTTTCCAGCTTCCATTTTAAAATATCGGCATTATCAACTAAATGCGGATATTCTTCTAAAAGAAACTTTACTCTAGCAGCTATCGGTATTTGAATTTCTACACAGTTAGCCTGTTTCATTTTCTCCCATAAAAATTGGGGTAAATAAATATTGCCAATTTTTTGGCTTTCTGATTCTACCCACACTGGTTGATGCGGATTGAAGTTTTGTAACTGTTCTAATAGCAGAGATTCAAAGTATTTTTGTGAAGGTTGAGGTGAAAGTTTTCCTTGCCATTCTTCCCCCAGCAGAGAGCCGCGATGGTTTGCCAAAGCTTCTAAATCTAAAACTTGAGCGTTACGAGTTAAGCGCATCTGCTGTAAGATATGCGTTTTACCACTACCACTAAGACCGCACAGTACCTGATAAGTGAATTTTTGTGGCAAATCTTCGATTTGCTGGCGAACATAAGCGCGATAAGTTTTGTAACCACCTTCGAGTAATGTGACTCGCCAACCAATTTGCGATAGCACCGAAGCCATGCTATCAGAACGCTGTCCACCGCGCCAGCAGTAGACTAGAGGACGGTAGTTTTTATCTTTTGTGGCAAAGTATTCTGTTAGATGTTGGGAGATATTTTTTGATACTAAAGCAGCCCCAATTTTCCGAGCGGTGAAGGGGTTGATTTGTTTATATATCGTTCCCACTTCAGCGCGTTCGTCATCATTCAGCACTGGTAAATTGATTGCTTTGGGGATGTGGTCTTGGGCAAATTCGCTCTTTGAACGAACATCAATTATTTCACTATAAGATTCAGACCAAGGCTGTCGGGTATATGTAGGTGAAGGTGTCATTGCAGTCAAACCTATCTTTCTCAATTGTGGCACTCCCATAACTTTTAAGCGGGATGATGGGATATGGCGAATGAGTGCAATTGTAAAGAAAACTGCGATTAATTGGTTGTTGGGCGAGAGGTATTATTTAATCGTTCATATGATATTTTTAGTTTGTCCTGATAGAGCATAATAGGCGTGGAAATGGCGATGTCTAAGCTGACTCGCGCGATCGCATCGCTTTAATTTACCTAACCATTAATTTAAATGAAGCGGAGGATATGTCATATGAAAAAGTTTGGATTACCTATATGGTTTCCTTATCCTAATTCCTGGTTAAGTGCTTTAATGTTATCTGTGCTGATGACTGCCTTTGTCAACATTATTAGACGCAATAGTGAATTGTTGTTAAATCTGGCTAGATGGTCAAACAGACCGGAACAATTTATCATTTGGCTGATTTTGTTACTTATACTACCAATTCCGGCGATCGCCTTTTTGCATCACTTTTTTCTCAGTCGCTTTATTTCCGCAATTCCCGGCGAAAAAATCAGCAAAATTCAAGGCTTTTTTCCAGGAATAATCAGTTGGTGGGAAAGTTTATATAGCTGGCTTGTGTTTATTCTGTCAACCTTAGCTGCAACGTTGTTTTGTACTCCTTTTCTACCTTTATTTAATCTCAACTACGAGAAAATCATTACTAACTCAAGTCCAATTGACAGAAACATACAAACAATTTTTGCAGGAGTCTGGCTGATTAGTGCGGCTCTCATTTACCAGATTGGGTATTTATTTAAGTGTCGCTTGGTTTATGGTGATTCGATTGATACTTCAGCAGAAAATTCCAACCTAGATACATCTCCCCAAATTGAGACTGATAGCATGGGAGATGAAACTATTTCAACCCAGATACAAACTCCTGAAGAGTTACCAGCTAAAAAACCGACTTTTTTGAGCTTTATTACCAAGCATGGTAAATCACCGAAAAAAATATTCACAATTATTTTGATTCCTTTGGTTGCTGTGTGGATATATTTGTTTGCGAAGTTACCAGAAGTTCAACAAACTGCAAAATTAGCAGATAAAATTAGATTATCCGTTTCTTCGGAAGGTACACCAGTTAAGTCTAAATTTATTGAGGATGATACTTTTGAAAAAGGACTTAGTAAAGGTAAAAGTGCAGCAAAATTAGCTAGGATTGCAGAATCTCAAGATGAGTGGAAGATGGTTGAGAGTATGTGGAGAGAAGCAATATTTTTGATGAATTCTGTGCCATCTTCAAGTCCTGATTA
>JBPCQW010000588.1:0-7175 GCA_050997715.1 Hassallia sp.
ATATGTCACACTTTAGCCAAATTAAGACGCAAATTCGTAATTTAGACTCGTTGAAAGAAGCTCTGACTGACTTGGGTATAAATTGGAAACCCGGTACATGCGAGGTTCGTGGTTATCGCGGTCAAACTCATACAGCCGAAGTGACCATTGAACAAGATAATGGTTATGACATCGGCTTTAAATGGAATGGCTTAGAATACGAATTGGTTTCTGACTTGCAATATTGGCAGCAAAACTTGTCTGTTGATGGCTTTTTGCGGCAAGTAACGCAGCGTTATGCATATCACACGGTTGTGAAAGAAACTACTCGTGCTGGTTTTCAAGTCGCTGAACAACAAAAAAATAAAGATGTTTCTATTCGCTTAGTAGTACAGCGCTGGAGTGCGTAATGTCTGATTTTCTGCCGCAGGAAGAACAAGAAGACGATCGCTCCGGTTTAGAACCAGAATTAGGCGGTTTTTTGCGGGATGAGCCGGAACGGTCTGGTTTAGAGCCGGAATTGGGGGGAATGCTGCGTCAAAAGGGTGTTTATGTAGATGAACTCACCTGTATTGGCTGTTTGCATTGTGCCCATGTTGCTCGTAACACCTTTTATATTGAACCAGATTACGGGCGATCGCGTGTAATTCGGCAAGAAGGGGACACAGAAGAAGTAATTCAAGAAGCAATTGACACATGTCCCGTTGATTGTATCCACTGGGTAGATTACACTGAATTGAAAAAGTTAGAAGAAGAGCGCAAATATCAGGTAATTCCTGTGGTAGGTTATCCGGTGGAGCAAGCGGTTGTTGCTAGTGCAAAGCGTCGTCAAAAGCGAAGATTAACCCATAAAAAATCCCGTTATTGAAATATCAAATTTCAATTCCAAATATAAAGGGCTGTTTTTACAGTCCTTTTGTTTTTCATACTATGATTACTTCGGTAAACACGGAGATTATAATTATTTTAAATATATAAAGCGATCGCCTTATTTTAAAGGATCGTGCTGAGAAAGCAACTTTTCTACTTTTGCTTCATCAATCCTAGCGGTTAATCTTTTGGCTTCATGCATATCCCTAGTGGTTTTAGCTAAAGTAAAAGTTGAGCCAACAGAAAAAGCCAAACCCATACCCATAAAGCCTTTCACCCAGCTATTTACAGGTAAGTTAACAATACCAAAGGTAGTCATAGAAATAGAAAAGCCAAAAGCAATCCATGTTTGAATAACCCAAGCTGCGCTGTCTTTTTGAGAACTAGAGGTTTGCATATATTTGCGATGTAGTCTGACTGATTTATAAATTTTAACAGTATTTAACGACAACCGTCATCATGCCAATTGTATCTATTATTACAACAGTGGTATTACTAAATTGGTAATTTAAATTTGTAGTCAGCGCAAAGAGAGCGCAAAGAGCGCTAACTACGATGGAAGGCTTAATTATTGTGACTCTGGAAACGTCTGCACCTTACCATCAGGAGTGAGAACGGCTCGAATTCTCACATTTTGTCCATTTATATTGGGCGAGACAAAAGGTTGCCCAATTGCTGGCATTCCGGCGCTGTCAATGTAATCTCTGGCGGCTTTTCCTAAAGGCAAAATTCTTTCAACTTTGCCGTCAACACCAATTAATAAACTGTACTCTAGCGTTTGCTTTAATCCTGTTGGTGGTTGCCAACGCTTTTTCAAAAAGTTTCTCGCTTCTTCCACCTGGGGTGTATCAAATAATGTGCCTGTTGCTACCCCTGAAGAAGTGTTGCGCCCTTGCCTCAATCTCTCTACTAAGGAATTATCATTGCTTCCAAGAGAGGGGGCTGTTGGGGAGGAAGCTGAGATATCGGTGTTACCGCGCCGATCATTGGGGCTGGTAGCAAGAGGAGGGGAAGCAGGGGAGATACCGGAGGATATATCACCCGTAGCGGGAGGTAAGTTTGATGGTAAATTTGCTGTACTTGGCAGAGCAATTCCATTCTTAGGAATTGAACTTGTACGCCTAGTTGGTTGAGAATTTGTGGGAATCGCAAACGGATCTGGTAATTTCGTGGTTCCTATTTTCCCTGAAGACCGAGAAAGAGTTGGTGCAGTTGTTTCAGGTATCGTTAAAGCAGTGCCGCTTGATGGTAATGGTGCTGTGGAGAAAGTGGAACCCGGTACTGTTTTGGCAGATGTGGGCAATTGAGGGGTTCCGGGAAGTGTCGAACCAGGTACTGACGTTGGGGGAAGTATAGAACCGGGTGCTGGGGGTGTAGGAAGCGTAGAACCTGGTACTGCTGGGGTAGTTCCTAGCGGTGGCAGTGACAAATTATCTGGGGGGGTGAGTCCAGGTTGGGGTGTTGGGAAAACAGATGAGGGTGAAGGTTGCAGGGCTACTTCTTGTGTAGAAGCTGCTTTTTTAGCTGTCTGCTGCTTTTGCCTGATATTGTTAGCATATTGCCAAGTAAATGGTGCTAAACCCAAAGCTAGTAATACCACGGCAGCAACAGGTGTCCAACTCGGCAAGCTAAAACGTGAACTGCTTCTTGTATTAAGAGTAGGTAATGCCATCACCTCAGCTGAGTATTCATCTAAGGCGGTTGCCAAATCGAAGAGTTGCAGCAGACTTAGTTGAATTACGCCTCCAGATATCTGGTTAGCGAGGGAACCGAGAAACAAGTTGTGAGTTAAATAACTGCTTGGTTCTAAGTGTATCTCTGCCCCTGGCATCTGGAAATTGTTAAAAGATTTTGAAGATTTTAAAGTTTGATTTGGTAGTAAGGTTTGATTCAAACCTTTTAATTCTGGGTGTTCTGATACTTTGGTTGAGTCTTTTGGTTCGGAGAAACTTGCCCAAAAGTTTTCTGGAGACTTTTGCAGAAATTCCTGCACGTAGTTTGTCACTGCACTATACAAAGCTTCGAGTTGATCGCGATCGCCTTTAATTGATATTCTCCGTTCTTCTGGCAGTCGCGGATCGTCAAAGCGAAGCTCAAAGTTTAACTGCTTTAGCACAGATTTACCCATCCAACCAGACAAAGATGAGCTTTGCGCCATCACTTCTAGCGTACAGGTTGGGGGTGTGTATCGGCGGATTACAGGGTTTGATACAGACATGACAGAAAGTGCGAGAGGGACAATTAGGGATTTTAGATTTTGGATTTTGGATTTTCGATTTTGGATTTAGATTTTGGATTTTCGATTAGTGACCTAAAATCTCAAATCTAAAATTGTGTGGAACGATCTATAAGTGCTAGCCAGAGACGGCGATGTCCACCTGGACTACTGTAAAATAGTAAATCTACCAGTAGTTTCAATGCGAGGTGGGTAAGTGCATCTGTGGAAATTTGCTCATCTGATTCCATCCGCTCCTGGTAGGTATTGCAGAAAGCGTCAATATAATCTCCAAGTAAAGCAGTTTGATGGGGTTCGCGGTTAGTTTCCGCCATTTGTTCTAATAAGCCTACAGCACGACGAATTAACTCTTGATCCTCTTTTGCGAGGTAACAAGTGATGAGAACTAGCGATCGCGCTTCTTCTACATCTAGCTTTTTTCGCCCTCCAGTACTTTTACGTAGGGGATTCGACTGCCGCAATCGCCACAATGCTACACGATCTGGCACTTTTGATTCTAAATTCAGAATAATTGCCGCCGAGAGCATTGCTTCAGAACCAATACCAGTTAAAGTTTCTAGCGCCAAAAGTGTTAAGTCCAATTGGGTTTTGATATTATCCCACTGAACAGTGTTTGGAGCCGAAAGCTGGGTTAAGTCCTCCCACTGGGAATTTAGATTGGCTGAGTTGGCTGCCGAGTGCATAACTTTTAGCATAAGTGATCGGGCGGGTTCGGGCTGTTGCTGTTACCCATTTTGAAACCAGACTCACAAGAATTCAGGTTGGTTTCCTATAGCTACAAGCCCGAAGCTAGTTTAATTACAAGCTAAACCCTAGGTATTGCAGCTTTTATAAGTTAGGTCAACAGCCAATGTATTTGTCTTACTTTATGATGAAAATCTCCCTTCAACAAAGTAGAAATATTAGGGACTTGCATGTAGTTTGGTAATCGCCGTAGTCACGATTTGCTAGTGCGTTACCGATACTTAAGTAGATAGTATAAATTAACTGGGTCGTTAAAATTAAAGATTATTTATCATGGACTGGGAATTGGGCACAAGGGGGACAAGGGGGAGAAATATTTCTTGTTTGTTACCCTTTTCCCTTTCCCCCTCCTCAAAATGCCCCATTTCCCATCATTCAATGTAAGCAACTGTAACGCCAGATCCGCCATCTGCTTGTTCTGCGGCTTCGTGACGGCTGACTCGCTTGTGCTGGTGCAAAAAGGCGTGAACACCTTGCCGCAGCTTACCAGTGCCGTGTCCGTGAATAATCCAGATTGGTCCTATTGCTTCAGAAATTGCTTTATCTAAAATCAATTCGCTATCTGCTACCCGTTTTCCGCGTAAATCTACGGTATTTTGAGATGTACGAATTGCTGGGGCTGCTTGGGGTGGTGGTGCAACCTTGGCGGGTTTGTTAGCTGGAGGAGCGATCGCTTCCGGTTTTTTCCCATCCAAAGATTCCACATCTTCCAGCTTCACCGTCATTTTCATGATGCCAAAGCGCACAGTTAACTCACGATCTTCATCAGGTGCAGTTAAAACTTCCGCTGTTTGCCCTAATTTGGGAATGCGAATGCGATCGCCTACTTTAGGCATAAACCCAGCTTTTGGTTTTTCCTGTTGTGCTGCTTGATACTTTTGATTAATTTGATTTAAAGCATTTGTGGCTTCTTGAGCATCTTGAGCTGTGGACGTACCTTTCTGCAAGCGGCGAATTACAGAAGCAATTTCACCTTTAGCACTAGCGATCGCTTGTTGTACGGCTATTTCCTGCGAAGCCCGCAAAGAGCTTTCTCTTTCCTGTAAATTTGCGGATTTTTCGGATACTTCTTTGTATAAACGTTCTGCTTGTTGTAACAGATTTTGGGCTTCCGCAGCTTTAGTTTCCTGGCGACGGCGTTGCGCTTCTAAACCAGCAATCACCTGGTTTACTTCATCTGATGCTTCTCCTACTTGGCTTTTCGCCTGTTCGACAACTTCGGGTTTTAGCCCCAAACGCAGGGCGATCGCCAAAGCATTAGAACGTCCGGGAATTCCCCAAAGCAAACGATACGTAGGCGAAAGAGTACTTTCATCAAATTCTACAGAAGCATTTTCAAACCGCTCATCCTCGTACTTTAATGCTTTGAGTTCACCAAAGTGAGTTGTCGCCATAGTTAATTGAGCATGATCGGCGAGATAATGCAACAAAGCGATCGCTAAAGCACTACCCTCAGCCGGATCGGTTCCCGCACCCACTTCGTCAAGTAAGACGAGGGAGGAGGGGGGGATGGGGAGAGGGGGGGATGAGGGAGTTGGGGGAGATGAGGAAGCAAATTCCTCCTTGTCCTCCTTGTCCTCCTGTCCCCCTGTCCCCCTGTCCCCCTCTCCCCCTGTCTCCTTCTCACCATTCCCCAAAGCTTCTAAAATCCGACTTATTCGGCGGATGTGACCGGAAAATGTCGATAAACTTTGCTGTAGCGATTGTTCATCGCCAATATCTGCCAGTACCTTTTCAAACCAAGGTATTTCTACGGGTTCGCGAGCGGGGACAAATAAACCCACCTTTGCCATCAATGCTGCTAAACCGAGGGTTTTCAAGCTGACAGTTTTACCGCCGGTGTTTGGTCCTGTGATCGTCACCACGCGAATTTGCGGTTGAATCAATAAATCTACGGGAATTACTGCCGAACCTTGTTCATGTTGATGCTGCCATTCTAAGAGCGGATGACGCAATTGCCGTAAAGTAATAGTTTCATTTTCTTCCCGTTTGATAAATCGGGGGGGATTTGCTCCTAACCAGAAACTATAACGCGCCTTAGCGGTTGCTAAATCCAAAGTTGTGACAATTGCTAGCAATCTTTCCAAATCTGGTTTGACTGCTGCTACTTGCTGTGTTAATATGCGGCGAATCGCTTCTTCTTCAACTTGTTCTTTTTTAATTGTTTGTCGCAGTTGATTGCCCCAAGGGACAATCGAATTAGGTTCTATATATAGCGTTGCGCCGCTGGTAGAGGTATCGTGGACAATGCCGGGAATAGCGTCTTTTTGGGGAGCTTTCACGGGGATGACGTAGCGATCGCCTCTTTGAGTAATTATTTGTTCTTGAACTGCGCCATATTTAACTTGTAAAATATTTTGCAGCTTTTGAGTTATTTGAGTGCGTAATTTTCGCAAATCGGTGCGAATGTCATTGAGTTTTTGGCTAGCGCGATCGGCTACTTGTGCGCGATCGTCAATACAACGGTGAATTTCTTGCTCTAGTTCCGGATAAGTCCTTAAATCGGCAATTAACTGATTGAGTATGACAAAATCAGGCTGATTATCAATTACACGGCGTAGATTTCTGGTTCCCGCAAGAGTAGTAGCGATCGCCAAAAGTTCCTCACCAGTTAAAACACCTTGGATTTCTGCCCGCTCTAGAGAATCACCAATATCTTGAATTCCCTCAAAAGACAGTCCCGTGGTGAGACGATTTTCTAATTCGTATATTTCCTTGGTTTGCTTAACCAAGTATTCACTTTCCGCTCTGGAGTCAGGAATCGGCAGATGACGTGAGGCTCGCGCTCCTAGTTTAGTTGCCGCAAATGTACTCATATGCTGGCAGAGGCGGTGCCATTCTAATAGTTCTAAAGTTTCAGACTGGATCAAGGCTTCAACATCTAATCTGAAACTATCGTAACAATACTACGAGCAGACAACTTCATTTTCAAGGGTGAAATTTCCGCCCGTATTACTTGACGCGATCGCCTGAACTTCCTTAGATTTCGCTTCCAACTGAAAAATCAGCGAATTTCTCAAACAAGATGAACGGCAAAGAAAGAAGATAAAAGCTTTTTACCTTCTTTATTTTGCACTACTTTTGCAGCCAAACTGACACAGAGCCACCCCGACAAGGGAAATTACCCCACCCGTCACTGTTGGTATGCACAATTTCTGGAATATGTCCGGTGAAATCGTAAAAAGCTGCATTCGCTCGAAAGACGTTCATCCACTTGCTGCCCGGTTCACTGTTAGTCAACACTACAGCCATTGCTCCTGGATGTTCGCTGTCACCCAAGCGCGTCCAACCGATAGTATTGGGATGGTCAAAGTAATCGTGTTGGTCGCCAAAACCGTATTCATTA
>JBPCQW010000018.1:0-6774 GCA_050997715.1 Hassallia sp.
GCACGATGTAAGGGAATGCCGGGATGTCCGAATGCTTTGAGAGTTGTGCGGCAATGGGGACAGG
Organism: Hassallia sp.; assembly: GCA_050997715.1. Taxonomy (GTDB): domain Bacteria; phylum Cyanobacteriota; class Cyanobacteriia; order Cyanobacteriales; family Nostocaceae; genus Hassallia. The sequence continues at coordinate 65 of JBPCQW010000018.1, forward strand.
TGACAGCTTGACTGTCAACGAGTTGATGACAACGGGGACAAGATACAGTAGCCAAAACTTGAACGTCAATAAAGAAACATTCTGATTCTAGCTATTCTCAATATACTTCAGTTAGTTTGCTCATCTCTCAAAAAACTACTATATATTTCAAAATTAAACGAAACGTCAACTTTAGTAAAGAACTGATCCCAATCTAAAATTCGAGTGATAACTTAAATAGTAGGACACCAAACAAACCACAACCAAAGTCAAAGGGCAAATGACTTCGTGTCCCCCGTCATCAGCCCAAGCAAATAGCAGCATAAAAAATGAGTGGTACAGCCCCTAAGTTGAATAGGGAAGCCAAATCCTAAAACGGAAAAACGTAAATATGCTGAGTTTGCCCGTTGTTGTATCCACCCTAGTTGTTGACTGATTTTATTACTTAGCAAGTTTAACAATTTGAGAATCGCAAATTTTGGAAAACCTGGTCAACCTTGACCAGGTTTTTGAGTGTTTTAGTACTTTTATAATGAATAATACGATGATTATTATCAATACGGGAGAAACAAGATAACGCTAACAATTAGAAATTAGTCTGTTCAAGAAGCTTAAAAGCTTTTTGTTCAAGATACTTCACCTAGTTTACATTTTACAACTAGCCAGCAAATCTAAGCTGTTTTTCGCTTGCAACTTTGTCACAGCGAATACAATAGGATAAGATATCCGGCTGAAATTTAATGATAAATCACAAGTTGAAGAAAATTACTACAGCTATTATCGTCGCTACACTTTCTTCGTCATGTCAGGCAAATGTTTTTAGAAAAGCAGAACAGGCAAAAACAAAAGCAATTACCGAGGAAAAGTCACAACCCAATATTGTCTACGGTGATTTAATATTGAAAGAACAATCAGATTATCTGATGATTCCAGTTAGTATCAAAGATAATAATCAAAATAGAAGAAATTATTTAGATTCTTCAGCTTATTCTGATAGAGAAATACGATTGTATAATATTATATTTCATCATAAAAAAAATGGTGAAACACATCTATTACTAAAGAAAAAAGCAATTATAACTTCCTTTGATTTTTTGGAGAAAAAAGAAGCGGAAAAGCCATCAACAAGATTTTGGTTGTATAGAATAATTGAAACCGATACAAACAAAGATAATAAACTCAACTCCCAAGATGCCATTATTGGATATATATCAGATTCGTCAGGAAAGAATCTCCAGCAAATTACCCCGAACAATACTCAACTCATTAGTTGGACAATTGTTCAAAGTGTTGGTGCTATTTTTCTAAAAATTATTGAAGACTCTGATAACGACAAAAAATTTACAGAAAAAGACAAGATAAATTTTATCAAAGTTAATCTTAATAAACCTGTGATCGGCGCTGCGATTATTAGCGACCAAATAGATCAAGAAATTAAGTCATACATTCTCAAATAAATCTCCTTGTAGTAAGCGCTTCAGCGTTAAAGCACTTACTACGAACACTATGCAATAGATAAAACCCAATCTCGTAAAAGTGGATTTACTTGATTTGGTACTTCATCATGAGGACAGTGACCGGCTTGCAAAAAGTATTCTGTCAGTTGAGGATAGTATTGGCGAAACTTTTTAGAACGTTCTCTGGCATTCATCCAAGGGTCAGCTTCACCCCATAATATCAACAACGGACAAGTTAATTGCTGCAATAACACATCATTTTTCTCTCCTTGAGGAGTGCTAAACATCGAAGCAAATACATCCACTGCACCAGGATGGTTAGAAGGTCGATGAATTTCTTCTATCAACTGGTCTGTAATCGCACTTTTGTCAAGATACACTTTCTCTAAAGTTTGGCGAATTACCCAGCGCTGTCGCACATATTGAAATAAAAGAAACTGCGCTAACGGTTGTTGAAAAATCCATTTAACAACGTCACCAAATAGTTTTTGCAGTGCGTCTGTTTGCTTGGGAGGCTGAATTTCTGGTTGTAAGGCTTCCGGTTCTGATGAAGTCTGATTTTCGCTAAAAGGTCCAGCACTGTTAAGCAAAACCAAACCAGCTGCCGCGTCAGGACGTTGCGCTGCTAAACACAAGCAAGCGTACCCACCAAGGGAATTACCTGCTAAAACCGCTTTTTCACCAATCACTTCCGTGATAAAGTCATAAAGTTGGTCACGCCACAAATTACCGCTATATTCCAACTTTGGTTTAGCAGAACGTCCGTATCCCAAAAGGTCGATCGCAAAAACTTCAAAATCGTTACACAATCCTGTGATATTCTTACGCCAGTGGTCAGTAGAAGCACCAAACCCATGCACTAACAGCAAGGGTGGACGTTGGGGATTTTTTTCTCCCGCTCTTACGTAGTAAACGTTGTGCCCTCGCCATTGCCAATATTTTCCCGGAATCGGGGTTGTAAAGGGGGCTGTAGTTGCCTGCATGATATGACGAAATGTTAAGTAACCTTTAATAATTGTAGCTCGGCATTCTCAGGCTATAGGCTGATTATTTAGAGTCTTTTAGCACCTATAACTAAATTTCTATCTTTAGGTGTCCTTCAAAGCGTGCGAGATTCAAAATATTTACCGAAAATGCAACGATTGATAAGTGGAAAAACAAAACTGTTAGGAGTAATTGGGCATCCGGTTGAACATTCGCTGTCACCGTTGATGCATAATGCAGCTTTGGAATCTTTGGGATTAGATTACGTTTATCTGCCTTTTCCCATCAAACCAGATGATTTGCCGAAAGCTATCCAAGGCTTTTCTGCTATTGGTGTTACAGGCTTTAGCGTGACAATTCCTCACAAACAGGCGATTATGAGTTGTTTATCGGCAATTCATCCAATTGCTAAATCTGTAGGAGCTGTAAATACTGTTGTTCGTAAAGATAACCATTGGATTGGGACAAACACTGATATAGAAGGATTTATCTCTCCTCTGCAAACAACGTATAGGCGAAATTGGCAGCAGACGGTAGCTGTAATTTTAGGCAATGGTGGGGCAGCTCGCGCTGTTGTCGCCGGTTGTATCCAGCTAGGTTGTACGTCCATTCATGTCGTTGGGCGCAATGAGGAGAAGTTGAAAGAATTCCGCAATAGTTGGGATAATTTACCGCCAGAAGTTAATTTTCAGATACATAAATGGGAGTATTTGTCAAAATTAATTTCCGAAGCACACTTGTTGGTAAACACAACGCCAATGGGAATGCATCCCAACGTTGAAGAGTGTCCTTTAAGTGCAGAGGAAATGAGGGATTTGCCTAGAGGTGCGATCGCCTACGATTTAATCTACAATCCTAGCCCGACACGATTTCTACAACTGGCACGACAACAAGGTGCGATCGCTATTGACGGATTAGAAATGCTAGTTCAACAAGGTGCATCAGCCTTAAGAATCTGGTTAGATTTAGAATCCGTCCCCGTAGATATAATGCGCCAAACATTAAGAAATCACCTCGGTTGGCGGTGAGGAGTGGGGGAGTGGGAGACAAGGAGGACAAGGAGGACAAGGAGGACAAGGAGGAAATAGCTCCCCCTGCCTCCCCTGCCTCCCCTGCCTCCCCTACCTCCTCAGCCAGCGCCAATTATAACGATTCCATTCGTAAATTCCTTGAATTTCGTATTCAGTACCGTTGGTGAAGCGGATGATGCAATTGGTGTATGTATCATCGCCATTGCCAATTTGATTTACTTGAATTACTGTGCAGGGAAACCATTCGCGGCTAGAGGGGTCATTTTCTTGTACCCATTCCCATAGAGCATTGGAAATTTCGATGCGATCGCCTATCCTGAGCTTGAGTGCATCCTCAAAATAAGAATACTTTTCAAAATGATATGGCTCAACGCGATTTAGCCACTGTAAACCGTAACGTTTGCGAACAAAATTTACTGTTCCAGAATCGTTCTGTTGCAGCCAATCGTTAAGTAATTGTACTTTCCAAGTGCGGTTGTGTTGCTCTTGTGTTTTGACGAACTCTAAAAATGCTTCTAATTCCGCTGGTGTAAGTTCGTCTAAGGGATTAGCTACATCTGCAACACCAGCGTAAGAGTTTTCCGGAATTTCCGAAATCACTTGCAGTAATATCTGTTTCTGCATTTCCGTGAGAGGACAGCTGGCTGCATCACAACTATTAAAGGCTGCTTGCAAGGCTGCTTCAATCTCATCAGGACTCATAATTTCAGGGCAATTGAGCGAATATCTTTCTTAATTATTACAAATGTTAAATACAACTCTCCAACTCCCTTTAAAGTTAAATTCAAGGTAAGCTGAGTCTTAAAGTTATCTATTGTTGAATTTATTTACGGTGTCTTTTATGCGGTTGCGCTCACTCACGCTTGTTTTCATTTGCTGTGTCATCGGGGTTCTTTCGTGGTTGTTTACTCCGCCCGCTGTAGCGCTGACACAAATTAAACTATTCGATATTTCCTATCATGAGTGTCCAGCAGAACTGGCAAAAGGAACTGTTACCAGTAGCGGTTCTAGAGCCGCTAACTGCTTTATTGTCACTGGTAAAGCTCAGAATGATACTAATAAAACAGTTTACGATGCAGATATTTTTGGGCGCATCTATGATGCTAACGGCGATTCGGTAATGCAAAATCGTACCCGTCTTGGTTCAATTGCGGAAATACCATCAGGTATCAGTGATTTTGATTTGAGAATTTCTGTGGCTGCGAATCAGCCTACCCCATTAAAGCTGAAGCAGTTTAAAGCTGCTGGATTTAGCGGTCAAGTACGGCGTTAGTCGGTTTTAGTCTGGGCTAACCAGCCCAGACTGAAAATCTTTTACTTTAAAGTGAGGCAAACTGCAAACTTTGCGCCAAACTAACAAGACCACCACCTACAACCTGAAGCAGTATAATCGCTAACATCGGGGAGAAATCCATGCCGCCTAATGGAGGAATGATTGAGCGGAAAAGATTTAAGTAGGGGTCGGTGATTTGACTCAAAGCAGAAAATGGTTGATTATGCCAGCTGATATTGGGGAACCAAGTCAACAGAACCCTGATAAGTAGCAGGGCGCCATAAATCTGTACGAAAGTAGCCAGAGTAGTAACCAGTAAATTCATGGATGTGTCCGTTTTCGGCTAGGTGTCACGCATGGGTCTTAATATTGATTTTAATTGAGCCAGGGTCATGGTGTGTGCAAATTGTTTTGGCATATACCATAATTGGCACTTTCGTTACCCAGTTACCTTTTTATTTTCGTGTTTTCTTAGCGAAGCTCATCACTGCGTGAGGCTCGATCGCTAATTGACTGAGTAGAGTTAGTATTGACATTTAAGAGCTGGTTGCGGACTTCATCAATTGTGGCATTGAGCTGGGCGATTTTATCTTCGAGCGATCGCCGCGCTGTTTCTATTTCCATACCTTCATTTTCTGCGGCTTTCATAGTACGCCGTTTCAAAATATTTGTTTTTTTAGCCTCTACTGTTCCATTGGTCAGTTCCGACTCCTGTTCTATTAATTCGAGATCGCGTCGTTGAGTAATCAGGGCACCCACAACACCACCTACTACGCTGCCGACAATTGCCCCAGCAAAAAAACCACTCGCAAAACCATCACGCTGACTCATATATTTACCGCCTTGATGAAACGCTTTGCATCTCCTAACTAGTTATTGCACCTAACTGTTATAGCTGCATACTAGCTTAAGTCCCAAAGATGCGATCGCCTGCATCTCCTAATCCCGGCACAATATACCCCTGGTTGTTGACGGTTTCGTCAATTGTGGCGGTGTAAATTATTAAACCCGGATAAGCAGCACTCAATTTTTGCAAAGCTGGGGGAGCAGCCACCACACAAACAATCCGTGTCAAAGCCGGATCGACACCCCGACGTGTTAATTCTGCCATTGCTGCCATAATCGATCCTCCCGTTGCTAACATCGGATCGGTTATTAATACTCGTGTTCGGGGGTCAAATTTTTCTGGCAATTTGTTTAGGTAACACGAAGGTTGCAGAGTTTCTTCGTTTCGCACTAAGCCCAGATGATAAATAGAAGCCAAAGGTAGCAAAGTCTGCGCTCCCTCTAGCAATCCTAACCCTGCCCGGAGAATTGGCACGACTGCGATCGGTATCTCTGGGTCTATGAAAGTCGCAGGACAGGAAGCTAAAGGACTCTCAACACTTGTTTCTTGAGTTGGCAACCACTCGCGAGCAGCTTCATAAGTCAACCAGCGTCCCAACTCAGTCATCGCACTGCGAAATAAAACTGAAGGTGTCGCAGCATCACGAGCTACTGCCAGCCAGTGCTTAATTAAAGGATGGGGTGGAACATAAATACGCAATTGGAGCGTCATAACTCAATTTTTGGCGACTATCCATTATATAACAACTGAAACCTCATAATACTCTTTCGCGGCGTACCACTGAAAGCTAAAATTACATAGACAAAATTATTGCAATAATTTTTCAATAATAGTTGACATCTATTCTCAATCGAGTTTATATTGGTCTCAAGTGTTCTCCTCTCTTTAAGGATCGGCAGACGGGATTAGCCAGTAATATGACGGCTCATCCCTCTTTTTTTTTAGGGAGTCAGGAGTCAGGAGTCAGGAGTCAAGAGTCAGGAGTCAGGAGTCAGGAGTCAAGAGTTAGGAGTTAGTTTGATTGCCTCCCCTGCCTCCCCTGCTCCCCCTGCCCCCCTGCCCCCCCTGCCCCCCCTGTCCCCATGCCCCCCCTCCCCCCGCCCCATTCCCCGCTGCCCATTCCCTCGTTCTATGTCGTG
>JBPCQW010000051.1:0-8443 GCA_050997715.1 Hassallia sp.
CTACTAATTTAATAAATCACGGATATCGTAGAGACGTTCCGACGGAACGTCTCTACGACGGTTAGCCCACGTCCCCATCAGGACTCTTCAACCGCCAACATGGTTTGACTACTTGACGCGCACGGGCTATTACCAGACAATCATCAGGGACATCTTCTGTAACAGTTGAACCAGCAGCGATTGTCACATCATTTCCTATTGTCAATGGAGCAACTAAAATGCTATCGGCACCGGTTTTCGTGCGATCGCCTATTTTGGTAGGATGTTTTTTCACACCATCATAATTGGCGGTAATCGTACCAGCACCGATATTAACTTGATTTCCGGTTGTGGTATCGCCCAAATATGACAAATGTGCTGCATTGGTGCGATCGCCTAATTTAGTATTTTTTAATTCCACAAAATTACCGATGCGGCAACCGACACCCACTTGTGCATGTCCGCGTAAATGGGCATAAGGACCAATTCGGCTTTTTGCCTGCACGGTGCTATCTATTACCACAGAATACATCACCGTGACATTTTCACCCAGTTGGCTATTCTCAATTAAACTTCCAGGTCCGATGCGACATCCTGTTTGAATAACTGTATTGCCTCGCAGGTGAGTTTGCGGTTCTATAATTACATCTGGCTCTAATTCTACCGTGTCATCAATAGTAATGCTGGTGGGGTCGATGAGAGTGACACCTGCTGCCATCCATTTTTCTTTAATTCGCGTTTGCAAAATTTCAGATGCTGTTGCTAATTGCAGGCGATCGTTAATACCAAGAATTTCCTGATAATCTGACACATCAAGTGCCATCACTTTACCAACTTGAGTTACCGCATCGGTAAGGTAGTATTCTTTTTGGGCATTATTGCAAAGCAAATGTGGTAAAATTTTTGCTAACTCTTCCCAATTAAAGCAGTAAATTCCCGCATTGACGCGGCGATTTTGTTTTTGGGCAGTAGTGCAATCTTTATCTTCAACGATTTGTTCGACAATAGGATCACTGTCGAAAAAACCACGCCCGTAGCCTTTGGCATCGCTCAGATGTGCAGTGAGGATGGTAGCAGCGTTGTGATTTTCTTGATGAGTTTGCCACAGTTGTTTGATTGTTTCGGTGCGTAATAAGGGCACATCACCGTTTAACACCAGCAAATCCCCAGTGTAGCCTTCGAGGTGGGGAAGTAATTGTTGGATGGCATGACCTGTTCCCAATTGTACAGTCTGTTCGACAAACTCCAAATTCGGGTTTGATTGCATGGCTGTTTTCAGTTCTTCAGCCTGATATCCGACAATCAGCATTTGCCTTGAAGGTGAAAGCGGTTGTACACTTTCGAGAACTCTCTCTACTAGCGATCGCCCACCCAAAGAATGTAAAACTTTGGGGAGGTGTGATTTCATCCTTGTACCGCGTCCTGCCGCTAGAATTGCTACAACTACCATAATTAGCTATCACTTATCAGTGAATTACGATGAATCTACACAAATAGTTTGAGATTCCCGCTCAAATGATACCTGAAGATAGGGACTAGGGACTGGGGAAGAGCAATATGTGAAATAAGGGAGGGGATTTGAATACCAATACATGTTTTCCCAATCCCCAGTCCCTAATCCAAGCGTCCCTAGTTCAAAAATTTATTGCTTGCTACAAAGAATAAATTCTGTAAACTGTAGCATTAATTTGGGGTTGCGCCAACCCTTAGCTGTTTCTTCCGTCATGACGCTGAGAGCTTCTTCTTCGCTAAAAGCTCTTTTATAAGGTCGCTCGCTCGTTAGGGCATCGTAAATATCAATTATTTGAAAAACTTGTGCCATATAAGGAATTTCATCTTCCTTCAGTCCATCGGGATAACCTGAGCCATCCCAGCGTTCGTGGTGGTGTCGAATTATCGGAATTACACCGCGCATACTGCGTAATGGCTGGCAGATTTGTTCGCCAATTAAAACGTGTTTTTTCATAATATCCCACTCATCGGGGGTGAGTTTGCCACACTTTAATAGCACCGCATCAGCAATACCCACTTTACCAATATCGTGGAGATAGCCCCCCCACATCAAATTCCGAATTTGGTTGCGTGAGAGATTGAGGAATTCTCCAAAAGCTTCTCCCAATGTTACCAGTCGCTCACAGTGATCGCCGGTGTTGGGATCGCGACTTTCAATTGCTCTAGCAATCGAAAATAACACTTTTTCGGCATGGTCTAAATCTTCATTTAGGCGCTTTTGCCTGACTAAAGATTTAACCCGTGCTGCCAATTCTAAACGGTCAAAAGGTTTGGTTAAAAAATCATCTGCCCCGACTTCGATTCCTTTGATGCGCGATCGCTTATCATTTAAAGCTGTAATGAAAATCACCGGAATTAACCTGGTATGTTCATCCTGCTTAAGTAACTGGCACACTTGAAATCCATCGATTCCCGGCATCATTACATCTAACAAAATTAGATCCGGTTGTTTTTGCATTACCAATTCTATGGCAGTATAACCACTGTCTGCTTCAATTACTTCGTAGCCTTCCATCGCTAAAAGTGCGACAGCTGTCAGACGACTGGCAGGATGATCGTCTACTACTAAAACTTTCGGCGCATCACAATCAAAGCCATTCACATTAGACCCTTTGGCTTGTAGCGTTGTCGAGACCAATGAATGTTTAGTTTTATTAATACCAGGATTCATCCAAGAAGACAAGGCTTCGGTCTCTTCAGCCATCACGTTTTGTTCAGATAAGCTCAAGGAATTATCCTTGGCTTTGTTCAATCCTAAGGCATGATTTGAACCGATACCATTGACATTGGTTGAGGGGTTTAACCCACTAACAATTTGTTCGGTAGACCCTATATACTTGGATTTCCATTGAGTCACAAAGGCACTCCAATAAAAAAAATTACAATGTTAGAGAAAAAACAATTTTATTATTTGACTATATTCAAGTTTGCATTTTAACAAGCTTTATGCACCATAACTATAAAATGTTGGTTTTAATGCACAGCATGTCTTTTTTATGTGTTATTGGAAGAATATAAATATACCTACCAAATTTTTCACTGGTCTAATTCCAGTATGAGCAATTTTTACAAATGTTAAATCAGGTTTTTTACGGATATTTCTTAACATAGCAGCGGTAGAAAATGTTGTCCTCGCTAAATCTTAGATCAAAGTAAGGGATTTTTAGGAACTAAGTTTTTATTTTCCGCACTATCACACGCGCATTTTTCGCTTGATGAATGGAAAATATCTGACTATGATTTGCAGATTGTCTCTATCATAAGTTACTTGTATCCTTAGTAATTTGTATCACATAAATAGCTCTTATTAAACTCTAATTGGCAAAATGTCGCAGTGATAAGTTACTTATATCTTTAGTGATTTGTATCACACAAATCACTTTGCCTACAGTTTTCAAATTAATTATAAATTTTGTAAAAAAAGATACATATTGGGATTGACTTAAGCCCAGCCAGCGTTTTCGTCAACGATAAGTAGGTTCTAGCGTACAGGTTTGCTGCTCTTTTTTTTGTCGCCTAATGATGACATCAGCACTCATAACAGCAAATGTTGCTTTTCTGGCTGGGGGATGGGGGAAAGAAGAATTATTCTCCCGTTAAGTCCCCTTGTCCCCCTCTCCCCCTCCTCTTGTATGCGCGGCAACACTACCAGGCGATCGCCTTCCCACTGGTGGGGGAGAACCGATTTGTATAATCGGCTGCCACAAATCCTGTGCGTACTGCCGCAACATAGGAATAAATCGCTAATAATACATCTAAATGTAAACACATAGGAACTATAGGAATCCGATTTGATTTTTGAACTAATTTAGGTATTTGTAGGGTGCGTTACGCGAAACGGTCGCTAACACAACGGCAATAAAGGGGGAGGAACATCCACGCCCCTTTAAGCCGGACCCTACGTATATTTTGAAAAATCAAATATGAGTCCTATAGAGAGTGACACGTAAAAAAACTCGCCAAATTCTTTGCAAATAAACCTTAAAGAGCCATCTGGTGTTGTAGTTTATGGTATAAAGTTATCGTCATTTGTGATTACCAATTACCAATTTTAAACTTTATGAATAAGACTCAATTTGTTGTTTCTGCCGAATGGTTGTTTGCACACCTTGACGATCCGAAAGTTGTGATTGTAGACTGTCGGTTTTCACTTGCCGAGCCAATTTTAGGACAACAGCAATATCAAAAAAGTCACATAAGTGGAGCTTACTATTTAGACTTAAACCAGGATCTTTCTAGTTCTGTAGGAGAACATGGAGGAAGACATCCTTTACCCAAAATAGCTAATTTAGCGCAGAAATTATCAACAATTGGGGTAAAGCCAAACACTTTAGTTGTAGCTTACGATGATTCTCGCCTTGCTTTTGCTGCTCGTTTGTGGTGGCTTTTGCGTTATTTAGGACATGAGCAAGTAGCTGTGCTTACAGGAGGCTTTGCTGGTTGGCAAAAAGCCGCGTATCCCGCCACAGATGTGATTCCTGAACCTCGGATAGCAACATTTGTCCCACAGGTACAAACACAAATGCTGGTAGATAGGGAAGAAGTTAAAACTCGCTCATATTTGCCAGGAGTAGTGTTGGTGGATTCACGCGAAAGCGATCGCTTTTCTGGCGAACGAGAACCAATTGATAAAATTGCCGGACATATCAGCGGCGCTGTCAACTATCCTTGGCTAGAAGTTACAGATTCTTCAGGCTACCTACTTTCAACACAAGAGCAAAGCGATCGCTTTTCCAACCTTGAAAAAGCAGAGGAAATTATAGTTTACTGCGGTTCTGGCGTTACCGCTTGCGTGAATTTATTATCCTTAGAACTAGCCGGCATTCAAAACGCTAAACTTTATGCTGGCAGTTGGAGTGATTGGATTAGTTATATGTAGTTAGGAGTTAGGAGTTAGGAGTTAAAAGTGAGGAGTTAAAAGTGAGGAATTAAGAATTAAATATATTAGACATCTCCTAACTCCTAACTCTTAACTTATAGAAATCCGCTTTGATTTTGGAACAAAATTAGGTATTTCTAGGGTGCGTTATGCGAAACCTAACGCACCATTATCAAGGGCTTGGTGCGTTACGAGAAGCGCTAACACAACGGCAATAAAGGGGGAGGAACATCCATACCCCTTTAAGCCGGACCCTACGTATCTTTTCAACAATAAAATATGAGTCCTATATAACTCCTAACTCCTCATTCTTAACTTTTTCAAAATTTACCTAGTTCCCAATTGTAATTGAGACTAAAGAACCAGCCATCAAAGTTAATATTTTGGTCGGTAGAACCACCTAAGCTGACACCACCTTGTAAGCTGACATTAGTGGAGTCAGATATTCCATAAGTTAAGTGAGTGTATAACCGATGATATTGGTCTTCTCGTTGGCGTATCGTAAAGTCTGACAAATTAAACTGGTAGTCAACACCAACTTGCAAGGATCTTAACCAGTAGTAGCTCAAAGAAAGTAACAAAGAATTGTTTATCCGGTTACGACTGTCTGGATCGGCAAAATTCAGACGCAATTCATAGAAGCTGTCTAGCACCAATCTTTGAGTTAGGGGATCTCGCCGTCCTAAAGACAAACGTACAGAATTTTCATTTAAAAAGCGATCGCCTGCCGAAAAGAAATCGCCGTTTTTCGCATAAAACAACTGTTGATTGCTCCAACCGAGTTCACCATACATTCGCCGTGATAGCTGTTGATAAATACTTACGTAGAACCGAATCTGGTTGTAATTAAATTGTGATTGGTCTATGTAAAAAATCAAATTACCATCAATTCCGGCATTTATATAAGTCTGAGGTCCCAAAGCAAAAGGTGCAGAAGCTAGCGTTAGTCCAGTAAAAACTAAGCCATCCTGTATCGGGTCAACTTCTGATGAAAAAATATTATTTGTTCCAAAAAATCCCACATAACCCTGTAGGGAACCTATGGGCTTAAACTTAGCCACAGGCTGTGCTGGCAGTGGCGGTTGTTCTACTGTTGGTGGTAGTTGTATGGGTCTCACTTGTAGCTCAATTTCCTCAGAGCTATTTGACTCAGGTAATGTCTCTTTGACCTCTTGCAGCCGACGTATGAGCCTGTCTAGCCTTTCGGAGTCAGTTAAAGGCAGTGGTGTCTCCAACAACTGCTCTAATGGTGTTGGGGAAGTTTGGGGAAAAACGTTTGGCTGTCCTTCTAACTGTGGTGGCTCATTACGCTGTTGAGAAGTGCTAGGAATGATTCTTGGTTCTTCCCTTGTTGGCGCGGGACTGGCTGGGGGAGGTGGGGGATTTGGTGGCGCGGGATTTGGTGGAGGTGGTGCTTCAGGTGGCGGTGTTGTCTCAGGTGGTGGTTGCTGTGAGTATAAAATTGCCGAATTACAGGAATTGAACGTATTCAAGACTGAGGAGCCAACGCCGTGCAAAGATAAGTTGTAGCGACTGGCGTTGCAATGTTCAAGCCCAAGATTAAAGTTAGCGGTTCCAGAGGTTGTACTGAGTTGAAAGTAGTTAATATTTTCTTTCTCAGCAGCGTAGACGCGTAGCGGTGAGGGGGTCGCAGTTTTGGACGCCACTTGCTTTATGCCGGGAGACCCGTCCACCGCAGTGGCTCCGCTTCCCGTCGATTGCGAACCTCCGAACCCGTTGGCGCAGCCTCTCGTAGAGAAGGGCTTGTCGTCAGACATCGCTTTGAAATTAGTATTTTTATGACATGGCTGATGTATTTCTTTTTTGACACCCATAGATGATATGATCATTTGTGGCTGCTTGTTACGTTGTGTATCTGAATTTGCAGCTAGCGTCGCATCTACTTGGGTGATGCAATACCAGTTTGCACCACTGCACGCTAATAAAGTCCAAAATAATAGATTTTTCCGGAACTTGGGTTGCATCTTTAATCGCGTTTGCCAAACTTAGACCCATAAGCTTACTAGGAAGTTACTGCTAACAATGTTAAATTTTCGAGTCAATTTAACGACGATATAAGGCTTTCTCCTAACTCATAAAAAAAAATGATATCTACCATACTTTCTTATTCAGGGAAATTATGATTTTTCTGAACAAGATAAAGTATGTAATATTGTATTACATTGACATCTTTTACCTTTAAAGTTTTAAATAAGGTTTAAGGAAATATATCTAAAGAAACTGGTTATAACAATTAGCAGGCTTAAACCTTTAACATCAGAACGTATGTTGAACTGGCTTGGTATCAGTTAAATATTCAGAGATTCCAAACTATGTTGCGTAAATTATTACCACTTTTAGTCATTGGTGTATGGGGAATTACGATGGTGTCTTTGCCTGAAGAGGCAAGTGCGACAACACCTCTAACTCGTGCGGAGATTGAAAAAATCCGCAACTTAGTGCAGCTGATGCCAAAAAATAGACAGCAGCGTATGGCACGTCCATCAGATGCAATGTTTCCTGGGGATGGAGTGTCCACAGGTAGAGCTTCTCTAGCAGAGTTGCGTTTCAATGATCGCTCTTTAGCACGAGTTGGAGAACAAGCAGTATTTCAATTTTTGCCGAGGACGCGAAATTTTAAATTGTCCAGGGGAACAGTATTACTACTGATTCCACCCAAGCAAGGGCAAACACGTATAAAAACGCCAAATGCAGCAGCAGCAATTCGCGGTTCAGCATTATTCGTGCGCTATGACGAGCAAACAGATACTACATTAGTCGGCGCACTGACCACTAGCGGTATTGAAGTTTCAAATAAAGATGCTTCCCAAAGTCGGGTTCTAGAAGCCGGACAAATGCTGGTTATAGTTAAAGACAGAATAAAGGGATTGTACGAGTTCGATCTAAGAAATTTTTATGAGAGGAGCGATTTAGTTCGGGGACTTGATTTGACTAAAAAAACCGGTGCCCCAAGTTCAGATCCGGCGATCGCTCAAGTTCAAGAAGAAACCACCGCAGCTATAGCAGAACAGAAGCCAATCATCGGCGCGGGAGTCATTCAGAACCCATCTTTTGTAAAACTTACAGGGAGTTCGCCTACTTCGCCAAGTGCTGCCGATAACAATATTATTAATAACGATTCCCCTGTAGATCCCTTGGACATAGGACAAATCCTGTCAAATAACGATAAGAAAAAAGAGAATTCAAGCGACCCTACATCTGTTACAACTCCATCGGTTACGACTCCATCGGTTACAAATCCGCCCACCAAAATAGAGTCACCTACAAATCCGCCAGTTGTAACACCAAATCCGCCCACCAAAATAGAGTCACCTACAGATCCACCAGTTACAAATCCGCCCACCAAAATAGAGTCACCTACAGATCCACCAGTTACAAATCCGCCCATCAAAATAGAGTCACCTACCAATCCGCCCGTTGTACCACCAACTCCGCCAGTTGTAACACCAAATCCGCCAGTTACACCACCAAATCCGCCAGTTACACTACCAACTCCGCCAGTTACACCACCCGCTCACCCGAGCACACGCAATTATCCGACTAAATCACACA
>JBPCQW010000060.1:0-3084 GCA_050997715.1 Hassallia sp.
AAAGTTCCTATGACAAACTACTACAGCGATCGTTCAAGCTTGTAGGTAAAAGTCGAGCAATGCAAAACCCAATACTTACAAGCTTTCCTAAGTAGACAAACTCGCATAATTTACACAGAAAAACCGCCCCAACGCACAGTTTAAGGGATAAATCGTAATGTTCTGGTAAACCTCAGAAGACTTAATCGAGTAATCAAGCGCAGCGTTTACAGTTTTAAACATTAATACTCTTAACCTTACGTTGACACCATCAGGCTAAAATAGTTAAAAATAACACAAAAAACCATGAAAATTGCCGCAACAACCGCAGCCAAAATTTGGGCAGATGCGTTAAAACAACGACCAGAAAATCAAACTGGCGACACGCATTTAGACAAAATGCTACAGAATCGAAGTCTTGAAGTTTTAAACGATCCAAAAGTTAACGCATTTGAGCAAAAGTTATCCGATGAGTTAAACAATATTATTGACGAGGAAGAAGTATTACTAGAGGTAGATGATTCACCAAAAGGTTTGCTCGCAAATATCGTACAAGAGCTAAATCTTGAAGAATTGCTATTCTTATTTCCCCCAAAAAGTTACATGCGGGTAAACACACAAGAAATTGAGTACAGTTTTGCAGAGGGGCAAGAGCCTATTAAAATTCAGCTTTAACATCACGGTTTTTACCGTTCGGGAGCGCGTATTTACATCTTACCACTGCTAAACCTTGGGGCAAGTGCAGTAAATTTTAATCGCCATTATGAGATGCGAGATGTACTGAAAAACTTAGTCTAATCTGGCAAATTTCACATCGGCAATCAGTCTTTTAACCTTAATTAAACCAAATTTAGTTAGAAGCAGTTTCTCTCTAATCGAGAGAAACTATATTTTCCTTTAAAAAAATTTAAATAAATGCTAAATTTATTGCCACCAAGCTGATTTGCAGTGAATAATCTCGTTTTATTTCAAGCAGTTCACCTACAAGGAAGATGAATGAAGTACGATCGCTTTTTTAGGAGATTTTAGCAATCTGTATAGTATTTTTTATAAATGTAACAAGTCTTTTCTATACCCAGAATAATGAGGTAGGCTGCCAGTGGGTTTAGTAACTAAACCCCAAACCCACAGTAAAATTGCGAACAAGTAAATGACTAATAACTTTAGATTCGATCCGCCAGGGTTTCAGAATGATTTTAAAAAGGGTGAAGAACGACTCGAACAACTACTGCGATCGCGCTGGAACGAAGATGTCAATCGTTTGACCGAGCGACTCCTACAAAACGAGCCTTGGAATTTCACCAATCAACCCGCTCTCACCGATTATTACAATCCCCGAACAACCGAGGTTCCCAAAGGAGCGCCAACAGTTCCCATCACTTGGACAGCTTATCCCAACCGCATTAAAAACGAGATGCCTGAAGCGGGTCGGCGCAAGCATTGGGAATATGCCGATAATGGCGTTCCAAATCCGAACTACTACCCCCCAGGTCCTCGCGGTTGGCAGGATGAGTACGCCGAGTGGAGCGTCACCCGCAATGCCGAAGGGAAAATTACCAAAGTTGCATTCAGCAGCGAAACCAGAGAGTACTGGTACGCCCTCTGGGATGTCGCTCCCCATATTGTGTTGCGCCTCTACAAGCAACTCATCAGCGAGCAAGTCAAGTTAGACGATTTGTATCTGCGGGACAGTAGCGGTAATCCAATTGTCGATCCCCAGACCGGACGACCGGCATACAACGAACTCAATGAGTGGAATAATAAGCCAACCAATGGTCTAGCTCATCTGATTGGCAACTTCAACTACCAGTATGGTGCCATGTTCTTAGGAGCGCAGTCCACAATACTGCGACAGGATGAACAAGGAAATCCCATCACCGATGCCAGCCAACTTGTTAACTGGGGTCTACATGCCACTCCCAACCGGAATAGCGATCCCTTCATTAGTGCAAGGGTTAACGATTTGGTGCGCGGTCCAAAAGGGCTGGGTTCCGGCGTGAGAATTACTCTCAAAAATCCTATAGGGCTTTATCTCCAAGAACCCAATTTCGCTACTTACGAGCTTCCCTTTGACGCCCCGGACAATGCCAAGCCATCCGACTACTGGAAAGTGATTCGCGGTCGCAAGCGGCAAGATGGAGAAGCCTACGATTGGATTCTTCATGCCGTTTACGAAGTTCCACCAGAACTAGGCTTTACGGTGAGCGACATCTCGATTGGTGGATTCGAGATCGAGTACGGCGCTCAAATCGCCGAAACCCTTCAACTTGCCGTCATCGGTGAGGCTATCCCCCAACAAACCCCTCCTAAGTCTTATGGACGTGTCGAGCAAGTCAAGAATGTGCCTTATCCTGCCGTTTTGCGGGAAGTTGATTTGCTCAAAGTGGGCGATCGCTCCAATTTGAATATGAGAATCGAGCCAGGAATGACGATTGCCAATGTTGCCCTCAAGGTTGTTAATAGCGATCGCAATGCCACAATCGAGTTTGTCGGAGCATCGGGAGTCACCGCGCAAAAGACTGGTTTTCGAGAAGAAGAAGGTTCCCAAATTTTTACCCTGACCATTACTGCGGCAGCAGATGCACCCCTAGGTAATCGATCGCTCCTCCTCAAAAATCCCGACGGTTCTAGCGGTCCGGCACGATTTGGAATGTTAGAGGTGGCTTCTCCTAAAACTATTGGTGGAATTGGTGCCGAAAGTTGTAAGACTGATGGTAGCGGTAATATCTCAGTGTTCAGGAAGTATGTTGGATGGCGCAAAACCTGGGAGTCGATTATTCCCGGAAACTTTGGTGGGACTAATAACACCGACCGACTCTTCTATGACCCCACAACTGGAGACGGTGAATTTTTTAAGATTGATAGTAGCGGCAATGTCTCACTGTTGAAGAAGCACACGGGGTGGCGCAAAACCTGGAAGTTGATTATTCCCGGAAACTTTGGTGGAACTAATAACACCGACCTGCTCTTCTATGACCCCAGTGGAGAAGGTGAATTTTATGCAACTGATGGTAGCGGCAATATCTCACTGTTGAAGAAGCACACAGGATGGCGCAAAACCTGGAAGTTCATTATTCCCGGAAACTTTGGTGGCAATGGTTACAC
>JBPCQW010000131.1:0-3337 GCA_050997715.1 Hassallia sp.
TCCCCACTCCCCTAACTCCATCAGTTAGGGAATTAGCCCGGTTACACCGAGCTGGAAAAACAAGTGAGATACTTCAAGGTTTGGATGAACTAATATTGGCGTTGGACAGCAGCAGTAGCACAAATAATGCCACAAGTCAAACAGTAGGGGCAATTTGCGAACGACTTGATAATTTGGAGTCGCAATTGTTGGGTGAGTCGCCTCGCAATGAAACGCCTGAAACCAAACGCCTCGCCGATCTAGAACAAAAAATCGAGGGTATGACAACTCGGATGGCACAATTTGCTTCGGCTATTATCCAAATACAAAATAACCTCAACAACCAACCAAAGCGAAATAAATCGTATTATAACAATTCATATTATACTGGGCAAACTACTCGAATTCAGCCATTAACGGAAGACAATTTAGCTAAAAGACTTGGTGTAAATGTAGAAACTGTACGCAAAGAAAGAAGTAGCCAGCCACCGCCACTTTTTGTCGGGTGGTCTAAGCGTAAGGATACTTCTGGTATCGGGTGGGAGTTTAACGAAAAAACGGGACTGTATCATCCGGTAACATGAAGATGTTGAAAAAATCCCATAATAGATACCCAGAGAATTGGGCAGATATCGCGTTAAAGGTCAAAGAATCCGCAAATTGGAAATGCTCTAAGTGTAACTTACAGTGCATCCGCCCAGGTGATAACACAAACGGGCTTTCTCGTTCTGAAAGAATGGCTTTAACACTTACAGTCCATCATAGGAATTTTCTGCCTGAAAATAATCGTTGGGAGAACCTATGTGCCTTATGCACAGGTTGTCACCTCAGTTTTCATACGCGACGGAGGGGAAATGTATCACCAGGACAACTGTCTCTATTTTGAGCGGGCATTTAAGAGGTTTTCATCGCCAAAATCTTCAAAGCCACTGCTTGGTGAACGGGCATCATTGACAACCGATTTCCTGGTCTGACAACCATTAGTTCTTCAGAGCTAAACTCCTCTTGGAGCGTTGATAACAAGATGGGCTGAGAAAAAGTTTCCACAAATTCCACCACAATTGTTTGCCATTCACTTATGAGCCAGTATATTCTCAGTAGTCTCACAGCTGATGAAGAACTTAATTTTTCTGAAGAAGCAGAGGTTTTCGTTTTTCCCACTTCTTTCGCCCAGCAGCGATTGTGGTTTCTCGACCAGTTAGCACCGGGGAATCCATTTTACAACGTGTCAACAGCACTTCGCCTGACAGGTTCCCTCAACTTCACCGCCTTAAAGCAGACATTCAACGAAATTGTACGTCGCCACGAAACCTTACGCACTACGTTTGTTATGGTAGAGCAGCAACCAGTACAGGCGATCGCACCCAGCGTAACAATACCTCTTCCCCTAATAGATCTACGCAATTTCGAGAGCCAAGAACGTGAGACACAAGTGGAGCAAATCGTAACCCAAGAGGCTCAACATCCTTTCAATCTCACCACCGGGCCATTGCTGCGAGTAAAGCTGCTACAACTGGATGAAGCAGAATATCTGCTACTGCTTAATCTACATCACATTGTTGCCGATGGCTGGTCAATTGGAGTGCTAATTAGAGAATTGGGAATATTATACACAGCCTTTGCAGAGGATCATCGATGTCTAACTACAAGCGACTCCCGAAGTTCCGAATCTCCTTCCCTGCGGGACGCGCAAGGGACAAAGACGCGACGCGAACAAAGTCAGCCTCCGCTCAGACTTCTCTCCATGTCTACTTCTCTGCCAGAACTACCCATTCAATATGCAGATTTCGCCCAATGGCAACGGGAGTGGCTGCAAGGAGTGGGAGCAAACGGTTGTTCGCCTCTACAAACCCAGTTAGCTTATTGGCAAAAGCAATTAGAGGGGATTTCGGTATTGAATCTCCCCACCAAGCAACTGAGACCAGCAGTTCCTAGCTACAGGGGTGCCAAACAATTTCTAGAGCTACCACACTCCTTAACTCAAGCGCTAGAGGCACTGAGTTACCAAGAAGGCGTTACCTTGTTCATGACAATGCTGGCAGCGTTTGGGACTTTGCTCTATCGCTACACGCAGCAAGAGGATGTTGTAGTAGGTTCACCTATTGCTAATCGCAATCGTAGCGAACTAGAAGGATTAATTGGTTTTTTTGTCAATAGCTTGGTGCTACGTACAGATTTCTCAGGTAAGCCGACGTTTCGAGAATTGTTGAATCGAGTGAGAGAGGTAACTTTAGGAGCATACAGCCATCAGGACTTTCCTTTTGAAAAGCTGGTAGAGGAACTGCATCCAGAGCGAGATTTGAGCCGCAATCCCTTATTTCAGGTTGTATTTAGCCTCCAAAACACTCCAATCGTTGCGCTAGAGTTACCTGGGTTAACGCTTTCGCTATTTGAATTCGACAGCAAAACTGCAAAGCTTGATTTAGAGTTCCATCTGTGGCAGGACTTGGATAGTTTGAAAGGACAAATGGTTTATAGCACCGATTTATTTGATGACACGACCATTACCCGGATGCTGGGACATTTCCAAACGCTGCTAGAAAGCATTGTCGCCAATCCAGAACAGCGGATTTCAGATTTGTCTTTGCTTACTGAGGAAGAACGACAAGAGTTATTAATTGATTGGAATGACACTAAAAAAAACTACCCAGAGAACAAGTGTTTTCATCAGTTATTTGAAGTGCAGGTGCAGAAAACTCCCGATGCGATGGCGCTAAACTTTGGCGATGAACAACTCAGCTACAAAGAGTTAAATATACGCAGCAACCAACTTGCACATTATCTTCAAAAAATAGGTGTAAAAACCGAATCTTTAGTTGGCATTTGTGTAGAGCGATCGCTAGAGATGATCGTCACATTATTAGGCATCCTCAAAGCGGGTGGAGCATACTTACCTTTAGATCCGAGCCTACCTCAAGAGCGTCTTAAATTTATGCTAAAAGATGCACAAGTTTCAGTATTGCTAACACAAGAAAAGTTGCTCAAGCATTTTGAAGACTTCTCGAATCCAATTATTTGCATAGATAAAGATTGGGCAACTATTACACAACACAGCCAAGAAAACCCGATTAGTTGCGTAACATTGGACAACTTAGCTTATGTCATCTACACCTCTGGCTCAACAGGAAAGCCTAAAGGCGTTTTGCTTCAGCATCGAGGATTATCCAACTTAGCGGCATCTCAGATTGAGGTTTTCAATTTACAACCGAGTAACCACATTCTGCAATTCGCCTCATTAAGTTTCGATGCCTCAATTTTTGAGATTGTCATGGCACTGCAAACAGGAGCAACTCTTTATTTAGCAAACAAAGAATCCCTTCTACCCGGACAACCTTTGCTCCAATTATTGCGAGAAAAA
>JBPCQW010000293.1:0-17702 GCA_050997715.1 Hassallia sp.
AAATCAGCGTCACGCAAAATATTTAACCTTTCAGCGGTGACTTCACCAATAATGCGAATCGCCAAACCAGGACCGGGGAAAGGATGGCGTTGAACAATTTCTTCTGGTAAGCCAATAGAACGCCCAACTTTGCGGACTTCATCTTTAAATAGTTTCCGCAGCGGTTCTACGAGTTTGAATCGTAAATCTTTCGGTAAACCGCCGACGTTGTGATGGCTCTTAATTTTTACCGCTACTCGTTCACCTGTTTGTGGATCGACGTTAGTACCAGCGGATTCGATGACATCTGGATAAAGTGTACCTTGAGCTAGATAGTCAAAATGACCGAGGCGTCTGGATGTTTCTTCAAATTCGCGAATAAATTCGTGTCCGATGCGGCGGCGCTTTTCTTCGGGATCGGTGACGCCTTCAAGGGCATTGAGGAAGCGATCGCGGGCATTTACATACTCTACCGGAATGTGAAACTGCTCTTTAAATAATTTCAGCAATCGCTCAGGCTCTAACTTCCGCATAAAGCCTTGGTCGATAAACACGCAAGTTAGGCGATCGCCGATCGCTTTATACATCAAAAATGCCAGCGTCGAAGAATCCACGCCTCCAGAAAGCGCCAACAGCACTCGCTTTTCACCTACTTTGGCGCGAATTTCGCGAATCGCTTCTTCCACAAAAGCGGCGGTTGTCCAAGTGGGTTCACACTCACATATATGGTATACAAAATTACGTATTAATGCTAAACCCCCTAGGGAATGCACCACCTCTGGATGAAACTGGACACCGTAAAGTTTTTTCGTGTGGTCGGCAATGGCTGCACAGGGCGTATTTTCAGTATGTGCCAGCAATTCAAATCCCGGTGGCATTTTCGTTACTGAATCTCCGTGGCTCATCCACATAGTTGTGCCATCTTCGACATTAGTCAGTAAATCTGTTGGATCGTCTATGTATAATGATGATTTGCCATACTCACCTCGGTCAGCTTTTAACACTTCGCCACCAAGTTGGTTCACCATCAATTGCATTCCATAGCACACACCCAAAATGGGAATTCCCAAATTCCAAATTTCTGGGTCACAATGGGGAGCGTAGTTGTCATAAACTGAACTTGGTCCACCAGAGAGAATTATTCCCTTGGGATCGAGTTCGCGCAATTGTTCTGCTGTGGTGCGATAAGAAACAACTTCCGAGTATACTTGTGTCTCGCGGATGCGACGGGCGATCAATTCAGAATACTGAGAGCCGAAATCGAGAATTAAAATAATTTGCCGATCAAGCCGCCCATAAGACTTAACTTTTTCAGGCGCTTGTTCTGTAGGTATCACCGCTGTATTCATGATGGCAAAAGTGGTAGATGTGATGAATAATTGTGGCTCTCTGGTCTAAACTGAGAGGTTTTTGCTGAGAAATGGGCTTTTAGGGTAAGAAAATCCTGAACAAACGCGCTCTGGTTCGCGTTTGTCTGGCTGATAAATCGGCAAATGGTATTAAGAAGAGAAATTTAACCTATAGTGACTACTAAAAAAAATATGAATTGATTGGAATTTATTATGATTATTCATAATAAATTAACATAATTTTGTCAATCGGATACAAGCATTTTTTCTTTTAATGATAACAAGTGCGATCGCATAAACAGAAATTAGAAGTAATGGATGTAAGGATTACGCCACTCTCACCATAGTTTTTGATGTATTATACAAAACCCTTATGGATAGTTAAGGCGATCGCCCACCTTAACTTTATTTACCTTCATACCCCTTAAACTCCCACCTCTGACAACAGGACTTGCATAGCTGACCAAGACAATCCTTGTTGAATATAACGAGGCGTTTGGGGGTTGTAAGGACTCGCTACTCGGTCAATGCTCTTAATGTTTGCCTCATCTGGCAATACAGGTACATCCGGATCGAATGCAGTTGAGCGCATCAAAGAACTAGAAAAGCCTTTAAATATGGCAATTTTGTCTTGTTCGCCAGCAATTTCTGCCGTTATAACTAAAACTTCTTGTGGGCGTTTGCTAGTGTACTCCTCCAGCCGCTTGCCGATAGAATTTTGCATACAAAGTTATGGAGATTCATTTTTTCCCGTCCAAAATCAAAAGCATCTACAATCGTCAAGGATGCGGCTACCAAACGGCATCCACGGTTACTGACTGCCTAAGCCGAAAACCAGGAGGCACTCCTACAGTAGGGCGTTCCCAGGCAGAGCCTAGGAACGAGTCACAAAGGGTTCTTTGTTGCCCTTTCCCCAGTTACTGTTGTGTAGCCGATCGCCCTTGTTTGCCTAGCTTAATTAAGACAAAGTAGCTTAACCAAACCACATAAATTATTAAACCAACTATGCCGAGAAAGCCGAGAAACCCCGGCTTGCTATTCGGATGAAAATAGTCTTTAAACAATAACGGTGCTTCCGCCCAAACGCGACAATAGGGGGTAGCGAAGGTATTTGCCGAAAAAGCACAACCCAAAAAAGGTAGAGTAGCAAGTGCGCCCAAGGCACAATAAACACTCACAGCCCAGCGCCAAGAAGTAAAAATCAGCTTTAGAATACCACTTTGCTGATACTCAATTTCATCGTTGAGGTCTATCCAGAACCACAACGAAATCGGAATCAGGATACGAGCCATCAGACTTGAGATAAAACTTACCCCGAACCCACCAATCATCAAGTAAACTGAGATTGCCAACAGACTCGATACTCGCCAGTAAATCATTAACAAGCGTTGTATCGCTTCTGCTTTTTGCACAAACGCCCAAATTAATAGAATTAGGGGAATAATTACTGTGAATAATACCGCTAGTCGGTAGTCTATCCACACTAACGGGCGAAACCAAACTTCATTAGCCATAATTTTCAAAAGTGACAAAAAAGCAAGCAACTTGCAGACCCTATACTTAATGTCTAGCAGAAACTTGTAGCAGTGTAAGAGAGAGTTTCCTCTCATTACACTAATCGGCTAAATTCTTAACTCGCTCCCACATTTTTTGCACATTGTCGCTTCTTTTCGCCGCTTGCTTTGATTCTTCCTCAAAAGGTAAGTAAGTTTAGATGTTTTCTCTACTTTTATAAGCAAGTAGAGACTAAGGAAGATAAAAACTTTTTGAAAAGCGCGGACTATGCTCATAGGGGAGAGAGCGAGATTAAAGAGCGCGAATGCATTCAGCTATGTGCAAGATATCGGTAATACAGTTCTCAGTTGCTTGCTGTGCAGTGGCGAAGAAACTCGCCTCAACTGTTAGTTGTCGTCAATTCGACACTCAATTGCATCTGGGTTGTCATCACAGTACTGCTCTAAGGAGTTTTTCTTTTTGTTTTGGCGTTGGTGAGAGGCTTCGGCTTGCAGTTCTTCCACTGCATCCCAAGCAGCAGCGCATTCGGCGGAATTAGTGCCTGAAATGTCACAGACAGTACGAGCTTGGTCAACCTCTTCTTGTATTTGGTCTTGGATGTTGGACTTAGCTGTTTCTGAGATGTTGGTCATTGCTTTAGTCTCGTGATGTGTTCTTAATACCAGTATAGAAAAAGTTTAAAGTTGCAGGTTTTTTTGGATTATTGCTCACCACGCACTAGCTTTGCTGTTAAATTTAGTGTTTTAGCCTGATAATCCACTACTATTACAGTAAACTCCGCAATCCATACTGGATTTATTTTTATCTTTTAAGATTTTGCGGAGCTTTTACTACGAAAGATGAATTATACAATATCTTTAATGGATGTCCTAGAGGATGGGAATGGGGCATGGGGAATTGGCTGGCATCATCTGATTGTAGGATGCAATTAATGTGCCCCAAGATGAAAATAAGAAATTACTAGCCTAAATACAGAAAGAGCCGAAAACTAATGCCAGACCAAATGCAGTGGGCAAATGCCCTGTCAACCCGTCCTTCTTTGGAAGCAGCTGTTGCAGATGTGGTACAACGCGCTGTCTCTTCGTTAACAGCGCCTGCGGATCTAGGGCTGGTTTTCATTTCGTCTGCTTTTATGAGTGAATATTCTCGGCTTTTGCCTTTGCTGGCTGAGAAACTTTCAGTACCTGTGTTAATTGGCTGTAGTGGTGGCGGTGTCATTGGCACGACAGATAACGGACAAACTCAAGAATTAGAAGCTTCCCCAGCCCTTAGCCTTACTTTGGCGCACCTTCCTGGGGTGAATATTCAACCGTTTCATATTGTTGCTGAAGAATTACCCGATTTGGATGGTCCGCCAAATGCTTGGGTTGATTTGGTGGGTATACCTTCATCTCCGACGCCTCAGTTTATCTTGCTGTCTGGTTCGTTTTCTTCGGGAATCAATGATTTATTGCAGGGGCTGGATTTTGCTTATCCTGGCTCGGTGACGGTGGGGGGACAGGCTAGCGGTGGTGGTATGAATGGTCGGATTGCGCTATTTTGTAACGATCGCCTATATCGTGAAGGAACGGTTGGCTTGGCTTTGACTGGTAATATTGTTTTAGAAACGATTGTGGCGCAAGGATGCCGACCGATTGGCAAGCCTTTACAAGTTACAAAAGCCGATCGCAATATCATTATCGAACTTGATGAACAAGTGCCGCTAGTAGTGTTAAGAGATTTGATCGGCAGTCTGAGCGAGGCAGATAGAATGCTGGCACAAAACTCACTGTTTGTCGGTGTGGCAATGGATGAGTTTAAGATGGCTTTACAGCAGGGAGATTTTTTAATTCGCGGAATTCTAGGTGTAGATCCATCAGCAGGAGCGATCGCAATCGGCGATCGCGTTCGTCCCGGACAGCGCTTACAATTCCACCTGCGCGATGCTGAAGCCTCCGCTGAGGACTTAGAATTACTTCTACAACAGTATCAAGACCAACGCGCTTCTGAACCTTCTGCGGTTGCAGCGTTGATGTTTTCTTGTTTGGGACGAGGTGAAGGACTCTATGGCAAACCTAATTTTGATTCTCAGCTATTTAGGCGCTATCTCAACGATATTCCCATAGGTGGATTTTTCTGCGGTGGCGAAATTGGTCCTGTTGCTGGTAGCACTTTTCTCCACGGTTACACTTCTGTGTTTGCAATTTGCCGGGGACTGGAGACTGGGGACTAGGGAGTAGGGATTAGGGACTGGGAAGAATTTTCACCACTCCCCTACTCTTTTAAAGCAGCAAAGTGCTGTTATTGTCTATAAGGGCAGGTGTGCCAGAAGTGGCGATCGCGCCATATTCCTGAAAGTAGCGACTTACTTCTGGTGGAAAATTGTTGTACTCAAATAAAGCATCCCCAGCGGCAATATTTGCCCAGAAGTCCCGCAAATTCGGGGCTAGTTCTTCTGCCTGCGCTGATGGTAAGTTTAAGGGAGGCAAAGTTAGTAGTTTGAGTAAAAAGGGAAGAGAGCGATCGCCCATCCATTTTCGTGAGGTTTGCTGCAATTTCGGAAAATCCGGTACTGATTCCACTCTATGCGAGGCAATTTGCAACCAATCTCTTCCGTAATTATCCCGATGAAACTCTAACACCCGATAAGGATGTGGATAGCTAACCAAAGAACCTGTGGTGATATCGTATACACCTTCTGAGTAAGCAACATCTTGAACGTGCAAATGTCCTGTAAATACTAAACTGACTTTGTAGCGCTTTAATATTTGCAACAATTGTGGTGCATTTTCCAACATATAGCGATTTGCCATTGGGTGACGCGATTGATTAGGCAAATGCTCAACAACATTGTGATGCACCATTACCAATACTAATTCATCATTTGCTGCTGCTAACACCTCTTCTAACCAATTTAGTTGTTGGATATCTAAACGTCCTACCTGCTCACCTTGGTCATTAAAAAAGTTAGAATTCAGACCAATGAGCCTGACTCCAGTTAACAACTGACAAGTGTAGTAAAGTTGTTCGCGATCGTCATAACCAAACTTGCGATAATAAACTGGAAAATCGGCAAAACCAATTGATTGTTTATCTGCTGTGAGGACAGGAACATCATGATTGCCAGGAACAACGTAGACTGGAAAAGGTAACTCACCCAAACGTTTTTGCAACCAAATATGATTTTCTGGTTCACCGTGTTGGGTTAAATCTCCTGGAAGTAACAGGAAATCTAAATTTAGTTGTGTTAAATGTTCTAGTACACTTTCAAACGCGGGAATGCCGACTTCCACTAAATGAAATCGGCTGGGATGATTCCAGATTGTGTGGGGAAGCGCAAGGTGTAAGTCGCTGACTATGGCAAAGCGAAAATTTAGAGTCATTGAGGTAAGGATAATGTTAAAAACAAAGTAAAAAAGCTCTTTTGAAAAAAGTATAACCTTTGCTTTGTCATGCTGCGTAGAAGCGATCCCACTTAATATTTATATACAAATTACAGCAGAATTCAGGAGTCAGGAGTTAGGAGTCAGAAGAAAAATGGATTTGTATCTAGCGCTTGAGATCTGACTGGTGTACTTGATTTAATTGCAATCGGCTGTAGGTAATTGATAATTGGTGGTTGTTAATAGTTAGTAGTTAATTGCTCAGTGTTGACTGTTGTACTAACCCTTCAGGGAAAGCAAGTTGCGTGACTGTCCCTTCTAGCCACGATAGCGCACTGGCTCACCACTAACTATGCGAGAATAAATAAGATATTATTTATTTTTCATCCGGAATTATGACTTTTAAATTCTGACTCCTAACTCCTAACTTCTAACTCCTGACTCCTGACTCCTAACTTCTGACTTCTATTTTATTAACTTAAAGGAGAGTTGATTTTGGCATCTGTGCGAGTTCGTCGAGTCCGTCAACATGTAAACCCACTAGCAAACAAGTATCAAACACCAGCGAATCCTGTAGAATGGGAAAAAGTTTATGCCCAGCTAAACCAACCGCTTCATCTAGATATTGGTTCTGCACGGGGACGGTTTTTATTGAGTATGGCTCAGTTGGAAACAAACTGGAATTTTCTCGGTTTGGAAATTCGCGAACCTTTAGTAATTGATGCAAATAAATTGCGTGATGATTTGGGTTTAACTAATGTGCATTATTTATTTTGTAATGTGAATAATTCGGCACAGACGCTTTTATCTTCTCTCCCCAATAAAAGTTTACAGCGTGTGACAATTCAATTTCCCGATCCGTGGTTTAAAAACCGTCATGCTAAACGACGAGTTGTACAACCAGAATTAGTTGCAGAATTGGCAAATTATCTCGCGCTTGGGGGAACGGTATTTTTGCAATCGGATATTAAGTTTGTGGCTGAGGAAATGTGCGATCGCTTTAGCGAAAATCCAGCTTTTGTCAGACAACATGCTGAAGAATGGCTAGCCGAAAACCCGCTACCAGTCTCTACAGAAAGGGAAGAATATGTGCTATCGCGGGGTGAACCTGTTTATCGGGCTTTGTTTACAAGAGTTGGGAAGGACGGGGATACCCCACCCGTACAGCGCGATTTGTAACTTACTAAGCTAAAGGTTAAGAGGTAGACAAAATGCAAACTCAACAGCGTTATTACACCCCAGAAGAATATTTAGTACTAGAAGAAGCTGCGGAATTTAGAAGCGAATATCACAATGGAGAAATTGTACCGATGACTGGAGGATCAATCAATCATAACTGTATTATTGTTAACTTATGTGCGTTCTTTAAGTTAGCGTTACGTGGTAAGAATTATAAAGTATTTACAAGTGACTTACGTCTGTGGGTTCCGCGTTACCAACGATATACTTACCCAGATGTAATGGTGATTTCGGGAAATCCTGCTTTGCACAATAATCGGACGGATACTATTACAAATCCCGTCTTAATTGTGGAAGTTCTATCAAAATCAACCCAAAACTACGATCATACAGATAAGTTTCGCTATTATCGCTCAATTCCTGAATTCCAAGAATATGTGTTAATTAATCAATATGAGCTTCAGATAGAGCAATATACTAAAACTGGAGAGGCACAATGGTTACTGCGGGAATTTGAAACAGAGGATGCAAAAATTACCTTTTCCTCTGTTGATTTGGAAATAGCGATCGCTGACATTTACGAAGGTGTTGATTTTAACCTTAAGGATTGTGAATAATAATTTGTAGGCTGTGTTAACGAAGTGTAACGCACCATTTTAAATCCACGAGTTAAACCACATTCGCAATTTATAACCATCAGGAGAAAGGGGTAAACCCAAATAAATGGGCATCCAAAAAACAAAAGCAGCTAAAATTATGAAGGTAATGGTGACACCGACAGCGCGAAGATATAAGTGATAACTGCGGATACACTGGTCTACAAACCAGGCGATCGCTAAAAATGTAAACACCACAGCAGGCATGTAATGATAGATAAAAACGCACCGCGTCACTTCTACCCAAGGTAGTAAATTGGCAAGATAATTTAAAACTAAAAATAAAGCAATCCAGGTATCAACACTTACAGGTACAGCACCAGAAAAACGCTTTGGTTTCACCCAAAAGTTGACAAATTGCCACACTATTAACCCGACTAAAAATAACAAACTAGCCAGACCAAACCACCACAAAAAAGGATTACCCATCGCATGAACATCATAAATAACTTTCGCAGTTCCGGGGGGTAAAGGTGGTCCCATTACAGGTAGCGATTCATTTAGACTTAAAGCCGTTTGATAATAATAAGCCATTGGTCGAGTCATCAAGGGCCATTTGTACCACGCAGCACAGTAAGGATGCACATCAGGAGTATTACCACCTAGTTGCAAGTGAAACTTCAAAATTTCTTGATGTACTTTAATAAAATCAAATCTTTTATCTAGTTGCAGGTGAGGAATCCAGATGATGCTGTAGATGAAAGCGGGGATAATTCCTAAAAAAAACAGCATCTGAAAAACATTTAGCTGCGTTACTTTTTGTAGCGGTGTCTGAACTAGATTTAATTTTAAATTTCCGTCACGATAACTATCTGATACATTAAATTCATCTAAGTTTACCTGCTTATTTTTCGCAAAATAAAACGCTTGTAACCAACGAATTAACCAAGCTGTTATCCAAATGAAATAAGCACCCAAGAGAAACCATAAACCATTCCATTTAGTAGCTGCTGATGCACCAAAACCAATACCTGAACAAACTAACCAAAAAGTGCGTTTTTTATTTTCTTTTTCTAATGCCAATAATAAAAACCATTGCCCTAATAAACCAAAGATAACAATATAAATATTATTTAATGCATAGCGAGACTCAACCAGAAATATCCCATCACAAGCTGTAAATAAACCTGCTAAGAAAGCAAAGCTGCGACGATGACTTATCTGATAGGCAATTCCAGCAACAACTAAGGGAATAAATGAGCCAGTGAGGGCATTTATCCAACGATAACTCCAAGCTGTTAGCAGCGAACCTGCAAGCCCATTTACCTGTTCTTGCCAAAAGGGAATGTGACTGCCAATCCAAATGCCAATGCCAATGATATATTGACTCAACGGTGGATGAGCATTAAAAAATGGCTTGTGGATGAGATAATTATTACCAAATGTGGCGAAATAAACTTCATCAAATACGAGAGTATTAAATCGTCCCAGTCCCCAAAACCGCAAAGCAAGTGATAGGAAAAATATACTCGCCATCCCAATCGAAAACCATTTTTTAGTCATTAAATATTGGTCATTTGTTAGTTGTTAGTTGTTAGTTGAATTTTCTCTTCCCCAGTACCCAATCCCTAGCAAAGTTCGCCACGCAAAACGGTGACTGCTTGTCCGCTCAAATAGACTCGTTCCCCCCCATAACGAACCCGCACTACTCCACCTCGCGCTGAAGCTTGATAAGCGATGAATTCATTTTTACCGAGGCGATCGCTCCAATATGGTGCGAGACAACAATGAGCCGCACCTGTAACCGGGTCTTCGTTGATACCGAGTTTCGGAGCAAAAAAGCGGGAGACAAAATCATATTCTCCGCTATCGGCGCGACTGGTGACAATCACACCTTCGGTAGACAATGTTTCTAATAAGGTAAAATCAGGTTTGACATTGCGGGCGATCGCCTCTGATTCCACTTCCACTAAATAGGCAAAGTTATTTTTTCCTACATATTTCAATTTCACCCCCAAAGCTTTAGTTAATTCTTCAGGTGCGGTTGCTGTTTCTGTCAGCTTGCTGGGAAAATTTAATTCAATCCATTCACCTTGTAGTTGGGCTGTTAGCAATCCACTACGAGTATGAAATATAGCTGTTTCTTCGACCGATAAATGTCCTTCTGACCATAATACATGAGCGCTGGCTAAGGTAGCATGACCGCATAAATCAACTTCCACAGATGGCGTAAACCAGCGTAGGTTGTATCCTTTGGCTTGGGGTAGCAAAAAAGCCGTTTCGGAAAGATTCATCTCTTGGGCGACATTTTGCATCCAGATGTCATCTTGTGGTGCTGATAATACACAGACTGCGGCTGGATTGCCGGCGAAAGGTTTGGCAGTGAAGGCGTCTACTTGGATGATGGTTTGTTTCATAATATGTGATGTGCAAAAAGACCCCACAAAAATATCCCACAGGCTATAAGCCTGGGGCTATACAAACGAAGCCCACCTTCGTGGGCTGAAAGCTATTAGCCCACGAAGGTGGGCTTTGTACGTGTAGCCGCACTAGGGTGTCGGTTACTCAAGATTCCAGATTTTCGACTTTGGCAATTTCCAGCATTGTCTTTAAAACCGAATCTGGATTGAGGCTGATTGAGTCAATTCCTTGTTCGACTAAAAATTGAGCAAATTCTGGGTAATCGCTGGGTGCTTGTCCGCAAATGCCGATTTTGCGATTTGTCTTTTTCGCAGCTGCGATCGCCATTTTAATCATTCGCTTTACTCCTTCACTGCGCTCATCAAACAACCGCGCTACTAATGCTGAATCTCGATCTAATCCTAGCGTCAGTTGAGTTAAATCATTAGAACCTATCGAGAAGCCGTCAAATACTTCGGCAAACTCTTCAGCCATAATTACATTACTTGGCAACTCGCACATTACGTAAATTTGCAAGTTGTTGACATTTTGTTCTAAACCATTTTTTGCCATTTCTGTCAATACCAAACGCCCTTCATCGGGGGTGCGACAAAAAGGAATCATCGGGATGACGTTAGTTAAACCCATCTCTTCGCGTACTCGCTTAATAGCCTGACATTCTAAAGCAAAAGCTTCTTTATAGCCTTTATCATAGTAACGCGCTGCTCCTCGCCAACCTAGCATCGGGTTTTCTTCGTGCGGTTCAAACTGTCTCCCACCTAACAAATTGGCATATTCATTACTTTTGAAATCTGACATCCGCACTATCACAGGTTTGGGATAAAATGCAGCGGCAATTCTTCCGATACCTTGAGCTAATTTATCTACAAAATATTGCGATTTATCGTCATAAAGGGCGGTAATTTCCTCAATTTTTGCTTGAACAATTTTATCTTCTAAATTGTCAAAATAAATCAACGCCATCGGATGAATTTGAATTTGATTGGCGATGATAAACTCTGTCCGCGCTAAACCTACCCCATCGTTAGGAATTGTAGATAAACTAAATGCTTGTTGAGGATTGCCCACATTCATTAAAATTTGCGTGCGGGTGCGGGGCAAGTTTTCTAGTTGAATTTCGTTAACTTCAAAAGGTAATAAACCTTGATAAACTCGTCCTTCTTCTCCTTCAGCACAAGACACCGTTACCTCTTGATGATTTTTCAATATTTGTGTTGCATTGCCGCATCCAACAATTGCCGGTAAATTCAATTCTCTAGCTATAATTGCGGAGTGACATGTGCGCCCACCTGAGTTTGTAATAATAGCACTAGCGCGTTTCATAATCGGTTCCCAATCGGGATCGGTTCTTTCTGTTACTAAGATTTCTCCAGCTTTAAATTCATGGATTTTATTAACATCTAAAATTAGGTGAACTTTGCCTTGGCTAATAGCTTCACCAACAGCACGACCGGTGATTAGGGGAGAGGGGGGAGATGAGGGGGATGAGGGAGAAGGAGAAAATTCCTCCTTGCCCCCTTGTCCCCCTTGTCCTCCCTCTCCCCCTGTCTCGACTAATCGATAACTCCGCAACACATTCTCCGCTTTCTGAGATTGCACTGTTTCCGGACGCGCTTGCACAATAAATAATTCGTTGGTAATGCCATCTTTTGCCCATTCGATGTCCATCGGGGTGAATTTGCCGTGAACTTGGGAATAATGATCTTCTATTAAACATGCCCAATTAGCTAGTTGTAAAATCTCGTTATCTGCAAGGGCAAATTTAGCTTGTTCATTTGCAGAAACTTGTATATTTTTGGTAAGTTTTGAGCCGTCATCATAAACCATTTTTAATTCTTTACTACCCAATCTTTTATCGACGATTGGGCGAAAGCCTGTTCTTAAAGTTGGTTTAAAAACTTGATATTCGTCTGGGTTAACTGTTCCTTGAACGACGTTTTCACCTAAGCCGTAAGCAGCTGTAATGATTGCTGCGTCTTTAAAGCCTGTTTCTGTGTCAATGGAGAACATCACCCCAGAGGTTGCTAAGTCGGAGCGCACCATTTTTTGCACGCCTACGGCAAGGGCAATGTTAAAATGGTCAAATCCTTTGGTGTGACGATAGGAAATAGCGCGATCGGTAAATAGGGAAGCAAAGCATTTATGACAAGCTGATAATACTCCTTGGATACCAGTAACGTTGAGATAAGTTTCTTGCTGTCCGGCAAAACTAGCATCGGGTAAGTCTTCAGCGGTAGCGCTGGAACGCACTGCCACGTCGGTGTCTGCGTTGTAGCGATCGCATAAAGTTTGATAAGCGATACTAATCGCTTGCCGCAATTCTACAGGAAATGGTGTGTGCAGCAGTAGCGATCGCGCTTTTTTCGCAGACGAGCGTAAATTTGTTACATCCTCAACATCCAAGTCTTGCAGCACTTCTCGCAGCTTTTCTTCTAAAGAAGCTGATTCGATGAAAGACCGATATGCATACGCAGTTGTCGCGAACCCGGTAGGAACGTTAATGCCTTTCGGTGTCAGTTGTTGAATCATTTCCCCCAGTGAGGCATTTTTACCGCCAACTAAAGGAATGTCAGCAATCCCGACTTCATCAAACCAGAGAATGAGCGATCGCTCTTTTGCTGACAGAGATAAAGTCTTTTTATATACTATAACCATTAGTATTTCCTCTTAAATATATTTTTTGCTCAAGAGTGCGCTCTAATTATTTATTTTGGCTAGCTACTCTAATTTTTAATTTACTTCAGATTTAATGAAGTTTCACTATCCCTGTTTTATCACTTTGGGGTAAAACCTTGATTTTTTATTGGGTTGTCTTCTCAACAAATCGTCGATTTATCCAAGAATGACAAATATATAAAAACATTAGCTTTTCGCGAGATAATTATATAAGTAAATTATGTCATATATCTGTTTTTCTCTTGGCGGACTTGACGGTTAGATTAATAAATAAAATTAAAATGTTTATTAAACTTAAAAGAATTCTACCAATTAATCAAAATTTTTTTGGTAGGAATGTTACTTACCTGTGTACTATAGTTCCTAGTTGTGTTTCAGCATTACAGATACCTACTAATTATTTCCGTGACACTCACTTATCACTCATTAGCCATTTAAGGAGGAAGCAATCATGGGCAAGTACGACAACATTTTTAACTCCCAAAAGAAATCAGAACAAGCACTGACTCCAGAAGAGGCAGTAGCAGCGATCGCTGTTGTCACCGCAGCGGCTGATTCTTCTCTAGAACATGTCGATGCAGAAGATATAGCCATGATCCTCTGGGAATTTGAGGTATTCGAGGAATACTCAGAAGAGGAAATATCAGGAATTGTCGATAGATTGATGGGAATTGCTGAGGAGGAAGGTCTGGGAACGCTATTTAATACTGCCAGTGATTCTCTTTCTGATGAATTGATACTGGATGCTTTTGCTGCCGGCGTGTTGATGGTTATAGATGAAGAAGAACTAATTATTCCTCAAGCAAAAACGCCTTTGTTGAAAAAGTTACAGCAAGCTTTGGATCTTGAAGAAGAAGAAGCACAGGAAATTATACAGGAAGTAATCGCTGCTTATGAAGAAGCAGAAAATGAAGAATATGAAGACGAAGACGAAACAGTAATAGTAGACCCTAGCCTGCAAGTTTATGAATCACCTTTGGGTAATTTTAGTGTCTCGATTCCAGTTGACTCGCAACAAGGTGGTAGAGTTCAAAGTCAAGAAGGAGTAGTTGGCTTTTCTGATGACTACGGTACTTTGTTGAGAATCGATTACTATACTCTAACCCCCGAAGAGGAGGAAGAAATCGAGTCTATGGGACTCGAAAAATATCTGCAATCAGTTCTAATAGATAAGTATGTACCTCAAGCGATTTCTGCCAGTTTACCAGATGCTAAGGTGGAGCATAACGAATATTTAGAAGACACAATGGATGGGGCTTACTTTGTGTTAGTTAATATGCCCAAAGGTTCAACTATTTCTAAGCAAGAAAATAATGGAACCGCTACCAGGATGGATACGTACCGAGGTCTTTTGTCATTTTTTAATGGTGATTTTTTGTATATAGTCAGCAGTCAACGTGGCATTTTGTCAGATGAAACTCGCCATTCTCTAGAAGAAGAAACATATGAGATTAAGCAGAACATTTTGGGGTTTGTTGATACGATAGAATTTACTTAGTTTGAAAATAGGGGCTAGGGGTTAGGGATTAGAAAGAAAATTATTACCATTGCCCCATACTCCCATACCCCTATACTCCTGTGTTTTTTGGGAGCGATCGCATATCTTACCGTTTTCTCATTTTCTATATTCATCGCCACAATCGCCGATAATTTGATACAAATCGCGTGAATTGCCAGACACAGCATTAAGTCTTAAGCTATCTTCAGCATCAAGTGTTAAGTTAAACACTTTGGCATTGTCTTCTATATGTTCAGAAACACCAAGTCTCGCACCAACAATTACACCACCTAATGCTGGTTTATCTAAGATGTAACGCACTGCTACATTAGAAATACTCACGTTATGCTTATCAGCAATTTGTTTCAGCGCGGAAAGTAACTCTTGAAATAAACTCCAACCACCCCACGCATCTATCATATTTTTGTATTTTCTTAAGCTAACCGTGGTCAAGTCAAAGCTTCGTGGTTCAGGTTTACCCAAATACTTTTCTGATAATAAACCGCCGCAAACTGTACCGTAAGTAAAAACTTTGATGTCGTGTTCTTGACAAAACTTCATCATCTTCACTTCCGGACGACGGTCAACTAAAGAAAATTGCACTTGGTTAGAAACTATTTTAATACCTGCTTCGGTAATGATTTCTAAATGTTCAGTATCAAAATTTGTCAAAGCTAAATGCTTAATTTTTCCCTCTGTTTGAAGCTCTGTCATATATCTAAGGGCATCTAAATAGTTTTTATCTCTATATTCCCACCAGTGAAATTGCATTAAATCTAATGATTCCACATCCATTCTTCTGAGGGATATATTGATATTTTCCTCAACGACTTTTTTAGTCATTTTCCCAGGTCGAGGAACCCATTTTGTGAAAGCTTGTATATTAGATAAAGCTTCTTTGCCACGAGTAGCAATTAATTGACGGCGAAACTCACCAATAAAGTCTTCCGCTGGACCATAATGGTCTGCTAAATCCCAAGTAGTAAAGCCCGCATCCATATATTTAAACATTGTTTCGATGGCGGTGGATCGGTCAATGCGTCCGTGTCCCCCGGAAACTTGCCACATTCCATTTAAGATCCGGCAAATGTTTAAATCAGAAGTGAATTGTAGACGAGTTGATGTTGGTAAGTTCATTTTAAAAGTCAGGAGTCAGGAGTCAGGAGTCAGGAGTTAGGAGTTAGGAGTTAGGAGTAGGTGTTATCAATTCATAACTATTAACTCATAAATACTAACTTTTGTTAACGCCAGTCTTTTTCTGCTTGTTCGAGAACGTATGTAGCTACATCTTGAATTTGCTGTTCAGTTAAGCGGTCTTTGTAAGCTGACATATTGTTTTTGCCGTTAGTTACAATTGATGCGATCGCCTCTATTGAATCCATATTATTTTTCTTTAGCGCTTTCATTTTCAGGTTCTTACCGCGCCTGATAATATTGCTACCATTAAGATGGCAACCCGCGCAATGAACGCTAAAAATTTGTGTGCCGTTCACTGTATCGTCGGCTAAAGTCGGAGATATTAAATTAATATTTAACAAAATGAATATCACTAATATTATCAAATGTCTTTTCATTTTAGTAAACCTTTAAGAAGATAAAAATGCAATATAAGTTTTGCACTTTGGTAATCATCACCAATTTCAAAGCGACTCAAAGGAAGCTGTAAATTCAGCTAAACTTGCACATTCATCCTGAAAGGCTTCAGCATCATTGACATCCTCAATTTTATATCCCATAATGCGCGTACCATCAGGCATTCTCTTAGAAGAGATACAATCGCCTTGATACTTATCTGTCATTGTCTTAAATTCAACAGCAGAGCGCTTCCAAGCATCATCTGAACAAGTAATATTTACTAACCACATAATTTACTTTTCTTTACTACTAGGTAGATAATAATTATCCCACGAAGTGTAACGTCATACAAGTAAGCAAATTGCTACTATTTTTCTACCTAAAGGAAGTGCCAAGCTCTAAAAGACTGCGCCAGAATGTAAATACAACATGATGTCTCAAAATTTTAACTTTTAGAGATTCAAATTATCTACAGAGAAGTAGTTCCATGCCTAACAATATCAAAGAACAAATTACAACGGACATCAAACAAGCCAAAGAAGCCGGACAACTTAGAGCCGATCGCATTCGAGAAATTGTCAAAGCCGCAGTTTCTCAAGTCACCTCTGAGTTTAAAGAAGGCTCCACAGAACTTCGCTCCATTGTCAGAGAAGCTGTTTCTACCGTGATTGAAAACTTACAAGAAAAAGGTAGCGAAGTCAAAGAAGAAGTTACAGCCTCAATTGAAGGAGCGCTGGAAGCTGTCAATAGCAAAAGACATGAAGCCATTGCTAAAACTCAAGCTGAAATGAAGCAACTCCAGGCAAAACTGGATAATGAAGAAGAACAACTTCAGCAAGAAATTGATGGCATTTTAACAGATGTTGAAGAAACGGGCAAAGAAAATGCTCATACCAAAACTGTGATTGACTCTGCTGTAAACACTATCAAAAACAGCGATGAAGCGGCATTATTACAGAAACGTTACGCTCAATTGCAAGCGCAACTAGCCATTGTCAGAGCTAACTTAGCCGCACGTTACGGTGGACGCGGTGAAGAAGTTAACGGCTATCTAGACGAGGCTAAGACCTGGTATGATAAAGCTCGTCCGCAAGCGGAAACACTGGCTACACAGGTAGCACAACAGCGATCGCAGTTAGAAGATAAACTCGGTGAAGCCGGTTCTTCCATCGCTAAAAAAGAACGCCAGGTGAAACTAATTTTGCGCGAGTTGCTATCAACAGCGGTTAATTCTTTTAAAGAACATTCTGATAAATCTCACAAATAGAGATATGGTAATTTCATCAGCACCTACCCTATAAGGGTAGGGCTACACGTACAAAGCCTACCTACGTAGGCTTTTAGATATTAAGC
Organism: Hassallia sp.; assembly: GCA_050997715.1. GTDB lineage: Bacteria > Cyanobacteriota > Cyanobacteriia > Cyanobacteriales > Nostocaceae > Hassallia. The sequence goes on from JBPCQW010000293.1 coordinate 17,504, forward strand.
CCACGTAGGTGGGCTTTGTTTGTATAGCCCCAGGCTTCCAGCCTGAGCGCGAATAATTTGACAATTAAAAGGGCGGACTTAATATTAGTCCACCCTAAGTTATTTCCTTGTTAAGAGAGAAGAATCATCAAACCTAAAAACTTTACTAAATCGGTTCCTGTCTATCCAAAGCTTCTTCGCGTTTAGCAATTACCCAAAC
>JBPCQW010000314.1:0-5348 GCA_050997715.1 Hassallia sp.
ATAAAGAAGTAGACCGCAAACACTTTATCCAAACACAGCAAGAAACCATTGAGCGTTTAGGCAAATTAGGGATAATTTGAGATTGGGTAATGGCGACAAAAAGACAAAGAGACAAAGAGGAATTACCAATGCCCAATGCCCAATGCCCAATGCCCAATGAGTAAACCAATCGAAGTTCGCAACCCCCGAACCGGAAAGTATGACTATGTGATTATACCGCCGCCTGCGAAGCTGCTGGCACAACAATGTAGCCGCCTGCGGAGGGCGCAAAAAAGCTGGCTGCAAATTGGTTTACAAGGGCGAATTGAAGCCTTACAGCGGTGGAAGCAAGCGATATTATCTGGGCGTGATAAACTAACTGAAGCTTTAGTTGCTGATACGGGCAGATTATCAATTTCGGTAATGGAAATTGACTCATTCCTCTCCAGCATCGATCGCTGGTGTGGGTTAGCGCCAAAATTACTGCAAGACTTTGAAAAAGGTACAGCAATACCGTTTATCCAACTGCAACAAACAGCAGTGCCTTATTCGTTAGTTGGGGTGATTAGCCCTTGGAATTTTCCCTTATTGCTGTCTACGATTGATACCATTCCCGCATTGCTAGCGGGTTGTGCCGTCATTGTCAAACCCAGTGAAATTGCTCCGCGCTTCGTGGCACCATTGTTAGCGACACTTAACAGCGTTTCCAAATTACGCGATATCTTAACTTTTATTGAGGGAGCAGGCGAAACTGGAGCCGCATTAATTGACAATGTGGATGTGGTGTGCTTTACCGGCAGTGTAGCCACCGGACGAAAAGTAGCAGAAGCCGCAGCGAGACAGTTTATTCCCGCTTTTTTAGAATTAGGCGGAAAAGACCCGGCGATCGTCTTAGAATCAGCCGATATAGAATTAGCAACATCAGCAATTTTGTGGGGTTCAGTCGTCAACAGCGGACAGTCTTGCTTGTCGATTGAGAGAATTTACGTTGCTGAATCAATTTTTGATAAGTTTTACCATCAACTTGTAACTAAAGCGTATCGCCTGCGGCTGGCTCATCCTAAAATTGAAGATGGCGAAATCGGTCCGATTATTGCCGAAAGACAAGCAGCAATTATTAACGAGCATCTGCAAGATGCAGTATCTAAGAAAGCGGTAATTCACTGCGGTGGGGAAGTTGAACAATTGAGTGGTGGTTGGTGGTGTCGTCCAACAGTTCTCACCAGTGTTAACCATTCGATGACAGTGATGACCGAAGAGACTTTTGGACCAATTATGCCCGTGATGGCTTTTTCTACAGTTGAAGAAGCGATCGCATTAGCCAACGATACCATTTATGGGTTAAGTGCTGCTGTCTTTGGCTCGGAACCAGAAGCATTAGAAATCGCGCAGCAGATAGATGCAGGAGCAATCAGTATCAACGATGCTGCACTCACTGCCTTAATGCACGAGGGAGAAAAAAACGCCTTCAAATTCTCCGGTATGGGAGGTTCACGCATGGGACCTGCGGCACTGACACGATTCATGCGGAAAAAAGCATTTTTGGTGAAAACTAACACTGCTACCGACCCTTGGTGGTTTGATGCTCAGTAAATCGCTTGTCTGCCGTCAAAACAATCTGGATGCAGGATGTAGCTCTTATGCGCTGGACTTTCTTGTTATGGTGGATGCTAGCCAATACTGTAGGTGGAGCTATCATTGGAGCTTTGGAGGAAGGAGGATTCCAGTTCTTGGCAACATTGGTTTTAACTGGTCCTGTGCTGGGAATCGCTCAATGGTTAGTTATACGCTCTTACATAGGGCATACAGGCTGGTGGGTTATCGGCAGTAGTGTAGGTTGGTTTTTGGGTATCCTCTTGAACATCATGGCTACAGGAATTCTCAATTCCATTGTTCAGGTGCTATTAGCCGTGGGGGGTCTTTGGGAGGTATTCTGGTTAAATCTTGTGAATGAGCCTGTGACCGCAGCTGTGCTTGGAGTTAGCCAATGGTTTGTTTTGCGCCGTCACATCCAGCACGCAGGCAGGTGGATTCTCGCTAGCGCTGTAGGTGGAGCCGTACACGGAGCAGTGGGTGCAGCTTTGTGTGCGGCTGTTTGCCAAGCTATAACAAGTGCAGAGATGGCAACAGCAGTAACCTACGGTGCTGGTTGGGCTGGCTATGGGGCAGTGACTGGTATTATGTTGGTGTCGCTATTGCAAAATCGCTATTAATAAATTAATAAAGGAGTTTTGTTATGTCTACCATCAAAGAAGAAATGCCCGTTCTTTTCCGGCACGAAGGAGATTGGGTAGGTACGTATACAGTGGTTGATACAGCAGGAAAAATCCTCGACAAGCATGAATCTCACTTAACCTGTGAGTTTCCAGAAAACGGTTCTTATCCCTACAACCAAGTTAATCGCTACACGTGGTCTGATGGTAAATACGAAGAACATCAGTTTCCCGGAACCTACCAAGATAAAAAACTCTGGTTTGATACAGACCGCATTCAAGGAAAAGCCTGGGAAGCAGACGATTCCACCGTGATTTTGTGGTTTTCTTATAAAACAATGCCAGAAATGTCTTTATATGAAATGATCCAAATTAGCCCTGACAATAACTATCGCGCTCGCACTTGGCACTGGTTTAAGAACCATCAAATCTACCAACGCACCCTAATCCAAGAAGAACGGCTACGATAAGCTAATTGGCATTTTGAAGTTTTAATTCCTTAAAGGCATGGCAAAAGCTGACAAAATAAATTTTTCCACCCCAAGTGGTTTTCCCGAATTTCTTCCTAGCGAAAAGCGCCTAGAATTATATTTGCTAGATACTATCCGTAGAGTTTTTGAAAGTTATGGATTTACACCCATTGAAACTCCGGCTGTAGAACGCTTAGAAGTATTGCAAGCCAAAGGTAATCAAGGCGACAATATTATTTATGGGATTGATCCCATCTTGCCACCAAATCGGCAAGCTGAGAGGGATAAAGCAGGCGAAACAGGTTCGGAAGCCAGAGCTTTAAAATTTGACCAAACAGTTCCCCTAGCAGCGTATATTGCCCGTCACTTAAATGAATTGACCTTTCCCTTTGCCCGTTATCAAATGGATGTAGTATTTCGCGGAGAAAGGGCAAAGGATGGGCGATTTCGTCAGTTTCGTCAGTGCGATATTGATGTAGTTGCTCGACGTGAACTCAGCTTGCTATATGATGCTCAGATGCCTGCAATTATCTCAGAGATATTTGAAGCTGTGAATATCGGTGATTTTCTGATTCGCATCAACAACCGTAAAATTCTCACAGGTTTCTTTAAGTCTGTAGGTATTGCAGAGAATCAAATAAAATCCTGTATCGGCATCATTGATAATTTAGAAAAAATCGGCGAAGTTAAAGTTAAGCAGGAATTAGAAAAAGAAGGCATTTTAGCAGAACAGACACAAAAAATTATTGATTTTATTAAAATTGACGGTACAGTTGATGAGGTATTAGATAAACTCAAGCACCTCGCGCAAAATCTGCCAGAAGCCGAGCAATTTAGTCTGGGAGTTACTGAAATAGAAACGGTGATTGCAGGGGTGCGTAATCTGGGAGTTGCTGAAAACCGTTTTTGTATTGATTTAGCGATCGCTCGTGGTTTAGATTATTATACGGGCACAGTTTACGAAACAAGTTTATTAGGACATGAAGCTTTAGGCAGTATTTGCTCTGGTGGCAGATATGAAGAATTAGTCGGCACATTTATCGGTGAGAAAATGCCAGGTGTAGGCATTTCCATCGGCTTAACTCGCTTAATCAGTCGCTTGCTTAAAGCTGGGATTTTGAATACCTTAGCTGCCACACCAGCACAGGTTATGGTAGTGAATATGCAAGAAGATTTGATGCCGATTTATTTAAATATTTCCCAACAACTCCGAAAAGCGGGAATTAATGTTGTAACAAGCTTTGATAAGCGTCCCTTGGGTAAACAATTCCAGCTAGCTGACAAACAAGGAATTCAATTCTGTGTAATTATTGGTTCTGAAGAAGCAGCAGCGCAAAAATCCTCGCTCAAAGATTTGAAAACAGGTGAACAAGTAGAAGTAGTACTGGAAAATTTGGCTGAAGAAATTAAACGAAGACTGATGTAAATCCTAAATTGAGCGGGGTGCTATGAACAAATTAATCAAGCGAGCTTTTTTAGACACAGAAGATGGGCAAATTCTTTATAGAATTGGCGGTGAAGGAGAGCCTTTGTTACTACTGCATATGAACCCCCGCAGTAGTGACGAGTATCGCGAATTAATGCCCATATTGGCAAAAAAGTACCGCGTGATAGCGATGGATTTCATGGGTTTTGGTGATTCTGATAAGCCACCAAAATTATATTCAGTGGCAAACTACGCCAAAACCGTTATTGCCCTATTAGATGAATTAGGTGTTGAAAAAGCTAGCATTTTGGGAAACCACACTGGTGCTTTCGTTTCTGGAGAAGTTGCCGCAGCTTACCCGGAACGGGTAAAAAATTTAATTCTGTGTAACGTTGCTGGTTTTGGTGAAGCTGGAAAAGCAGATTTAATGAGGCGATTTGAGAAAGGTTTTATCATTAAAGAAGATGGTTCTCACTTGATGGAAAGATGGTTAGCCCGTTCCAGATACGTAGGTTCGGCTGATTTGAATCATCGTTGGGTTTTAGATGATTTGAAATGCTTTGGCTATCCTTTGTACGCAGTTTGGGCAGTAGGAAATTACTGTATAGATGCCGCAGAAAGGTTTACTTCAATCAAGTGTCCCACACTTATAGTCTGGGGAATTGAGGATGTAGAAGAATTTCAGAGATTAGGTTTAGCACTGGCAAAAGACCGATATTTTTTATCACAAGCAATTCCCCACGGTAAGGTTGTAGAGTTGCTAGGTGGAACCATCTGCATGATGAACCAAATGTCTGAAGAAATATCAAAGGTAGTAATCGAATTTCTAGAGGATACGGCTGTTTAAAACTGTAGAAAGAATATCGTTACTTTAACGTCTTTTCAAATAACGTCCAGTGGGCGAACCTAAAACCTGTCCGTTATTGTAGATAAGATTTCCGCGTAAAAAAGTACTTTTTACCCGTCCCGTTAACTCCACTCCTTCAAAGGGTGTATAACCTTGTTGTGACTTTGACTCAGCCGCATTTACTACAAAAGTTTCGTTGGGGTCTAACAGCACCAAGTCAGCATCATAGCCAATGGCAATATCAACTTTTGTTAACAAGCCAAAGCGCTGAGATGGATTCCAACAGAGCAATTTAGCCATGTGATTGTAGGACATCCCCCGCTTGCTACCTTCACTAAATACACCAGAAAGTAAATATTCTGTACCGCCAAAACCAGACTTTGCCAACCAAATATTATTGGGGTCTTTAGCAC
>JBPCQW010000438.1:0-11320 GCA_050997715.1 Hassallia sp.
TCAACTAATTGCCCTCTAACCTTCGCTAGAGAACGTGCATCAGCCGGAATACGGGCTTCCACAGTTTCCACTGTCAACCGCTTCGGCGCTCCCCGTAGTATCACCCGCGTTATTACTGGTGTCCTTCCGGCGACTTGTGCAGATATAATATTCTCGCCTTCTTTTAAAGAGACACCGTACCATATCTGCGTCGTTAAGTTAGTTTTGGAATCGGTTTCCGTGCGTCCAATTAAAGATTTATCTACAAGTTGTCCATTTACTTGTAATTCTACCTGGGTGAGAGCAGGAAATTGCAAAATTACTGTGGTTGCGGGATCGTCGGCTATGGTGTCAGGGGTAGGGGAGAGGATTTGAACCGCAGAGAACACAGAGGACGCAGAGGGGGGAGTTTCGGTTTGTGCTGTTGCGATGGTTGGATGTAAAATTGTGCTGAAGACAGCTACTGTAGCGCCGATGAGGAAATGGAAATAATCCCATTGCGGAATAGATCCCTTTGCGTCTTTGCGAACGCCACTTGCTACAACGGGGGGAACCCCCGCAACGCAGTGGCTCCTTTGCGTGAGCCTTTCATATCCGGGTTGCAGTCTGCGTTTCATTTTTTAGCTTCCTCCCGAAAGGATGGGGTGACTGCAAAGTTTAGACGTACCAAACCACCTGGTTCTAATCGCACTAACCGAGATTGGCTGTTGCGTTCGCGGAATTTCAAGTTAGGAGCCAAGCTGTAACCGGGAAGGCTGCTAAGATCCAATACACCTGTATGATTTCCTGGTAACACGTTAGCGACGGAGAATAAACCGTTAGGGTCAGTAGTTATACGGTTGCCATCTTCCATAAAAATCACTGCGTTGGGAACTCCCGGTTCACCAGGTTGCTGTTCCCCGTCAAAGTTCTTATCAACAAAAACGCGACCGATGATAGTACCGCAATCGGAGACGATTCCCGGTCTAATTTTTAACTGATGAGTTGCTGGACCATCTTTAACAGCGAAATTGTTGTCAGCGCGTTGCATATTGGCGATCGCACTATTCTTGCCTGAACCCCGCACCGCATCTGTGGTAAGTTGGACAGCATAAGCAATATTCAGCACTTTTCCAGTTGGGATAATTGTGTCTGTGCGTAATGTCACTGTTGAGCCATTACGATAGGTAGTAATGGCTACTGCTTGACCGTCAAGTTCTCCGCGCACAGATTTATCTAGAAAGTTGAATCCTAAAGGTAAGCTGTCAGTAACTACCGTATTTTTCAAAGCAATATCAGATACATTTTTGACCGAAAGCCGATAAATTGCCGTATCTCCAGGTTCAGCAGTAGCGCGATCGCCTGTTTTAATAATCTGCACCTGATTCGGTTGACACAAACCAGTCTGAAATTGAAAAGCGAATAAATTTAGTCCTATTGTTTCTGCATTAGGGATGAAAGCAACCGTATCTGTAAAGCTAGTATCCCCTGTAGTACTAATTGGCTGACCATCCAAAGAAGTAGCAGAATATCGGATAATATCATTATAATTATCAATAAGTTGAATTTTAATTCGCCGCTGACTATAAATAGAATTAGCCGGGGGATTAACTACTAAAATGTAACTTTTTCCAGGCAAAGCTTGACCTTTGTTTGAATCTAATAAAAAGTTATAAGTACCTCGCGGTTCCTGATTATCTAAAACGTAGGGATTTTTATTACTAATATTTGGTTTTAATCCGCCAGAAATGTTGTTATTAGGAATATTAGGTAACTCTGTTGTTGTCAGTGAAAGCAATCTTCCTAATTCTATTTGTGTTGGATCGTTAGAATTAGGCTCATACAAACCAACAGAAAAACCTGTATAATCCGGGAGAATTTCTCCACCACAGCCTAAAATTCTACCTAATGGGTCAACTAATTTTGGACTAGCACTCAACTGGCTAGTAGTTCCTTGAAATGTATTATTAGCTGAATCTGTATAAGTATATGTAGCTTGATTTGTAATAGGTATAAGCGCAGTTTTATTATCCACTTGTTGCGCTTTTGTTGGTAGATAAGTTTGTAAGACGCTTCCCAGCAAAATGGTTGCTGTTAACCTTCGCAACCAGTTATTACTAGATTGCGTCTGCCGTTTTTTTCGCAAACGAATCACTTAATTTTTCTCCTCTGAAATACCCTGAAAATCATTAGTGGGGGAGTGGGGGAGTGGAGGGAAAGAAGAATTATTCATCTCCTTGTCCCCCCTGTCCCCCCTGTCCCCTATCGCACCTGCACTTCATAAATCCCCTTAACGATCGCTTTCGTCGGCACAGATTCGTTAAAATTCATCCGAATATGGGTGTAAGCTGTTGCTGGTGCAGGTTTGGTTTCTACTTTGCCGTTGGCAAGTTTGACTTGTATGGTGGGATTTTCCACAAAGGTGCGTGCAGAATCGATACTGTAAGTAATCTTGGCATTACTGCTAGCGGTAGCAGATTTCAGCACATACTGCATTCCTTTGGGAATCGGCTGATTGAGAGTGAGATTTTTAACTGCGCGATCGCTTTTATTTTCTCCAGCAGCGGTATAACGCAGCACATCTCCTGGTTGCACTACAGCTTGACCTTGCAATGCTTGCCAAGTTATTTTTTCACCCTTCTTGATTTTCTTTTCAGCTTCCAGACGTAACTGTAATTGCCCTTGATTTTTGGTATTTTGAGCGATCGCTGAATTGAGATTCCAGATGCTTGGGACACCGGGTATAGCAGCAATTAATGGTATTGTTAAAAGAGCGATCGCGCTGATACTTGCAATAGAAACACGCTTCATTTTATTAACCTCTTCATTTTTTAGTTTTCTCTCGTTCCCAGACTCTGGCTGGGAATGCCACCAAGAGGCTATGCCTCATCTGCATCTATACTGGAGGCAGAGCCTCCTGGAATGCTTACCCAGTCTGAGACTGGGTACGAGAGTAATCAAGACTTATACTTCAGACGGAGTATTTGCCTCTTGTGGTTTGTACACCTTGCGTTGGAATGTAAACGTTCCTTCAGCACCTGGTGCAACTGCGTCTGTTACCTTGTCTACATACTTGGTAACACCTTCACCTTCTGCACCTGCGGTTGTTGAAGGTGCTGTATAGTATTCAATACTGCCTTTAGTATCGATAGCTTGACCTGAAACATGAGTGGTATCAATCTTGTTGTCGCTATTGTTATCCTTTGCCCAGTTATTCGTACCCGCTGTACCATCTTCAGTAATCTCAACGCTCTTGGCATTTAAAAGGACATTGCCACTTCCATTGCCTTCTGTTTGAGAAATATTCTTGTACCTAATCTGGTACTCAATAATGTTTCCTGGAGCCGATGTTCTAGCTACATCAGCAACGCTAGGATTTGGATCTATACCATTAACAGTCGGTGTTGACTCAAAGTCACCCTGACCTGCACCAACAGCAAGACCATCTGCTTGTAAGATTCGCGACACTTTCACCATCTTCAAAAAACCTGTGTAAACTCTGTCGATGGTGATATTTCTGGCAGTTTCTGTGCCTAAACCAGGAGTTGCATCATCAACAAAAGCAGCGATCGCAACTGGGAAACCTGTGCCTGTATCTGTGGATAACGGAGTGTCGTTTGGTAAATCAACTTTAACGGTGTACGTAACACTTGCACCCGCAGCCACATCCTTAATAGTGATGTAATCAGATTGGGAAGTAAAATTAGTGCCATCCCAGGTATAAACCTTATCAACCCCACCATAAGAAATAGTAACTGTTGTATCTTTGGGCAAACCTGCGGATGGGGTCGGAAGCAGCGAGATGTCGTTTGTTAAAGTACTGGTATTTTTTACCGTGTTCTCAAAAGTGACAAAATCCGGGTCAAATTTACTTCCGGGTGCAGATTTATCTGCTGGTACTTTCGTAGACTTGTTGGTAAAGTCATCGTTATCATCATTAGGACCCTTAGCTTCTGGGGCATCTTTGGGTCCATTCTTGACTGTTGCCTCATTAGAAATTACGAACCGATTCGGTTCACCACCAGGACCTTTACCACTGTTGTTATTATCTTTATCAATGTCACTTTCGGGTAAGCTTCCAGGATTATCAATATAACCGCTTTCTACAGTAGGATCGGTATCAGGAATATTATCGTTATTGGCATCTGTCGCACCAGGTGGTAAACTGCCATCATCGCCATAGTTGTTGGGTCTGTCATCACCAGATTCATCGTAAACTAAGGTAGTGCCATCTTTGCTTTGACCAAATATTTGAGCAATGTTATCTATTGTTAGTGATGTTTTGGTGACATCAGATTTAACTTTTATCTTGATCGGAAATTTGATTTCCGGAGCACTAGGATCAATAAAAGTTAACACTGCTGGATCGTTAACAAAACCAATCCTCTTGACTTTACTTAAATCAGTAGCTGCTGTGAATGTTTTCCATTGTTCAGTATTAGCGTTAGTTGTCACCGCATCTTCTGTATAAACTGCTATCCAATTACTTGGTGGTGTGGGCACAGATCCAAGTTCTGTGTCTTTAGGAATTGCATCAGAAACTAAGATACGGATGGTATCGGGAGTCCCATTTAAATTAATCTTTGTCCCTACCAATGTCCCCGGAATAATATTATTTCCTGTGGGGTCTGTTCCCTCTACTTTCAGAGTTAGGTCATAAGTAAAAGAATCATCATTAATTTTGGCTGTACCAGCATTCTCATAACCAGTTTTTGTCTTGAGAATCGTCGCTAAAGCATATTTTTTTGCCTTTACCGTTGCAGTTTGGAAAGCACCAGCCTCACGGACACCGTTAGCTGGGTTGCCATCAATGTCACCATTTGTTGTGCCAGTGTTATCTACGGTGTAAACCTTACGAGCATCTTCTGTATCTCGTGGTTGGTTCTGTAATAGCAGTTCAGGATTATTAGGGTCAACAGCCGTGTTACCAAGAGTAACGGTAACTTTATCATCAGCTTGAGCATTATTCTTGACGGTAACATTAACGCGCACAAAAATAGATTTCCCAGCATCAATTGAAGGTGTATCTGAGCTGTTAATTGCTATCCAATCAGTACCATTTAAGCTGTACTCTAGTGAATCAACAGTACCGTTAGTGATGCCGACGTTGCTTTTATCAGGAATGTGAAATTTAGTAGGGTCATTACCAACGTTTTTTATCTCAAATTTGAATTTAAGTTTATCACCCGGTTCTACTTCACCACCGTTATCATCTTCATAAGTTTGTTTTGTAATGGTGATACCAGCAACTTCGGCAATTTTGACAGTAACTGTATTAGAAATAGCCTTAAGGTCGTTACCACTATCATCTTTGTAAGTTGCTGTAGCGGTGTTGCTAATATCTTCACCAGCCGCTGTACCATCAGCTAATGCAGGTGCGACTAATTGAAAAATTCCGTTAGCTAATAATAGTGTTGTTATTAAAGAACGATAAAATTTTGATTGTTTATTATTCACTTTGCTAGGACGTTTCATAGAACATGTTAATTTATGGCATCAATTAAGAATGTTTTTTTCAAGTAGAATTTAACTCAACAATTTATGGAATAATTGCTAAGTAGAATTAGCCCAAAACTTCCAAGTATGGGCATTCAGATTGACGATTAAACCGATTAAGCTATTAGTCTAAAAAATTTAAAAGGAAGATTTTACAAAGATTTTAGTTTTATCCTCCTGATGAGGGATTGACAAAAAGACTTTAACTTTTTAATTAATGCAAAATCTACTGTGTAAATAAGGAAATATATTTATATTAATAGTTTTTTAAAGTATATAAAAATACCGTGTTTACAGCCTAGCCGAAAGTTAGATGATTTTCTATCACCTTATTTAAAGGTAAATGAAGAGAAATTTTCACTTCCTACACTTACGCATTTCAATGTAATTATTTGATTACTTTATTTTTGGAAGCGATCACCTGAGTATTATCACTTCAAGTACTTAACTGCCACTTTCATCGCCAAATCAATCCCGACAAAATTTATCGGGTATGTTTGACTAGTATTTTGGCTCGTGGTAGCATCAATCCAAAGTTGACGGAGACACAGGGAAGTTGTTTTATGACTCAGGCGATCGCACACTTAAACCAAACCACCACTGCTTACTTGCAAGCCCTCAAGTGTAAAGAATGTGGCGCAGAATATGAACTTAAAGCCAGCCATGTTTGTGAGTTGTGCTTTGGTCCTTTGGAAGTCAAGTATGATTACAACGCCTTGCGTCAGACTGTCACCCGTGAAACTATTCAAGCTGGACCCAATTCGATTTGGCGTTATCGTCCGTTTCTACCTGTCACTACAGATAATGTTATAGATGTGGGAACTGGTATGACTCCCTTGGTGCGTTCCCACCGCTTGGCGCGTCGCCTCGGTTTAAATAAACTATATATAAAGAATGATGCCGTCAACATGCCCACCCTCAGCTTCAAAGATCGGGTGGTGTCAGTTGCTCTTTCTCGTGCGCGTGAATTAGGTTTCACTACAGTTTCTTGTGCTAGCACCGGCAACTTAGCAAATTCTACCGCTGCGATCGCCGCTCACGCCGGTTTAGATTGTTGTGTATTCATCCCCGCCGATTTAGAAGCTGGTAAAATCCTCGGTAGTTTGATTTACAGTCCTACCCTCATGGCTGTTAAAGGCAACTACGATCAAGTTAATCGCCTTTGTTGTGAAGTAGCCAATACACAAGGCTGGGGTTTTGTCAATATTAATTTGCGTCCCTATTACTCAGAAGGTTCCAAGACCCTAGCTTATGAAGTTGCTGAACAACTAGGTTGGGAATTACCCGACCATATCGTTGCTCCCCTCGCCTCTGGTTCGTTGTTCACAAAAATTTACAAAGGTTTTAACGAATTTGTCGAAGTCGGTTTGGTGTCAGGTAAAAACGTCCGCTTTAGTGGCGCCCAAGCCGAAGGTTGTTCACCAATTGCTGAAGCATTCCGTGAAGGACGCGACTTTATCAAGCCAGTGAAACCGAATACAATAGCGAAATCGATTGCGATCGGCAACCCAGCAGATGGCATTTACGCAGTGGAGATAGCTAAGAAAACAAATGGTAACATTGAGTCAGTCAATGATGCAGAAATCATTGAAGGCATGAAGCTTTTGGCAGAAACCGAAGGCATCTTCACCGAAACTGCTGGTGGTACAACCGTTGCCGTCCTGAAAAAATTGGTAGAAGCTGGCAAGATAGATCCAGATGAAACTACCGTCGTGTACATCACTGGCAATGGTTTGAAAACCCAAGAAGCAATACAAGGTTACGTTGGTGAACCTTTGACAATTGATGCCAAACTCGATAGTTTTGAACGCGCACTAGAGCGATCGCGTACACTTGACCGCCTAGAATGGCAACAAGTCCTCGTCTAATTTTCGATTGGAGATTTTGGAAAATGGAATTGAATCTAAAATCTAAAATCTAAAATCTAAAATCTAAAATCTAAAATCCCCACTCTCTAAGTTTATGGCTGTAAAAGTTTTAGTTCCTACTCCTCTTCAGAAATTCACCAATAACCAAGCTACTCTAGAATGTAGCGGCAGCAACATTGCTCAACTGTTCGACTCATTAGAGCAAAGCTGTCCTGGTATCAAATCGCGGTTATGCGATGAAGACGGAAAACCACGGCGATTTTTGAATTTGTACGTCAATAGCGAAGACATCCGCTTTTTAGAAGGGACAGATACACCCCTAAAAGATGGTGATGAAGTAAGTATCGTTCCTGCTGTCGCTGGTGGTTGAAACTAGAAGTCAGGAGTCAGAAGTCAGGAGTCAGAAGTCAGGAGTCAGGAGTCAGAAGTCAGAAGTCAGGAGTCAGAAGTCAGGAGTCAGAATGTAGTTTTACCTTCAGATTTCAGATTTCAGATTTCAGACTCCAGACTCCTGTCTTTTATCTCCTGTCTCCTGTCTCCTGGCTACATAGATAGCATCGTATGTCAAAATGAAAATGACTGATACCTCAAGGTGAGCTATCCGATCGCTCTATTAGCTAGATAAAGGATTGACCTGAGCAATGGCAGAAGAAACCAATCACAATCAAGCGGGAGAGGTGGCTCCCAGCACTGTTGAACAACAGGCTCCCGATGTTGCTGAAGAACATGCTCCCAGCACCGACTCCCCAGAAGCAACAGATATCCCCACAGCTAATGCACCAGATCCCGAAGCCGCAAATCCAGAAGTAAACCCAAATGCGGCTAAAGCTAAAAAGCCTGCTGCACCTAAGGGAGAAAAGCCGGCAGCAAAAGAAGGAGCAGAAGAGAAACCCGCAGCAGCGAAAGCAGCAAAAAAAGAGAAACCCCCAGCTCTTGAAGATAAGCCTTTTGTAGAGTTCGTGGAGCAATACTACTTGCCAGCTTTGCAGAAAGCGATCGCTCAACAAGGTGTGCAAGATGTAGAATTGAGTTTTGCCAAGCAGAAGCTCTCCATTGTTGGCTTTGATACATCTGAAGAATGCTGGCAAGTTCTGGGCAAATTGCAAAACGGTCTGCGTCAGTTTAACTTATATTTCTTAGATGAAGATATTCAAGGGAAAAAAGGGTTTTCTTGCAACGAAGGCAAAAAACCAAGCACTCTTGAGTCATTCTTAATCGATGAGCGCAAAATGACACTCGACTTGATGGTATATGGTATGGTGCAGCGCTTGAATGGTCAAAAGTGGTTAGGTAGAAATTAGTTCGTTGGTTGTTAGTTGACAGTTAACTACTATAACAATCCTATTCAGATCCCCGACTTATTAAAGAAATCGGGGATCTGATTTTTTCAATCATTTAGGACTGCTATATCTACGCTCCCATTATCCAATAACAAAATTCTTAAATTTCGTGAAAGTGATAAGTGACGGCTCCATTAATGGGGTCGTTATCTATTTTGACATAACCTGATTTAAGCATATCCTTGAGTACAGCTTCAACTTCTGTAAAGCCGGCTCCAGTTGCTTTTACACCTTGCGTTACAGTTAGCGTACCACCGCGACTTTCTGCGGCTTCCAAGAGTTTAACCATCAGTTGATTGCCGCTGGGTTGATAAACTTGGGAAGCAACAGCAGCTTGAGTCAAGGGTACACCTAAGGGAGACAAACCTGCTTTTAACCTCAGTTTATGATCGTATTCTTCAACCATATTAGAGATAAGGAACAGATCCACAAACTGTCCTACACCAAGTAAACCGAAAGTACACAACCACAGCAAACCCGTCCCGGTCTTGCCATTATATATACGATGCAGTCCGCTCAAGAAGCCGAAAAACCCGACTATATTCAACATGTAGGAGATAAAAATACGGTCTTTTTTATTATTGCTTTCCACGTTCATCTTGGTTTTATTCCCTTGGATTCGCTCTAGTTCTATTTAGGTTCGGCGCGTGCTACTATACTTCCTGCTATCGATTCACCCGAAGAGGTGATTTTGGGGCTTCGTAGATGATCTAAGGAATAATTACCGATTAGCGATCGCCAATTCCGAAAAAAAATATATTCTGTTGCAAGTCTTAATTTGTTGCAACTCTTAACGTAGACAGTAGCTTTCACTACCCCCGCCTTGGTAGACTGATGTTTATACAAATAGATATTGCCTCTTATTGCGCCTTGTGAGACCATTACCCAAAGCTTTCTCAGTCGCTCAAAAGAAAAAGACACTTCACACAATCAAGACATGGTAGACTCCCTAAAAAAACCAGGCTTTGAAGAAATGCGTCCAGGGATTAAAACCCCGGCAAAAGAAACCCTGCTGACACCCAGGTTTTATACCACTGACTTTGATGAAATGGCGCAGATGGATATCTCCGTCAACGAAGACGAGTTGAGAGCGATTCTCGACGAGTTTCGCGTTGACTACAACCGCCATCACTTTGTTCGGGATGCGGAGTTTGAACAATCCTGGGATCATATTGACGGGGACACTCGCCGTTTGTTCGTTGAATTTCTCGAACGTTCTTGTACGGCAGAGTTTTCGGGATTTTTACTGTATAAAGAACTCGGACGCCGTTTAAAGGACAAAAGCCCTGTTTTGGCAGAATGCTTCAATCTGATGTCACGCGATGAAGCGCGTCATGCTGGCTTTTTGAACAAAGCGCTGTCAGACTTTAATATGTCGCTGGATTTGGGCTTTTTAACCAAGAGCCGTAAATACACCTTCTTTAAACCGAAATTTATCTTCTACGCGACTTATCTTTCAGAAAAGATTGGTTATTGGCGATATATCACGATTTTCCGCCACTTAGACGCACATCCCGAAGATCGGGTTTATCCGATTTTCCGCTGGTTTGAAAACTGGTGTCAGGATGAAAACCGCCACAGCGATTTCTTTGATGCGATCATGCGATCGCAGCCGCAAATATTGAATGATTGGAAAGCGCGGCTATGGTGTCGGTTCTTTTTGTTGTCAGTGTTTGGCACGATGTATCTTAACGACATCCAGCGTAAAGACTTTTATGCCTCGATTGGTTTGGATGCGCGAGAATACGACATTGAAGTGATTGAGAAGACGAACGAAAACGCAGGTAGAGTCTTCCCGATAATGCTGGATGTCGAGAAACCAGAGTTTTATCAGCGATTGGATGTTTGTCTGAAGAATAACGAGAAATTGGGTGCGATCGCTAAGTCCAGCACTCCCAAATTCCTCCAATTCTTCCAGAAGCTACCGCTATACGTCTCCAATGGCTGGCAATTTGTACGACTGTACTTGATGAAACCAATTGATACAGCTGCTACTCATGGCGCAGTTCGGTAAATTATAACAGCTTTGCGAAAGCTTTAATGGTTCTGTACTCAACAGAACCATTTTTTTATGAAAAATCGTATTAAGCACTCTTTGTACTTTCTTAAGCGCTTCAGCACTTACTACATTAAAGAATTAAAGAAAAGTTAAACTTAAGAGTAAATACTGATAGCGAATAAAATAAACTCGGTTATGACAACAACACCTGTCTACGGCATTAAACCAAGTGCTAAAGATAGCTTTGCCATTACTTTTGCGCCATTATCTGTTGAGGAAGCCTATTTTAGGGCTGACGATCAAGCTAATGGTGCGATCGTGGTGATGAGTGGAATGGTTCGCAATCAAACAGATGGCAAAGCTGTGATGTCACTGGAGTATCAAGCTTACGAACCGATGGCGCTGCGGGTATTTTATCAAATTGCGGCTGATATTCGCTCCTCTTGGTCTGATGTGAGTCGAGTTGTGATTTATCATCGCGTTGGGCACTTGAAAATCGGGGAAATCAGCGTTTTAGTAGCGGTGGGTTGTCCTCATCGCCGTGAGGCGTTTGAAGCCTGCCGTTATGCTATTGATACCCTCAAGCATCAAGCACCGATATGGAAAAAAGAACATTGGCAAGATGGTTCGAGTAGCTGGGTAAGCATTGGTGCTTGTGA
>JBPCQW010000449.1:0-9196 GCA_050997715.1 Hassallia sp.
TCACTAACATATTGCACAAGATGTAAACTGGCACTAGCAGTAATTTCATCTCGCAGTCGCAGTACTAAAAGTTGATGGTTCGCGGTTCTAGGGTTACTTTGGCTTCTTTCTGGCGCCCAATCAAAAATTTGTCCGATGTTGTGTTTATCGTCTTGACGCGCTAACGGAAACATGTTAGCAGGGACGCTGGTTTTATCTTTGCTACTGACTTCGGAAATTATAGCTTCTTTCCATTGAGTGGGATCGCATCCTAAAAGTAGTTTGTAAAATAAATCTGCTTCTTCATCACCAAATTTTTCTTGAATATCTTGTTCTTGT
Source organism: Hassallia sp. (assembly GCA_050997715.1). Lineage (GTDB taxonomy): Bacteria > Cyanobacteriota > Cyanobacteriia > Cyanobacteriales > Nostocaceae > Hassallia. The sequence continues at coordinate 319 of JBPCQW010000449.1, forward strand.
TCGGGATGGAGAATTTCTCGCAAGCGATCGCGTTCTTTGGCTATCTGATTTGATAACTTACTTAATGAGTCTACCACTGCTTGACTCAGGCGATCGCGTGCAAATTCTTCTAGTTCTTGAATTGTCTTTTCAAATGCTGGATAAAAATCATCGCTTTTGGTAGGAAGTGAACTATTAACTTTATTTCCTCTATCAAATAATTTTCCGGCTGCACCTTTTGATTCTGTTAGTGATATCATTCCATTGTTTGCTTTGTTGAAAAGCAAAGTCCACTGACTCCAATTAAGTATTCTATAAGTTAATTCGTCTTTCACCACATCGCTAACTGTAATTCCTCGTTTGTCTTTGAGTGGTTCTTTACCTAATTGTTTTTGGAATTTTCTGTATGTTTTATCTAAAGTTTCAACGGCAAAGCGTAAGTCCAGAAAAGATTGACTTTCTGCCATTGGTATGCCTTGCTCCTGAATTTCTGCTAAGATGTTTTTCAGGTTTTGTTGTTGTTGATGCAAAGCATTAGCGGCTCGACGGGTGTCTTCATAAAGTTGCTTGAAACCGTGAGTTGCTACGTGGGTTTGAATCAATTCTCGCAGTTTGCCAATTCCGCCATCTTGAGCAAAGTAACTCAATTGTCTGCCTAGATGACTGCGTGAATCAGATTCTAACAAACGTTCGCTTAAACTTCCCCATTTTTGTTGCAATCGCTTAGAGCGATCTAAATAATCAGGATAATCTAAGTTAGCTAAAAACTCTGATGAACCTGCTTTCACTTTACTAGAACGTTTGGCTAAATCAGCTAATCCTAACAGTGGTGATAAGAGAACAATTCGCTCTTTTTGGGTGGTAAATGCTGATGCACCGTCAATAGTTGTTTGCAAAACTTTGAGTTGTTGGCAAACGGTGCTTTCTTTTAAAGGATTGTTATCTGCTTTGTCGTCAATTAAGCTATCAAGTTCTCTTTCGCCACCTTCACTTTCTAAAGGTAGTTGATCGAAGCGTCCTACCCCTACTAAAATTAAATCCTTCAGGTCTTGTCCTGGACGTTGTTGCTGCATCATCGTGAAGATTTTATTAGCGCGATCGCTTCCCGGAGATTTGCCATTTAGCAACACTAAAATTGTCTGTACTTCTGCCAATTCTCGCAACGACAAAAATGTATCTCTCACCCCCGAATTAGCGGCTCCCAATCCCGGAAAATCTAACAAAATAAACTCTGATGTTCCATTATTTCCGGAAACATCCCAAATATCTTTTGATATTTTTACGTCAATATCTACACGACGAATCAACGGAAAGCTATTTTGTAATAACTTTGCTGGCAATCTTTGAGGTGCATTTGGTAATCTAATATGCGTTGGGGGTAAATCTTCAAAGTTGAGAGTTTGGATTGCCATCGGCTGATCGGCTAGCGTCAGCCCATCACGGGCAGTAGTAGCATCAATATCGTAGCGTCTGCCACACATAGCCGCACCATAAGAATTATAAGCGCGAACAAACAATACCAACTCGCGCAACAGATAACGCAACTCCAAGTTTTTACTGCTGTTCCACGCTTCTTCACACCAGCTAAGGATATCGTTTTGAGTTTTTAGCTTTTGTTGGGGTATGGCAGACAATCCCGCTGCTATTGTTCTTCGGTTTGCCTCCTCCAGCATGAAACGCAAGCACTCATTCACCTCGTCGTGAGTCAAATACTTGACAGTAAAATTGCCTACTTGCGTAGTTGCAAACTCTTCTTGCGGTTTGAGGTGAATGGCGGTAACATTGCCTGTGGTAGGGTTTTCACTAATTGGTAAAGCATCTGCATAACCGATTAAACTGCCTAAAAGCAAAGTTTTTCCACTGCTGAATTCACCCATCACACCGATTTTCACACTGGATGTAGCAAGTTCTACAGTTTTCTCGGCAGCTTCCCGGAGGTGAATCAGACAGTCATCTAGGCTAGCTGGAACCCAATCTTCTTGTTTTGAAAGCTGCTGGGGTACTGAGTCTATCTTCCGGAGAATCGATTCACCATACTTTTGAAAACGATCCAGTTTTTCTGGTTCCATAGCGTAGTTTTCCACTGATTTAAATTAAACGTAAATTTTCTCACCAAAGATAGGCAGATGTAACGCAGATAGGTGTGTGAGGGTGGGAAGTTACAACTAGCAAAGTAATTTGGGTACGAGGTGCAGATACTTTGTTAGCCACAAAACCGGAAAATGTCAATACCTATGAGGCGATTCTGTATTCTATGATAAGGCGAAGAGATAATTTTTATATTATTTGACATGCAGAGAATTTTTTACACCTCGTCTTAGACCCTTCTTCTCGGTGAACTAGCAAAAAATTATGGATTGCGATCGCTCTATCCTAGATATTACCAACTCCTTCTTACTTCAGGAAGTTGCGCCCAAAGCTAACGAAATAGACAGCAACCCCCAAGCTTTATTTCAAGCACTCCAAGGTTTGGGAAAATTAGATTTACTAGCGCTACGAAGTGACAAACAAGTCAGTGAAGCGACTTTTGGGGACTTTCAAGAATTAATAGCCAGGTATTCTGGTGCTTTAGCTTTTGTGCAAACACAACATCAAAGCGCGGCAGCGATGCTCATTGCTAGTAACAATGCATTAAAACAAGCATACCTTAAGCGGATGGGCAACGGTGAAGTTTTAATCGGAGTCGGTTTCTCTCAGTTGCGACGTGGAGGTGAACCCCTAACATTAGCCGTACCTGTTGCCGGAGGATATCAGTTAGATGGAGTTGTACCTTGGGTAACTGGCTGGAACTTATTTCAACATTTTATCGTCGCTGCGACATTACCTGATGGTAGTGCGGTTTTTGGTATCGTCCCTTTTGTGCAGACATCTCAAAAAGCTGGAGGGGAAATCACATTTAGCGCACCAGCACAACTGGCAGCAATGACATCAAGCAATACCGTATCTGCCACTTTAACTCACTGGTTCTTACCTGAAGAACAGGTAGTTTTTATTAAACCACCCGGCTGGATTCACGAAAACGATAAAAACAACATTTTGCGGGCAACTTTTTTAGCGACAGGATGCGCTTTTGCAGGTTTAGATATTTTGAAGGCAGCTAAAGAGAATAAATCACTACCTTTTATTAACGAGGCTTTTGAGTCTCTATTACAAGAACTGACTAAGTGTCGCAGTGTTATTAGAGAAGCGCAGCAAAAACCGATAGGAATAGCAGAACGCTTGGAAATGCGAGCTTGGGCAATTGACTTAGCAACGCGAATCGCTCACGCTGCCGTTACCGTTTCCAGCGGTGCTGCTAATTATATGCATCATCCAGCACAGCGCGTATATCGGGAAGCTTTGGTGTTTACTGTCACAGGTCAAACCACCGCAGTTATGGAAGCAACACTTCAGCAGTTGACGAGGAGACAAGGAGACTTGGAGACAAGGAGACTTGGAGACTTGGAGACTTGGGGACAAGGAGACTTGGGGACAAGGAGACAATTCTTTCTCCCCATCCCCCCCTCTCCCCATCTCCCCCTCTCCCCATCTTCATCCTCGCGTATCATCCACTTGAGTCACATAATTGATACAGATATACCGCAATGGCAAGGCGATCCGCCTGTAAGATGTGATACTGTAGCGGAACTAGATAAAGATGGCTATTACCTGCGGCGTTTCTCCTTGGGGGAACACAGCGCTACTCATATCAACGCTCCGAAAAGTTTTCACACTTTTGGTGTGGGAATTGACAAATACCCCGCTGAGTCTTTAGTAGTACCCGCAGTAGTTATAGATATCCGTGTTAAAAGCGCAGTTAATTCTGATTATGTCCTGACTGTTGCTGATGTTGTCGCTTGGGAAGATAAATATGGCAAGATTCCCGCAGGAGGTGTAGTAATTCTGTATACAGGCTGGCAAGATAAATGGCGTCATAAAGATGCATTTTTCAACCAGGATGCTCAAGGAGGTCTCCATTTTCCGGGTTTTGGCAGTGATGCTACCCAGTTTTTACTAAATGAACGCCAAATTGTCGGCGTAGGAATTGATACTCACGGTGTAGATTCAGGGCAAGATACAAGCTTTACTATTAACCGTTTGGTGTTGGAAAAACCGCGTATTGTGCTGGAGAATTTAACCAACTTGGATCAACTGCCACCATTGGGCGTTATGCTGGCGATCGCACCTCTATTATTACAGGCTGGTTCTGGTTCTCCGGTTGGGGTGTTGGCTTTAATGCCGTGATTTAGCTGGGAATTTAAACGCAAAGGAATGCGGAGGAATTCGCAGAGGTTCGCAGAGTTTGGGTGAGGATATTTTCTTTACACTTGACGACAATTATTGAACCTCGAAAATTAAATAAACAAAAAGTTTTGCTGTTTTCACCAAAACTTTCCTCAGCGTGCAGGACGTACTATGCGAATAAGTTTGCCTTGCAAATTTTCCTCTTTTGTTACAGCCTCATCTATCCGTGCTGCAAACTGTTCCCAATTGCGATTGTTGGTACAAACAATAATGCCAAAGTGGTTGGAGTTGTGACGATGCAAACGGATAAAATCATCTCTGTTGATAGTTAATATCGAGCGTTCTTGGCTGATGGCAAATGTGAGTACTTCGTCATCAGATATACCTCGGTCTGCATTACCAGCATCCTGAACTGTCAAAACATCATGTCCCAAAGTACGTAATAATTCCACAACTGGAAACGGAAACTGCTCATCTGCATAAAAGCTTGCCATTAATTAGGCTACCTCGTTGCGCTCAATAGCCAGTTCAATTTCATCAGGGTGAGCTTCTGCATATGTCCAAGCATTAGCTAAATCAGTAGCTGTGATGGTTGGATAGCTTGTTAAAAGTTCAGCATCACTATATCCAAGATGACGAGCTTCCACAAGTACCCAAATAGGAATACGAGTCCTAGCGATGCGAGCTTCCCCACCACAGACTCTGCGGGTTTTCTCTATTCCTTTCCAATTGCTGCCGAGACTTTGAGCAAGTAATTGAATAGCCTGCACTTTTTCACTAGGATTGAGGGCAAGAAGTTGTGGCTTTAACTCTTTGAGTCCCACGGATGTAAATCCTTTGATGTAAGGGAAAGGCGTATTTACAATTTTACCATTTGCAACGCGCTTAGAATGACAATGTATATTTAACTTTGCCCGACTACTTAAGTTTTTTGGTGCTTGTGCTAGTTGCGTAAGTCCTATTTAATTTGCGCTCCTATTAATGAAATGCTGTACTTAGCGCTTCAGCGTGAGAAAAGTTTCCTTACACTTGACGGCAATTAAGAAACAAGCGAAACTTAGGAATAAAAATTAAATAATATGCCATTTTCTACGATTTACCTCACCCCCTACCCCTCTCGTTACTAACAAGAGGAGAGATAAAGCACAGCTTTGTCGGGGTGAGGTTTTGTATTTTATTAAATCCATATTCCTTAGTACAAAAACTCAGGTATGACCACGCTAACTTGCTGCAATTACATTGACGGTCAATGGTTGAGTGCTACACAGACATTAGAAAGTCGCAACCCAACCAACAAAAACGAAGTTATAGCCACTTTTCCCCGTTCTAATTCGGCAGATGTGGATGTAGCGATCGCATCTGCTCGTAAAGCTTACCGCAGTTGGCGACAAGTTCCCGCACCGGCTAGAGCCGAATATATTTTTCGCGTTGGGGAATTGTTACTTCAGCATAAAGAGGAACTTGCACAGTTAATCAGTCGGGAAATGGGTAAAGCGATAACGGAAGCACGGGGAGAAGTGCAAGAAGGTGTAGATTGTGCTTTTTACAGCGCTGGGGAAGGACGACGAATGTTCGGGCAAACGACACCTTCAGAAATGCCGAATAAATTCGCGATGACGATGCGGATGCCGATAGGAGTTTGTGCTTTAATTACTCCTTGGAATTTCCCTGTTGCTATTCCTTGTTGGAAAGCTATGCCGGCATTAGTTTGTGGTAATACTGTCATCCTCAAACCGGCAGAAGATACTCCCGCTTGTGCAACTAAGTTAATTGAGATTTTTGCTGAGGCTGGTTTACCTCCGGGTGTGGTTAACTTGGTGCATGGATTGGGTGAAGAAGCGGGAAAAGCTTTAGTTGAACATCCGAATGTTGATTTAGTTTCTTTTACGGGTTCTTCGGAAACCGGCGCTTTTGTTGGTGCAACTTGCGGACGCACTCACAAGCGTGTGTGTCTGGAAATGGGGGGGAAAAATGCTCAGGTGGTGATGGAAGATGCAGATTTAGAATTAGCTTTAGATGGGGCAATTTGGGGTGCATTCGGTACAGCTGGTCAACGCTGTACGGCTACGAGTCGCCTAATTTTACATCGCGATATCAAGGAAAAGTTTACCACGATGCTGAAGGAGCGCACAAGTAAGTTGCGCTTGGGTTCTCCGATTGACCCTGATACTGATATTGGTCCGATAATTAATCAAAGTCAACTTCAACGGGTAAGCAAGTATCTGGATATTGCCCGTGAGGAAGGTGCAAAGGTGTTAATTGGTGGGGAAATTGCTAAGGAAGGAGAACTGAAAAATGGTTACTTTTTTCAACCAACTATTCTTGATAATGTAACTCCCGAAATGCGAGTTGCGCGGGAAGAGATATTTGGACCAGTGGTAGCATTAATTGAGGTTAGCTCTTTTGAGGAAGCGATCGCAATCCTCAATGATACCAATTACGGTCTTTCTTCTTCAGTTTACACCCGCGACATCAACCGCGCTTTTGCTGCCATGCGCGACATCGAAGCCGGGATAACTTATATTAATGGTCCCACAATCGGCGCAGAAGTACATTTACCTTTTGGGGGAGTGAAACAAACCGGCAACGGACACCGGGAAGCTGGAACTACCGCTTTAGATGTATTTACAGAATGGAAAAGTGTGTATGTTGACTTTTCTGGAAGTTTGCAACGCGCACAGATAGATAATCGGGAATAATATAGGACTTAGGCAAAAACTCTCTTAAACTCTTATTCCTTGGCATACTTGGCGGTAGCCTGTGGCAAGTACTTCGCCCTACGTTTTTCCATAATTATGCGCTCATTCAAATCCAATCATACTTGGCTCTCGGATATTTTCTCATTTTAGCGAAAGAAACGACGATTACTCAATTGAAAATGCTGAACAGAGGTATAGCTTGACTAATCGATGGGACGAAACATGGCACAGGCTTCGAGAGTGGACAAATGGTCAGCCTCCATCTGAGCGACTAGCAGCACAGATTCTGCTTTATGAGGGTTATAAAAACTTAGATCCCAGCCATCCGCTAGGTGGAAAGGACGGGACAAAGGATGCTATTTGTCAAAAGGATGGTCAAAAGTGGGTAATGGCTGTTTACTTTCCCAGAGGACAGAAGAGTTTTAATGATATTGAGGAGAAATTTCTCAATGATCTCAAGGGTGTGCAGTCCAACAAAGCAGATGCGCTCGCCTTTGTTACCAATCAGGAGCTTCGTCTTGCAGAGCGTGAAGCTCTTCGTAAAGCTGCTGGAGCAATTCCTGTTGAACTATTTCACTTGGAGAAGATTATGGCAATTCTTGACACACCTAAAATGTGTGGCATCCGAAAGCAGTTTTTAGGAATTGATGACAATGAGGTAACTTCTGTATCACTGGGGGGCGAAGGAGGAAAAGCTCCTGGTGCCGGGGGAGGAGCGGGAGGCGCGTTTGGATCTGATGCACAAGGAGGCGATGGTGGCTCTGGGGGAAACTTTTTCTTCCTAGACGGTCAATCTGCTGAAGCTCATGGTGCTGGCGGTGGCGCCGGGGGAGCTACAGGTGATGAAGCCGTAGGAGGCGAAGGTGGTGGTGGTGGCGAGTATGTTGAGTATTGGGGGAAAGTAGAAGATCTTCCTGGCAGAGTACTTGAAATGAAGGTTGGTCGTGCTGGAAAAGGTGTAGGGTGTGGAGATGGTGAGGATGGTGAATACACAGTAATCAACGTACTACAAGACGATGGTAATAAGGTTGAATTATTACGGGCTAAGGGCGGTAAAGGGGGCAAAAGTGGTTGGACTCTGAAGCAAGAACAACAGCAAGCAGCTATGGAATCTTCTTCCACTAGAATTTGGATTTCTTCTGCCTTGCTTGCAAATCATGCAGAAATACGTGATGGACTAATTTACACGCTTGGATGTGGGTGGGACTCGTATACAGTTGATAGCTTTCCATGTTACTTAGGCGGCTACTTTGTATTCATCATTGAATTGAGTGAAGCTGCTGTTGGAATCAAGTATGAATTGCTAGTTAGGTTTCTTGACGCAGACTCTTTGGTCGTAGGTCAAGCCGCAGTTTCTGTCGAGAAAAACAATTCATTCAGAGTTGTGCGCCAAAATATGGCGATTCCTTTTGGATTTGAAGCCTCTACACCAGGAATCTGGACAGCACAGGTGTTGCTCGGCAATGATGATCTTGTTCGAGTTCCTTTTGAAATACGCCAGTCTTCCGAGCCAACCACACAGCCCAACAATTCTGTTGCAGCGGATTGACTAAAGCTATTGGTAGTGTTGCATAGGTTACTTGCAACCGCTGAACAGAACCGTTAAGTCTTCACAAGCCTGTTTAATCCTGTACGTAGTTTTGTCCTGTCACCAATGCCAATTCTGCTTGCTGCTCATTAAAATAGTTGAATAGTTGTAGCGATCGCCCTAGCTTTTGTGTCCAACTGCCGATGAGTTAAACTGGTGTCTTTCAAAATGGAATAAATCGCTACAATAAAAAACTTCGCCTCAGTGTTTAATCGTAGGTAATCTTAAAAAAATCTAAATAAATAATGTTAAGTATCCCCGTTAATCTGGGTTTACCTCGCGCACCCCGTTTGATAACATCTTTACCAGGACCTCGTGCTGAGGCTATTGTAAAACGCGATCGCGCTGTTACTTCTCCTTCTTATACTCGCGACTATCCGTTAGTTGT
>JBPCQW010000455.1:0-5031 GCA_050997715.1 Hassallia sp.
GGGTTGGGTTTTACATGAGATCCATGGCCGGCAATTATAGAGGGTTGCAGAGTGAAGTTTGTATGGCGGTGTGATAGCAGTAACTGATTATGACATTGGTATTGGCAGATTGAAAAAATGATAATTACATAAATAACTACATAATATGACACAGTACTATCAATCTTTAAGTATGTTTTTAGTGACTCTGTTATTTATAATTGCATTGAGCAGCGCTGCACAAAAACAATTCATCCACACCGCCACCAAAGCAAACAATTACTGCAATAGCACCTGTAGCCTGCTGGACATTCCTGAACTCAATAACAATCCTTTCGCCATAATATGGGTAACACCTATATTGGAAAACGGAGTGAATGTAAATCCTCATCCTATCGGTGTTTATTTTATCAAAAAACAATGGGCCATCTATAATCTCGACCAGACATCCATATATGCAGGCGCTAAGTTTAATGTGGAGTATGTTACAAGCCCTGACCAGAATCATTTTCAATATATGATTAAAAACGAAAATTTAAAAGAGGGCTCTACTTATCATACAGACGGCTCTGCTTCCATTGATCACCCTGCACTCAATAATAATCCCAACGTTAAATTCAGTTTTTTTCAAAGCTGGTTGCACGAATCAGGGGGTGGAAGATTATTTAACCGGGATGAAGTCCGCGTGCAATTCAATAATGAAACCGGTAAATGGCACAGCAGCAACAACAATAAAAAACCTTTGTGGGCAATGGTTACTTACAATATTGTGATTTCTACAGCAGAAAATGCAGTTACTCAGGATAAAGGAAACCAGGATGTTTCAATAAAAGACCCCAAAAAACCAGTAGAAAATATACCTGTTGAGAAAAAAGAAATCATACCTAAAAACCCAGTAGAAAATAATGTTGCATTTGATAAGCCTTTGGATAAAAAAGAAAGTATACCTCAAAAACCCACTGCACCCTTGTTGAACGGTTTCGTAGATATGCATACGCACCCGATGAGTTATCTGGCGTTTGGGAAAAAATTACTTCACGGCGCACCTGATGCCGGTTCTATCGTACCTGCCGGAACAAGAAACTGTAATCCTACGGATTTTAGGGCAAGCAATATCTTCGACGCCCTCGGAAATTGTAATTCGACACATGGCGGTTGGAATCCGATAGATAACGGATGTGGAGACAACGTCAGAGCTATGGTTATTACTAATCTTTTCGATAGTCATTTTGTGCATAGGTATAATGTTTTTCACGCCAGCAACTCATTTGGCGACCACCGGCGCGAGGGAATAGAAAGTAATCCTCAACTCCTTTATGCGCCTCACCAAACGTCAAAAGTACACCAGCAAATGTGGTGGGAATGGATAGAACGGGCGCACAAATTAGGTAAATTGAATGTCATGGTGGCATTAGCGGTCAACAGTGAGTTGCTTGCAGAAATCATTAATGGCGACGAACCGAGAGATGACAAAGCTTCCGCAGATTTACAAATAGATGAACTCATCTCTTTCGTAGGCAGACACGATTTTATGGAGATTGCTAAGACGCCGGCTGATTTGAGAAGAATTGTAGGTGCCGGAAAACTTGCCGTTATCTTAGGGGTAGAAATAGATAATATCGGCAACTTTAACAAACAAAATGTTAGTGAAGCAGCCGTAAAATCAGAAATTCAACGGCTTCATGCAAAGGGTGTGAGGTATGTATTTCCCATTCATCTCCTTGATAATAAGTTTGGCGGAACAGCCGTATATAGCAACTTGTTCAATGTTGCTACTAAACATTCGACGGGTAATTTTTATACCGTAAGACACTTTAGCGATGTTGATTTTAAGCTGGGTGTTTCACCGGCGGTAGGAGGAGATTGGGGAGCTATTCAGGGTATTAAAACAACTCTTGACGGAGCGTCCGGCATTCCATATCCACCGGCATTCCAGGGCGATCCGTTTAAGCCGGGATATTGTCCAGTTCCAATTCTTGGATGTTGGAAAACATTTCGGATCGTGAGGAGTCTTTTAACCCCCGACCCATCATATCTAATTTACTCTACGATACCGGGAGGGCATGCAAATACCAAAGGGTTGACAGACTTGGGTAAGTTTGCCGTTAAGGAAATGATGAAGTTAGGTATGTTAATAGATATAGACCATATGTCAGATAAATCACAAGACGATACTTTGATCATTGCCAAGCTCAATGATTATCCCGTCAATATCGGACATAACGGCATTCGTAAGCAGAGTGGCTCAGAACGCCACGCATCAATAACTAATGTAAAACGTATTGCTGATCTCGGAGGTGTTTTCGGGGTTGGTACGGCCGACACAGATTCTCAGAACTTTATAACAAGTTTCGAGGCTGTTTGGTTAGCTATGGGGACTAAACCAGCAGTTGCCATTGGAACTGATGTTAATGGCATGGAGCCTCTTCCCAAAGTATTACCGGGTCTTAATTCTGGTGACTTTTATAATGGATTTCCAAGAAGCACAACAGGAAGCCGAGCATGGGATTACACATCAGAAGGCGTTGCTCATTATGGTCTGATGGCTGATTTCATGAGAGATGTTAACAAGAAAAATCCAACGGTTTACGAAAATTTGATGAACTCTGCCGAACACTTTGCCCGAATGTGGGAAAAAGCTGAGAAGCAAAAAGCAAGCGTTAAATAACGCAAAAGAACGCTTGAAACTTTGCGGAGCAGGTCTTGTATTAACACTCGCTGCCAAAAATCGACAGTTGAAAATTAGCATCCGTTACCGATTTTTAAGAACCCACTTTATTAATGATGAAAATGCGGCGATGACATCGCGTCGGGTTTTTAGCCGGTTCCGACTTATGCCTAAGTTTATAGAGGAAAGTATGAAACGGTCTGGTCGAAAATTAAGGAGAAGATTGATGAAATCATCCAACATCAGTTACAGAATTATTTTAGGTTTGCTCCTTACCTTAAGTTTAGGTTTGCTCATTCCGCAGACGGCTTTCGGTCAGACGGAAAAGATCGGGATTGTGAGTTACACGCCGCCGAAGGGGTGGAATAAGACACCGAAGGAAAACATCGTCGCGTTCAGCGACATCAACCAAACCACCGGCGGCTTTTGCATCATTACGGTTTACGGAGCGATTGCGAGTGTCGGTAATCCACAAAATGATTTTGCCAGCGAGTGGTATAAGCTCGCCGTCAAACCTTTCAACGCGGAAGCGAATCCCCGGACGGAAACGCAATCAGCTGAGGGCTGGACAGTGATTGGGAGTGGGGCGGCAATCGAGTTGGAAGGAAGTAAGCCTGCCGTCATGATGCTCACAGTGTTCAGCGGCTTCGGAAAAACAGTCAGCTTTGTCGCAGTCTTTAACGATAAATCTTACGCGACTCAGATAGAGGCTTTTATCGGAAGTGTCGAGGTGGATAAAACAACCGCGCCGTCACCCACTAACAGTAATAGTAATAACAACAACCGATCAAATGCTGCGCCGGGCAAATTCGGCTCGATGAGCTACACCAAACCCGCCGGATGGAGTGAGCAGCAATTTCAAGACGGCGTGGTATTCAAACCGTCAGACTTGCCTGCGGATGAAAATTTAGCAATTCAAATAATGCCGCCGCTGAATGCTTCAGGGACTCTGGAGCAAGCACTTCGGCAAAGCTTCGATGAGGCCGCCGCGATGTATAACGGAACGAAGACGTATCAAGCGGATGGGAATTATAGTAAAAACGCCGCCCGAAAATCATTTAACGGGTGGGAATACATTCGCGGCAAAGGCGGTCTTAACATAAATCAAACTGAATCCGGGCTTGAAGTGTTTGTCGTGAAGATCAATAACCGATTTGAACGAGTAGCGGTTTTAGAATCGAGAAAATACTGTGGCGGGGCGTCAAGATACTATGCAACCGACAGGAGAAGTTACCGCAACGCCATCGAGAATTTCTTATTCTCTTTACAGTTCGCCGATTTCAATGAGCCGGCTTTACAGACCGGTTCAACCAAAGGAGGCGGCATTGCCGGAGTCTGGCAAGGTAGTACTCAGTCAACTGAAGCTACCGCTTTACGATTAGAAGTTTTTTCGCCTGTCTTCTTAAGTAATGGGCAGGTCTATTTTGGTCCTGTATTTCCTCTCGAAGGTTTAGACGGCTTGAATACCCGGATACCGCCGGAGTTGAACACGCGGCATTGGGGAACTTATACATTCAGCGGCGGCAGAGGATTTATCCAACTGCCTTTCGCCAACATTCCGATAAGGACTGAGGGCGACAAACTCATCATCACCAAAAATCAAACGGATTGGCCGTTTTATAAATTGAATTCCGTGGACGGCGCAACTTTTAACGGCACATACGTTTTGGGCGCGGTGAACGGAAAAATTCCCGCCATCACTTTTACTTCCGACGGAAGATTTACCGACAACGGCGCGATGAAAGAGATGTATCACGAGTATATTAGCTGCATAAATCCGGCAGCCGCTCCGGGTTCAGGCACATACGAAGTTAAAGATTATTCGGTGCTCTTCAATTACTCGGATGGCAGGCGAATCAAATTAGCGTTTCTCGGAGCCGAGTACACCAAAGGCAATGCGAGTCCGGCAACTTTGAGGATGAGTTATAACGAAGATAAGTTGACAAGGCAATAAGATGGGAAAGGATGATCAGCCGCACCGCCGCCATCATCTTGATGACCTCGCCGACCTGCGCTTCCCCGCTCGCCACTCCCACACATCACACGTGCGATAGTTCTTTACCTGTGACCTGCTCGCTTGTCACCAGTCACTCCTCGGTAATAAGCTTCGCCGGTGTGAGGCATACTTTTCTCAGTCGAAATCATCTTGACGCATTGTCGGCGCGGGTGTTAGGTTTCGCCTGTGGCCTTATGAGCACGATTCGCTCCGAGTGTCGCATGCCCCGCGCTGTTCACATCTACGCTCGTATTCAGACCTCTGACGAATGGCGCACGCCCTTGAAGGAGAACGGCTTTGACGACGGGACGCCGGAAACTGCTGCTCGCGGATGATTCGGTCACCATCCAGAAGGTCGTGAGCCTGACCTTCGCCGACGAAGGCTTTG
>JBPCQW010000077.1:0-3709 GCA_050997715.1 Hassallia sp.
CGAAACTTAGTTAATATTTCATGTCGTTCTTTCACAGGAGTTTGATGAGTAATTGCCGGAATTAACAACTCTTGAGAAATCTTGTAAACTGTCGCATTATCAGCCGTAAAAATCAAAATTCTTTCTAAATAATGTTCCGCGAGTAAATTCGTGAGAATTCGCAACTTTCCATCTGTACCCAAAGCGATTTCTTTAGCTTGACGGTGTGCTAACATAGCTCTACGTCCAGCAGGCGATCGCGCACTCATCTGCACAAAATTTTGCCAACCTTTCAAACTCCCCAAAGAAATCTTTGATTGCTTCAAAAAATCGTTGCGAGTTTGAATTAATTGATCGTATCTTTCTCGCTCAAGTTGTGATAGCTTCCCCTTAATTTGGACAATTTCATGTTCTGCTAAGGCATTCCCCGCCAAATCTTCAGCGCGTTTGCGATATACTTCTCTACCAATGAGGATATTTAAATCAGCGTGTTTGCCATCAGTGCGTTCTGGTGTTGCAGAAAGTCCAAGTCGATAAGGTGCGATCGCATATTCCGCAATCACCCGATTAAAATCAGTTGGCAAGTGATGACACTCATCAAAAATCACCAAAGCATACTTATTCCCCAAACTTTCCGCGTGAATTGCCGCACTGTCATAAGTCGCAACCAGTATCGGAGTTCTATCCCGCGAACCACCCCCCAACAACCCCACCTCAGCATCAGGAAACGCTGCCATCAAGTGTGCATACCACTGGTGCATCAAATCTAAAGTAGGCACCACAATCAGCGTCGTGCGCGGTGTTGCTTGCATCGCCATTTGCGCCAGATAAGTCTTTCCAGCCGCTGTAGGAAGCACCACTACCCCCTGTCTTCCTGCCAGTTTCCAAGCTGCTAACGCCTCACTTTGATGGGGATAGGGTTCCATCTCCATACTCGCAACCAACTCTACCGGATGAAATGCCTTTGCTTCATCGATAAAATTAGTTTCTTCTGCTTGTAGCGCTTCTACTAAAAGTCGATATTGAATCGCCGGAATGCGGAATTTTTCTACTCTATCATCCCACGTAGCGTAATCCATCCAACCTTTGCCCCGCGCTGGTGGATGCAAAATTAATGTGCCACGATCAAAACTTAATGTGGGGGTACGAGCCACTTATAGCTTTCTCCAGATTAGGGCATTGGACATTGGGGAGGCATATTTTAGTATTGCAAGTACCAAAGACGACTTACCCTCTAATAATCTGTACTTACTGAGAAGCTATTTTACTATAATGTATGGCTGTCACAAAATAATACTCTCGCCGAAACCAGAATTAAAAGCGAGAAGAGCGCTTATCTTAGTGACTACGAATTTTAAAGATTAGATTTTTGTCCCTCTGAGACAAGTTGTGAAAGAATATGTCCAGTGATATCAAGCAGTTGATCTAATAGAAAGCCAATAACAGCGATATAGATTATACCTTCAATAGTGTAATTATAATTACCAGATTTATAACCATTCCAAATGACAAAGCCAAGCCCTTTATTGCTAGTTAGCATTTCTGTAGCAATTACAGTAAACCAAGCTACCCAACCGCCAATTCTCAGAGCATTAAAGATATGATTGATTGCTAATTTAAAGTTATTATTTTGTTGACGACATAAACGCATACCTGTAGCCGTATTCAAAATAATAGACCAAATTGCACTAAAAAAAACTGTAACAATTGCTGCGGCTTCCGCTTCTTTAAAAGCGATGAGCGCTAGTGGTAGCAAAGCTATAGGTGTGATACTATGCGGTATCTGAATTATCCACTTAAATATCTTATAAAATAAAGCATTGATGCCAATAAAACTGCCAATCACAATACCCAAAACAGCAGCGGGAATGTAACCTACAAACAATTTTTGCAAGCTAGCTAAAAAGTCTAAAAATATACTATGTTCCATGTATCAAGTTTCCATTTGGAACATTTGGCAAATACTCCGATAACATGAAATAGCTCGTAGTGAGCAGTTTACTGCTCATTCCTTAAGAAATAAAAAGTCGATTGCATAAATAAAATTTATCAGTAAAATAAAGATTCAATAGAAAATTAAATAAAATCTAAATACTTTACCTTATTGTTAGTTATTAGTTTCCTCCTCATCTCCCCCATCCCCCCCACCTCCCTATTACCTTTTATTTCCCCATATTCCGCTTCATCGCATCCAACTCATCTTGAGTTTCCCAGCGCAAAAACTTCTCTTCTAAGTCGTCAAATCCACTAGAACTAGTGGCTTTATTCGACCAACCATTAGTTTCAAAGCGTTGCTGAGTTTGAGCTGTAGCACGCACTGTCTGTGCTTCAGCAGCTTTGGTTTGCACTTCTTGACGGCGTACTTGTATTTTTCGCAGTAATTCTTTAGATTGAGTAATGCGTTCTTTTAAGCCTTGCATTTGTCCCCAGCGCTGATTTCCTTCGCGCAACAAAGCAGCTTCGCGTTCTTGTGCTGCTGCGACTAAATCCTGTCTGTTAGCGGATTTTGCTTTTTCAACGCGGATATGCCATTTTTGGATTTCTTGAGCGGTGGAGAGAATATCTTCTTGCGATCGCTTTTCCTGTACTTGTAAATCTGCAATCAACTTTAGCGTGTCTCCCTCTTGCTCGCGCAGTTGTTCTAACAGCGCTTCTAACTCTAGATGCGGATTGTTTCGCAGAAATTCCTCTAAACGGTTTTCGAGAAACCGATTCAAATCATCAAATAAGCCCACTGTCAGCACTCCAGAAGTCAAATGTGTGCTTTCATTGTAGTAATTATTATTGTTGCTGGGAATTTATACCCTCAAGCTTGTAGTTTATCCATATCACTAAATTACTAATAAATTTTGCCGAAAATGTTACAACGTAACTTGAGTATTGCCGCTTTGACTACCATCATCGGTTTGGGTGTAGTCGCTCCCACTTTATCAGTTTTGGCAGCGCCACAACAACAACCAGATCGCATTTCGCAACTCCGTTATGAGAATTATCAAATCAATCCAGTATATAAGGGTAAGCCTGCTGCTCTTGTTGTCAACACCCAAGAAAAACAAGATTACGCGCCTCAATTAAGAGAAGGTATTAAAAAAGGCACAAATTTTGCCGGACACTATGCGATCGCCTATCTAGATCGGGCAATGGGTGGTGTCGGCAGTGCGGGGATAGTCGATTTAAAGACTGGTAAAATATATTTGCCTCCACAACTGCACGGCTATCACGATCAACGCGGTGCTGGATACACTCCTCCAAGACCTGACGGTGGGTTGCACTACAAAGCTAATACCAAGCTACTAATAATTATCGGTCAACCAGGGGGTAATGATGGACAAAAGGGAATTGGAAAATTTTACTATAAATGGGAAAATAATCAACTTAAACTTATCACTTTTGTAGATTCACCATATCAATCGCAGTAACTTGAAATTACGGAAAATTAGGAGATTCCAAATCACAAATGTGATACCAGTTTGTTCGGGAGAGTGTAAAAAATTAGATTCCCGACTTCTTTAATAAGTCGGGAATCTGAACAGAATTATTTAAATATGCGTATTACATTTTCTTACCCCTTTCCCTTTTCCTTTTACCCCTCTTTTTCATAGAGGTATCAGCCAATAACTAATTCCCCTGACGATTTTATTTTTAAACCCAAATTTAGGTAAATTTTCTTCAGTTAAACCCACATAAGTCCAATGTGGGACATCATTTTCTACTGTTTGAAACCAACCAT
>JBPCQW010000164.1:0-7136 GCA_050997715.1 Hassallia sp.
TACTATCTGAAATGTCAAATTTAAAAGGATATATTTGCGTTTCTTCGTGATTATTTACGCTATGGACATCGACTAAGGCTTCCATTGCGATCGCTGCTTGTCCTTCATAGCTACATTCTTCGCGACAAATGCCGATAGCAGCAGCAACTGCATCAAATAAACGCCCGACTGATGAAGCTAAAGGAGAGTTAATCTCTTTTTCTATAAGCTGATTGAGAAGGTTTAACGGCTTTTTTTCAAGAAATTGTAAGATTTCTAACTCACGGTACTCTTGTTTTAAATCTTGCCAAGTAAACGCTGATAGCAATTGGGCATAAGTGTTACGCCAAGGTTGATAAATTGCTTGTTTTCCTCCAATCATTGCTACTGGTTTAAATGTTGCCAGTCGCTGAAATTGGCGATAATCTGCTAACAAAAATTCTCCGCCCCAGAGTGTGCCATCTTCGCCATAACCTAGTCCATCTAAAGCGATTCCTAAAACAGGTTTGCTATCTAGAGGAATATTATTTTCTGCCATACAAGCGGCAATATGGGCGTGATGATGCTGGATGTTATAAACTTTTATTTTATTAGCGTCTGCTAGTTCTTTACCTAGTTTTGTTGAAAGATATTCAGGATGTAAATCTAGAGATATAATTTCTGGTTTATGCTCAAATAAATTGAAGTATAAATTTAGCGTATCTTGATAAGCGTTAAAAGCCGCAGCGTTTTCTAAATCTCCTAAATGCTGAGAGAGAATTGCTTGTCCATCTCGCAATAAACAAAAGGTATTTTTTAACTCACTACCCATTGCTAATATATGAGGAACGTTGTTAAATCCTGGTGGTAAATTAATCGGTGCTGGTGCGTATCCTCTAGCGCGGCGAATTGTTTGCACTTTATCATCGACAACCCGCACCACCGAATCATCTAATCGGTTAACAATCTCGCGGTTATGTAGGAGAAAATAATCTGCTATTTTACCTAACTTTTGTCGTGCGTCTTCATTATCAATACATTGCGGTTCATCAGAAATATTGCCACTTGTTAAAACAATCGGGCGATTCATCCGTTTGAGAATTAGATGATGCAAGGGCGTATAAGGTAGCATAAAACCGAGGGTATTTTGCCCAGGTGCAACTGATAGTGCAATTTGGCGTTCTCCCCTTATCTCCTTATTTCCTAGTCCCCAGTCCCCAGTCCCTAGTCCCTTCTTTTGCATTAAAACAATCGGTGCGGCGGAACTTTCTAATAATTCTTTTTCCTTGGCGTTGGGGGTGCAGTATTCTTCAATTACCGTTATGTCTCGCGCCATTAAAGCAAAGGCTTTATGGTAACGTTTTTTGCGATCGCGCAATTTTTGCACTGCTGTTTCCTGTGTTGCATCGCAAGCAAGATGAATACCCCCCAACCCCTTAATTGCCACAATCTCGCCTTTTTGCAACAAGGTACAGACAGCATCAATATCATCCAGCATGGAGAACATGGAAGCGGTAATAGGCTTACCATCTGCACGTTCTAAAGTCACTTGAGGTCCGCAGATATGGCAAGCAATAGGTTGAGCGTGAAATCGACGGTTTTCGACATCGTTGTATTCCTTCGCACATTCTGAACACATGGGAAAAGCTGCCATGCTGGTATTATTTCGGTCGTAAGGAATGGCACGAATAATACTCAAGCGCGGACCGCAATGAGTACAGTTAGTAAACGGGTAACGATACCAACGGCTAAGGGGATTAAAAATGTCTTCTTGACATTGCGGACAAGTAGCAGCATCAGCGGCAATTTCTGTTTTTACCGCGTTACTAACACTCGTAGAAATAACAAAATTATTAAAGGTAAATTCACCCTGATAAGGAGTTCGAGTCAGTTGATTAATTCTTGCTAAAGGAGGACATTCTTCCTGCAATCTTTGAATAAATTCTGTTATAGATTCATCACTACCAGATACCCGAATTAACACACCTTGACCATCATTAAAAACTTCCCCGCGTAACCCACAAACTTTCGCCAAACGATACACAGTAGGTCGAAATCCTACCCCTTGAACAGTACCATAAACCCTGATTTCCTCAATAGACATAAATCTTTTTCTTCTTTGCGTCTCTGCGCCTTGGCGTGAGATAATATCTATACTTTTATTTTCCAAATTAAAACTCGGTTATTTCCAGAGTCAGCTATAACCGCAGTATTGCCACATACTTTTATTCCATAACACCAATCTAAACTATCTCGCTTTGGCAGTCCAAAATCGCGATTTTCACCTTTACTTTGAAAATCTATTTGTCCAGCTATCGCATCCGCAACAGCACTTTGTAAAGATATAATTGATTCTGGCTTTTTCCATCCCAACAAACGAGAATTAGCAGTATCCGCAACTAACAACCAATCACCACTACTCGCTACACCATAAGGCATACTTAAACTACTAGCGCTAGGAAAATAAACACCTTGATTTATTTCCACCAAATCAAAGCTTTTTTGTCCTAAAAGCACCGCACAAGGAGTATTATTTTCTGTTGGGATTCCTTGCCAAATCATTACACGGTTATTACCCGCATCAGTAACAACTAAATTGTTTCCCCAAATGGTGATATCATGACACCAACGCATACTTGATGCTGAGGCAGTAGCACCACCATTTTCGTTACGTGATCGCATGTCTGGTTGTCCCAACACTAAATCCGCTGGTTGACCATTTTCTGAGGGTAACTCATTCCAAATTAAAACCCGACGATTCCCCGTATCAGCAACAAACAATCTCCCTTGATAATAGCAAATACCATAACACCAATTTAAAGTATTTGCGGCAGCTTCTTGACTTCCTCGGTTCGGTTTGTTGTCGGAAAAATTAGCTTGACCTAACACCAAATCTGCCGGAACATTGTTATCTTGCGGCAGCTTTTTCCAAATCAAAACGCGGTGATTCCAAGCATCCGCTACTGCTAAACCTTCCCCACAAGCACAAACCCCAGTTGGGACACTTAAAGTTGCCCTTCCTGGTGTACCTTTAGCATTTTGTCCCTCATGATTAAAGTCAGGTTGTCCAATTACCCAATCAGCAGGTTGATTATCTGTGGTGGGTAAATTCCGCCATCCTAATAAGCGATGATGTCCCGTATCTGACACCCATAAAGAACCACTTTCAGATATCAAACATGCACCACGCGGTGCAAACATTTCTCTAGCACTAGGTACTAAAGGCATCACTAATGTTTCTGGTTTAATACTATTACCTAAAATTACTTCCGCACCATCAAACGACAGAGGTAATCTTTGGGCATTTTCTGTTGCTTCTCGCTTTAATTTTGATGTGGGAGTAATTTTAATTGGGCTATGCATCAAATTTTTTAGATTTTCAATAGGAATTGCACAAAAACTTTATCACCCTTAATCTTTACAGGATACGACTGTAGAGAAACATCAGGTGCTGTTAAACATTCTCCTGTATCTAACCTGTACTGAAATCCGTGAGAGGGACAGGTGAGAATACCCTTTTCAACTGTACCCTCATCTAAAGGAAAAGCTAAGTGAGCGCAAGCATTTTTGTAACAGCTAATCTTAACACCTTGACGATGTAAAATCAGCGAATTACCTGCAAAATTAGCTGTAAATACAGCAGATTCAGGAACTTTATCAACAGTCGTTAGCTTAACCCAAGGAGGATTTCCATTTTGAGAAAATGGACTGGTTAAACCATTCGCATTATTAACAATAGGTTTCTTATCGACGGCAATAACTTTGGTAATTTCTGGACAATATTTTTTAATCGCTTGTTCAATTCCTTGAGATAAAGTCAAAGTTGAAGACGGACAATGACTGCAAGTTCCGATGAACCTGACTTCAACCGTATCTGGTAGTTTAATTGCGACTAATTCTACATCACCGTTATGACTTTTTAAGCTAGGACGAACTTCATCAATGGCTATTTCAATGCGCTGTGATAAAGATGGTTTTGGTGGTTTTACTAGTTCGTGATACAGCAGTACTCCGTATACCACTTCATCATCTACTGCTTCACGTAAAGCTAAAATTGATTCTTCTTTTTTTAAACTTTTAATTAACCGCATTAAAGCTACTTTATGTAAAGCTTCTATCGCTCTTTGAAGCCCGACTACTACACAGCGCTGGCTTTCATCCCACTCAGCTACAATTGCCTCAAAGCGGTTAATTTCTTGAATTAATTCCTCAAGTTTGGTCATTATTTATTGCTTAGTAGGAGCGTGGATAGTGGATAATCGATAGTCGATAAGTGTTGGCTGTTAACCGTCAACCAACAACCAACAACTAACTAACAAATAACAACTCACTTCATTTTAAAATCTTTGAGTAAAAATGGCATGATTGCCCCAGTCGATAAACTAGATGCTATTATTGGTAGCCATAAAGGAACGTTAACTTGTGCAATTGATACCAACAATAACAAACCTATGACAGTACCTATTGTAGTTTGCCGGATAAAATACATAGGATCGCGTATTAGTTTACCTTTGAAAAATAATTTAACAGAAAACCAGCCCATCTCAAACATAATTACTCCTAGTAATTCTTCAATAAATTTAGAATAAGTAGCCCTAAAAATATCGCCGGAATCACACCAGCAGGTCCCAATAATCCACCAGTCATGGCGGCTAATTCATAACCTAAATCTTTGCCAGCTAAAAGTACGCCGCCAATCGCACCCCCAACTATAGATAAGCCTGCTGCTATTACTAACCATACTAATGATGTAATTAAGTTAATGTCACCAGACAGCAAGCTTGATAAAAAATCTGTCATTCTGTTTCTTCCTTTGTTGAAAACTGCGAGTTATCCTTTAGTACTTCTATCTCGACTTCTTGCAAAGCTTGAGTGACAATTTCTGCTTGTTCTATCTGTTCATGCTGATTAAATATTTCCCTAGCTTCTTGATAGTAATCACGAACTCGCAACAGATTTTTATAATTCCCGGCTTCTGGTTTTTCTGGGTCATCTGGTAAGTTGAATAAGGCATTAGCTTTGTTAGAAATTGTGTTTGCGTATTCTAATGGTGTAGATGCAGCCGATCGCACTTTTAACGCCTCGTCATAAGCAGCGATCGCTCGTAAAATATTCTCTAGTGGATGCGAACTTGGTAAATATTGCAAAGCGTTGCCTAAGTTATTTTGCAACATCGCATATTCTCTGGGGTGGTCAATCAGCTTGATGTGCTTCAATGCAACCTCAAATGACTGCACAGCCAAGCCTTGACGCAAGTATTCTCTTTCTGATGCTAAGGGCATAGAAAGGTAAGCGATCGCTATGTTGTTGTATAAAATCGCATATTCTTGTGGGTAATCTTGCCAGGTAAATACCCGCAAAGCCTCGTGATAAGCTTGGATGCTATCTGTCGTCCGCGCCAAATTGAATGACACTAACGACTGCAACACTAACCCCAAATTCATCTGCACCTCTGCTACTTCCTCAGGTGAGGCAAATTGTTGCAAAATTGGCAGCGCTTCTTCATAACCTGCTTTTGCTTGGAGTAGCAATTGTGACCCAACATCCGGAATTGTCTGTAAGCCGAGTGCCATTCCCGCTTTAGCGCGGGCTTTGAGGAGAGGATAATCATCAGCGCACAATTCATAAGCCCGATAATACAGCCCAACCGCATTTCGCAAATCTTGGGCAGTTTTAGGCTGTTTTTGAAAGGATTGCGCCATCTCAATCAGCATTTCGATTTTTTCTTCTGTCGTTGCTGATTCTGATGCGATCGCCGCGATCGCCGCTTTCACAGCTGAATCTGTAATACTAGGGGTCATCACCACTCTTTTATCGTCGGTTCGGGAATTGAATCATTCAACGCCCACAAGACATGGAGACGCATTTGTTCTTGCGTGTCTAATCAAGGGTTATACAAATTGCACCCTTGTGTTTTCCCCCGATATTCAAAGCTGTTTCCGATCTCTCCTCACCACTCTTTATCTACACCAAATCCTTCGTTTGTTGCTTTCCCTCTGGGCTGAGGAAAAGCCGCAATTTAAATTACCAAGTGTTTTCGCACCTATTCTATAAAGAATGAATTCTCCTTCGATTCAATTAGTCAATTTTCTGGAGCTACAAAACACTCTATTGTTAGAAGCATAGAGGAAAATTGCATTTTTTTACGTTATTTTCAAACATTTTCCACATCTCTTAATATTTTGGCATTATTTTATTGATTGTCAAAGAAATAAAATATTATTTTTATTTGAAATATTATATATTAATTGGTCAATGATTCAAAAAGTATAAGTAAATGTATATATGCATTACATTAATTATATCAAAATCAATAATTTATTTTTACTAAAAACCTTATATGTCAAGCATCATAACCATATGTTTGTATATTTAAATGGTCAGCATGGCGATGATTGCGTTTTATATTTTATTACTGTTAAATGAAAAAAAATGTTCCGAAGAGAACTTTTTCAAAATATCGAATTGTATTTGCCTACTACAAAAAATAAAATATTATTTAATCACATACAACTAAGGCAAAAAGTACCTAATATTGAAAAATAGACGTTTAAAAATAGGGGGTGACTGACAAATTTAGTTGCTCGAAAGCATGAAGTATGAAGCAATGAAAAATTTTATACTTTATCCTTTTTTAGTTGTCTGAATTAAGCATGGTAAACAACATAGACAAAATAACTGATGACTAACTTACTATGGCTGCAAGGTGGTGCTTGTTCAGGCAACACCATGTCATTTCTCAACGCCGAAGAACCCACAGCTTGCGATTTAATTGCCGACTTTGGCATCAACATACTTTGGCACCCATCCTTAGGGTTGGAACTAGGTACAAACTTGCAGAATATGCTGTGGAATTGCATTTCCGGCAAGATTCCTCTAGATATTCTCGTATTTGAAGGCAGCGTCATCAACGCCCCGAACGGAACGGGAGAATGGAATCGGTTTGCCGATCGCCCGATGAAAGACTGGTTAAACGACTTATCCAAAGTCGCTAACTTCGTCGTCGCGGTGGGAGACTGCGCCACCTGGGGAGGAATACCCGCAATGTCACCCAACCCCACCGAATCGCAAGGATTGCAATTTCTCAAACGTCAAAAAGGCGGCTTTTTAGGCGAAGATTTTTATTCATTATCCGGATTACCGGTCATCAACATTCCTGGATGTCCCGCACACCCTGA
>JBPCQW010000271.1:0-6934 GCA_050997715.1 Hassallia sp.
GGCTTGGAGCTTACGCGATCGCCTCTCCAATAATGATTCCAGTTGGACTAGGGATGGTACTCGCGGGTGGCTTGGGTTGGCTAACCCGCCGAGCGCACGAAGATCGACAGTCAACGTAACGTTACGCCAACAAGAGAATAATCATGGACTTAAACACAGCTTTGCAACAAGACAATGCCACGGGCGCTGAAGTATTAATCGTCCTGGATGCGATCGCCACCCAACTCGCAGCACTAGGGGTCAGATATCCGCATACCATCGTTTGCCTTTGCAACGAGGCTCGGATGGGCGCTGATTTCACTTTGCCTGACGCGGCGATGGCAGTAGCGGACGCTATTGATACTTTGGCGGATTACTGATGGGATACCCAGCTGTTACATTGACTGCCGCCAACGCCATCTTTGCAGCTATCGACATCATAATCACTAAGCACGAGTTGGGCTACTACGAAGCAACGATGCGCGGTGAAACGCTCCAAAGTCCAAGGTTAATTGATCTAACTCACATGCTTCTGATTCGTTTGAAAGATTAAGAGCGATCGCAAACTTTGTCCGGCAAGCGATCGCCGGGTGCATCTACGCCGCAAAACGTAAACAACTTAAGGATTTTAACATGCACGAGCAAGAAGAACCAATCTACCCACCATTCACCGGAACGGAGTATTGCGCCACCCACGAAACGATTGATCAGCATCCCTACAGCGCAGCCTTTGGACAGTTCCTGGGGAACGGGATTCACCCAGACACAGCGAACGAGTTAGCATTCGGACTCCACAGCGCAATTAGTCAAATCTCCGACGACCCTTTTAACGATCTGCGGGTACGTGCCGTAAATATTTTTGATCGGTTTGCGGAAATGGACTATTGGGAATTTTCAGCCGCAGAAGACGGCGATGCGGAGTACCGCAACCTTGCGGAACGCCAGCCCGACAACTTTGTTTTCACTGAATAAACCTTATAGGGGTAGGCAACCTACCCCCACAAAACCGATGTTATCAACTGAAAGCACCTTGATAGACGAAATGAAAGAAAGCTGGGGGCAGAGTTTTGAAGCACTCAACAACGCCCAGCGGTTGTGGTTAATCTACCAAACCGCGCTTTTTATGTTCACAGCACATCCCGAACACAACGTAGATCGGGAACACGATGAGGAGGTTGGACAACTGACCGTTCGGCTTGATGAATTGTCACGATATGAACTTCTGAGCTTCTTAGAGGCGCTAGTCGCACAAGTTAAGAGTAGTCGCGAGTAAACAACTATCGGGGCGGGTACGCCTGCCTTACTAAAATCATGTCATCGCGTGCCGATAAATACATTTTCCCGACAGCTGTCGCATTCCTTGGGGGAGCGTTAATTGTCGCTCCGCTTTTTCTTGTGATGCCTTCTGAATATACAACTTTCGCAACCAAAAAACAGTTAGCGGTTAGCGAAGAAATCCAACGCTCACGCATCCAGCAAAGAAAAACAACTGCCGAGTTGATTCAGAAGACCGGACTGCTGCCAGAGGGGAGAAGCGTGCGTTTAATCGACTATGACAACTCGGATAAACGCCCTCGGCTAAAGAATCAAACACTTCAACATTATTTAGCGGATGAAGTGGTGTTTGTTTATGACCGCAGCAATATTTGCGCCGGCAGAATTCAAGATCGCAAATTTATTTGGAAGGGTGATTCATCAACAGCTTGCTCCCAAGCACCAGTAATTAACTCAGATAACGGTTGAGAAATCATGGAAAGTAACAAACCACCTTTAACAACTTCAGATGGTCGCACGCCTTTGAACAGTCCTAGTAAACAGCAGAAAGATAAATCAGATATTTTTCACACTCTCGCCAAATGGCTTGTTGTTTTAATTTCAATTATCCCACGCTTCTTAGCTTCAATTATGGAGCATTTTAGTGAGGCTGGAAGTGTAGGGGCTGGTACACTGGGTTCGTTAGTCTTTACAGTTGGGGTTTTGTTGACGGCTGATAGCTACTGGCAATCTTTATTTGAGGGTGCGGCACTGATGCCTTTCTTTGAACAAACTTGGGCTGGTTGGTCGTGGCTACCCGGTTTTACCTTGTTCCCGCCACGCGCTTGGGCAGGAATTATTTTTAATCCGGCTTTTATCTTTGCGATCGCCCTCAGCTTTGTTATCCAGATAATTCAGTCAGCAACGATTCGCAATGCTGCATTTGGAGTAAAAGCTGTTAGCGGGGTATCACCAAGGACAGTTGGATTGATTGCGATCGCCTCCTGGACTTTTGATTTAATCCAAACATTTAGCAGTCGTAATCCCTTACAGTTTTCTGATCCAGGTGATATTTTCAAGTGCCTCATTTATAACCTGTTTTCCATTGTCGCAGCCGAGTTGGGCTATGTAGTTTACAGGATGCTGAAGGGCAACTAACGCAAAGATAGAAATAGCGATTGCTTTTGGCTCAGAGTCGGAGTGCAATCGCCTGACATCTCACAGTAAAATTATGGAAAATAAACCAGAAATTCCACGGCTAGAAACGCCACAGACGGCGCATATCCGTGCGTCTTATCCCACGATTGAATATCTTGAAAATGATTATGTCGCTGATTGGCTCAAAGAACGATGTGACCAACTTTTAGAACTGGCAAGGGAAGAACGTTCCGGTATTAATGCCAATAAATTAATATCGGGTGCAGTTTTAACCACTGGATTTTTTCTGCACGCATTATCACCGCTAGCGCCCGTTGGTGTGGTGTTGGGATTGGTGGGATATATTCACGGTTGCTTCATTGATGCTAATCGCACTGGTTCATTCTCCCCACTCCCATTTGTGAGGGGCAACATCCTTGATTTAGCTGGAACATTGGGAAACGCCGAGCTAAGGGAATCGCAAACGTTGGAGGCAAACGAGTTTGAACAACTGCAACATTATCTTTCTCCAAGAGAGCGAAAAGAGTTTGAGTTTTTAAATAATCATTTTACACTGTTAACTGATTACTTGACGCAGGTGGAACCTCTCAAAAGGTTTCATGCCTACAGATGGATTTTTGATTCCTTTCTTCAGTTTAAGGGGGCGTTTCCCTCCAAGGAACAAGTGACAACGCATATGGTCAACGTCGCACCGGACTTGAGAGTTGATAGCGATCGCTTAAATGCAATTGACAATCACCGTGCTTCATTGTCAGCCAAAAGGGAGAACAAGCCTAAATTTATTGAACCGCAGCCGATTAAATATATTAGCAACGAGCAAATGTATGGTTCAACCGACTACAAGCAATCGCCACCGCCACCATCTTCTCTGCCGACTGTAAAGAATAGTGCCACCAATAGTACTCCATCAACTCAAGAGCTTTGCAAGTTACCCCTCAACCAACGTGCTTACGCAACCATCAACTTACTAAAAACTAGTGGATTCAAGATTGATGAAGTGATGGGTTCGCAGATTATCGCCGTATGCGGGAATCAAAGAGGCGGTAAAGGTACGCTTGCTGGACTCTTGACTATTTTATCAAAAGCAGATAATTCAGCGCTCAAAGTAGAATATTTCACAGCAGGAATTGATATTTATCCCTTCGCTTGCAATCTCCACAGCGCACTAGATCATAACGGTAGAAATCCAGATGAAGCCGACAAACTAGTAGCGCGAGAACTGTTGCAATTTCTCAAAAAGCTAGAAGGTTCAGAACCATACTCAAATCAAAACTTGCTGCTAGTTGTTGATGAGATGATGCGGCTCACTTATTTAATGTCAGAAGAAGATAGGACTTATGTTCTGAAGTTCCTTTTGTCAAGGTTTGAAAAGACTGGGGCAACATTAATTCTTGTTCTCCACGCATCAAACCTAACTTCAATTGCTGGAAAGGAAACTGGCGGATTAGCTGCAACTTTTAAGGAAGGAATTAACTTTATCGGCTGCACCACTCAGGCAATCGCAGTAGGCGCACTTCGCAAAATGAATGTTGCTTCCGGTTCTTATTTTAAAGCTAATCCAAATAACTTTGGTGAACCAATTAAGGGCGGTGAGTTAGGCTCAGTCCCTGAATGGTTGAAGGGTGAATTACACCCCGGCAATGGTCAACCAGATCCGGTGCGTTCTCTCCTTAAACTTTTCCCAGAATTAGAGCAACAGCATATAACGCAATTGCCGCCAGTAGATGAAAAGTTAGGCGAAATGGACGATGTTTCTCGCCTGGAGTTTACCTTAGGACTTGAGCCTGAGTCTTCCCCACTTGAGCCTAAGAAAGACGAAGAGAAAGAAGAGACTTTAACTTTTGATTTTAGTAAGGCTATCGAAGTTTTGCGAACCTTTAAAGGTAGAGATTGGCAAAAGGTAGGGGATGCTAGAGCTAAATCTAAACCACTACGCAAGGTTACTCGCGATGCCGATGATATCAGGCTACTCATTGCCTTTTTACAAAAATATGGGAAGGCTGAATTAAAAGACGGTGATTTATTCTTAATACTTGATAACCTCTCCTGACCTCTCCTGCCCTGCCCTGAAATAAGTGCCATTTTAGGGGGCAGGAGCTTAAAGGGCAGCGGTCAGGAAGTTAAAGGCAGCGCGGTCAGATGGCGTAGCAGGGAGGGGCAGGGGTGGTCAGCAACTTTTACTAGCTTTTTTTCCTGCCCTCCTTCTGCCCCGCTCCTGCCACAAGTGCCACCCGTCACACAAACAGCGATTACACTCTTACAAACACCAACCAATTCATTAAGAAATAACACCATGACTAAATATCATTACGAGATTCAAATCGACTTGACAACACTAGAATTAGGGGCAGATATGACGCAGCGAATGCTACATTGAAAAGTGCAGCATATTCAATGCATCACTCTCAAGCAAGGCAACAGAATGTTTACAACTCTCAAACAATGCTTGAACAATTACAACCTGTTTTTGAATACAACGAAAAGATGCATAAAGAATTCTTTGAAGAAAATAGTCAATCTGAAGATTAGATTTAATGTATAATTGAAAAACAAATAAAAAGGAAAGATTTTATGTCCAAACAAAATCAATCATCAAATAATTCTTTTTGTACAGAGGATGCAGCTAGGGCAATGTTTCATACACAAGAGCTACAAGAGAAAGCTTACACCTTGCCATCATCTACAAACTTAGATCCAGACATATTACAAAGCATTGCTAGTACAATGTCTCATTCTCCTAAAATACAACAAGAGGTTTATAACTCTACCCACTAACACTTAACCGGACATCAAAAAATCCCTCTTCCAGATTGGTTGAGGGATTTTTATTTTGGCTTAAGATAACTCCCCCAAAAATGATTCAGCCTGCGATTCCCACGTCCCCTTGTCCAAAGTAATATTTTGGTTTAGCGCTTCTTCGGGAGCAACCAATTCTTTCAAATCTCTTATCAACTGTGTAGCGCTATTAGCCTGATAGCCCCTCTGCTTTGATTCATGCTTTGTTACCAGAAGTTGGGGTAAATATAGCGAAAGTGTTATGAAGGGCAAGATAGATTGAAAGTATTACTACATATACTTTCTAGCAATTGGTTTCCATGAAATCATCTAGACCTAAATTGCACCCATCTGCCAAAGTCACCATCAGAGTGACACAAAAGAATAAGGGTTTTAGCCATTTTTTGTCATACTACAAACTGAAGTTTTGTACTACTTGCCCCTCATGACACTTTCGCTATATTTACCCCGTGACCCGGCGTATTTTGCTCCTGTGTAGAAATTGGTGTAGAAATTGGTGTAGATTTTTCACTCTTTCTCTCTTCAACCGATCCAAAACTTTAGCAGCGTCATCATGAAGGCGCGATCGCACTTCTTGCGGGCACTTCGTGCCATCGCACTTTAATTAAATGCTGGATTATAGCTGTAATTGGTACTACTCGATGAAGCTATAAGTAAAAAATATTAATGGCGGCTGAAATGCCTTGATTTCGGTCGGGATTAATAAGCTGGGATTATTATCGGAATTTTTGGGGCGGGCATTTACGAAAAATCAAGGGTTTGAGACAATTAGAAGTGTTGGTATTTTGCGTCTAAATACGAACAGTACGAAAATAGCGCCAAAATTTAAAAATGCTAGTTCGCAGGAAGAATAAGGATTATAGGTCACGAGAGTATCTTACAGCTGGTGAGGTTAACAGGTTACTGAAAACTGCCAAAAATTATGGGCGTTACCCAGATAGGAACTACGCTTTAGTACTGTTAACTTTTCGCCACGGTCTGCGCGTGTCAGAAATTTGTGAATTAAGATGGGATGCAATTTCGCTCTTCGATAAAGAAATTTTTATTACCCGCAAGAAAGGTAGTGATAATGGTGTGCATCCACTGCCTGCTGATGAAATCGAAGCTTTATCAAAAATAAAGGAACATCGGTTAACTCAAAATCCTTACGTTTTTGTGGGGGAAAGGGGAGAGCCACTTACACCCAGCGCCGTTCAACGACTGTTAACTAGACTGGGTGCTGTAGCCAAACTAGATATAAAACTCCATCCCCATCAATTGCGTCATGCATGTGGTTATTTTTTAATTAATGCGGGTCATTCAACTAGATTCGTGCAGGATTTTATGGGACACCGGGATATTCGACACACTGAGCGCTACACCAAACTCAATTCCCGGCGCTTTAATACAATTGATTGGAATAAAACAGAAGATTAAAAATGCAATTGAGAAGAGGTTATTTAGATCACTATTCTGCAATTGGGCGTTTCCCATGTTTTATAAATAAATCATTCAGCGCCTCAACAACCAAATTTTGAACTGTGGTATTTTCATCCAGAGCAATTTGTTTCAATTGTTTGGAAGTTTCTGGAGACACAAAAGCACCCAGCGCTTTCTTCCCCTGGCGGCTTGGTGGTCTTGCTGATTGGCTATTGTTTGTTGGCTGTTCTTCTACCACAGGTGTGGGTTTTGACTTTTCTGCCCTCGCAGCTTGTTGGAGTTTGCTAGCTCTCTGTGATGCTTTCTTTTCTGTCGCCATGTCTACACG
>JBPCQW010000297.1:0-17273 GCA_050997715.1 Hassallia sp.
AATCCCCAATCCCCAATCCCCAATTCCCCATTTACCAATTACGATTTAACTATGCATATAGCAGTGGTGGGGTTAAGCCATAAGACAGCCCCAGTAGAAGTCCGGGAAAAGCTGAGTATTCCAGAAACACAAACAGAAAGCGCGATCGCTCACTTAGCTAGCTATCCTCATATTCAAGAAGTCGCAATTCTCAGTACTTGTAACCGGCTAGAAATTTACATCGTTACCCCAGAAACCGAACAGGGTATTCGAGAAGTTACTCAGTTTCTTTCTGAATACAGCAAGTTGCCTGTTGTGTCTCTGCGACAACATCTGTTTATGTTGCTGCACCAAGATGCCGTGATGCATCTAATGCGGGTGTCAGCAGGTTTAGATAGTATGGTACTCGGAGAAGGTCAAATTTTGGCTCAGGTGAAACATACTCACAAACTGGGACAGCAATACAATGGTATTAAAACAATTTTAAATCGATTATTTAAACAAGCCTTAACAGCAGGTAAGCGGGTTCGGACTGAAACTAGTATTGGTACTGGTGCCGTCTCAATCAGTTCGGCGGCTGTAGAATTAGCGCAAATGAAAGTGCAAAATTTAGCGGCTTGTCGAGTGACAATTCTCGGTGCGGGGAAAATGTCGCGGTTACTTGTGCAACACTTAATATCGAAAGGTGCTGCGAAAATTTGCATTTTAAATCGCTCTATCGAACGTGCCGCAGAACTTGCAGGGCAGTATCCTCAACAAAATATTCAAACTCATCCAATGTCGGCAATGATATCTGTAATTGCCGAAAGTGATTTAGTGTTTACAAGTACTTCTGCAACAGAGCCGATACTTGACCGCGCTAAATTAGAAATGGTTTTAGCACCGAACCAACCTTTAATGTTATTTGATATTTCCGTGCCTCGTAACGTCCATACGGACGTGAATGAGGTGGAAAACGTACAAGCGTTCAATGTGGATGATTTGAAGGCGGTGGTGGCGCAAAACTACGAAAGCCGTCGCAAGATGGCACAGGAGGCAGAGGGGCTGCTAGACGAAGAAGTGGAAGCTTTTGATATTTGGTGGCGCAGTTTAGAAACTGTCACAACCATCAGCTGTCTGCGGAATAAAATCGAAACCATTCGCGAACAAGAATTAGAAAAAGCTTTATCGCGATTGGGTTCAGAATTCGGCGACAAACATCAAGAAATCATTGAGGCTCTAACACGAGGAATTGTTAATAAAATTTTACACGACCCGATGGTGCAGTTACGCGCTCAACAAGATGTTGATGCAAGACGCCGTTGTATGCAAACTCTGCAAATGTTATTTAACTTAGATTCAGGGGAGCAATTTAGTTAACCGATGTGAGATTTTGGATGCAAAATTTTAGTTAGGGAGATCCAAAATCAGCAATTTGATGAAACGTACTTTTAAAGTATTTGTGCTGCTGCTTGGTTTGTGGCTTTTATTTGATTTAGCCTCATACCTGGCAGCAGAAATTCTCTGGTTTGATGAAGTTGGATATTTACAAGTATTTTGGTTGCGCTTGTTGACCCAACTGGGGTTGTGGGCGATCGCTTTTTTCACTTCAGCAGCTTTTTTGCTGTTTAATTTGGCTATAGCCAATCGAGAAGCGAAGGGGGAGGGGGATAGAGGGGGACCGGACGACAAGGGAGACAAGGGCACAAGGGCACAAGGGCACAATTCTTTCTCCGCCTCTCCCACCCTTCCCCCATCTCCCCATCTCCCCCCAAGACTGAGTTTGCATTTTTTTCTACCGATGGTGTTAGGACTAAGTGTCCTGGTGGGATTGATTTTCATCTACTATTGTCAGGAAACCTTAAATTTTTGGGATCTTTCAAAAGAATCTCTACTGAGTTCTTTTTACTCAAAACTCGCCACTCAGAACTCAGCACTGATATTGCTGCTGGGGTTAACAATTGCGATTTTGATTAATTACCAGTTTTGGTTAAGTGCTATCGCATTGCTCATCAGTTTACTTTTCGCTTGGATGCTTTCCGCACGGTGGGATAAATTTTTAGAGTATTTCCACAGCGTTAGTTTTCAACAAACTGAGCCACTATTTCACAAAGATATTAGTTTTTATGTGTTTTCCCTACCAATTTGGGAATTGTTGTCATCTTGGTTAACTGGACTGTTTTTATACAGTGTAGTAACAGTGGCGTTAATTTATTTGCTATCGGGCAACAGTCTGAGTGAAGGTAGATTTAAAGGTTTTTCT
Source organism: Hassallia sp. (assembly GCA_050997715.1). Classification (GTDB taxonomy): domain Bacteria; phylum Cyanobacteriota; class Cyanobacteriia; order Cyanobacteriales; family Nostocaceae; genus Hassallia. Next base: position 2,222 of record JBPCQW010000297.1, read on the forward strand.
ATATCGCAGCGACTGCACTTAAACGCTTTAACTTTCTTAGTGATGTTGGCGATCGCTTTTCGTTATTACATACTGCGCTACCAACTTTTGTATTCTACTGATGGTGTAAACTACGGCGCTAGTTACACCAATGTCAATATACAATTACCAATTTATACCGGGTTGAGTCTTTTTGCGGTGGCGATTGCAATTTACCTGCTATTGCGAATCATAGTTTTGTCTAAAGCGAAAAAAATCAGTTTCAAATCGGTTCCCTACCCTCGCCAACTAATTTCATCCTTGGGAATTTACTTAGTTGTAGCGGCAATTTCTGGTACGATATTACCCTCGTCAGTTCAACGCCTCATCGTTCAACCGAATGAACTTGCACGGGAACGCCCATACATTGAGCGCAGTATTAAACATACCCGACAGGCATTTAATTTAAACCAAATTGAAGCGGAAACCTTTGATCCTAGAGGTCAACTAACAGCAGCGATTTTGCAGGAAAATGACGAGACAATTCGCAATATTCGCCTGTGGGATACACGCCCATTGCTACAAACCAATCGCCAGTTACAACAAATCCGACCTTATTACAAGTTCCCAGGTGCTGATATTGACCGTTATAGCTTGAAGAAGGAGGGGGGGATAAGAGGACAGGGGGAAGGTGCAAACCTGAATTCTCAAGCTTTGACTGGGAAGCAACAGACGATTATTGCGGCACGCGAATTAGATTATACGGCGGTTCCTGAGCAAGCGCAGACTTGGGTAAATGAGCACTTACTCTATACTCACGGTTACGGGTTTACACTGAGTCCGGTGAATACTGTAGTTTCTGGCGGCTTACCCGATTATTACGTTAAGGATATTCGATCTGATAGCGCTAATGGTTCTTTGCAGATATCAAATGAAGCAATTCGGGCAAGTATCCCGATTGGTGAACCGCGAATTTATTATGGTGAAAATACTAATACTTATGTAATGACAGGGACAACCAACCGAGAGTTGGACTATCCCAGCGGCAGCGAAAATGTGTATAACGTCTATGATGGACGCGGTGGAATAGCGATTGGTGCTAAGTGGCGACGGTTGTTGTTTGCTGAATATCTCAAAGATTGGCAAATGCTGCTGACGCGAAATTTTAAGATGGAAACGAAGTTGCTATTTCGGCGCACTATTTTAGAAAGGGTTCGAGCGATCGCTCCTTTTTTACGTTACGATAGCGATCCTTATTTAGTTGCGGCAGATGGGGGTGGAACTAATAACAAAGGCGAAAAGACTTATCTTTACTGGATTTTGGACGCTTACACTACAAGCAATCGCTATCCTTATTCTGACCCAGGAAAAAATAAATTTAATTACATCCGCAACTCTGTAAAAGTTGTCATCGATGCCTATAATGGCACTGTTAATTTCTACGTTGCCGATCCACAAGACCCAATTATCAACACTTTAGCGGCTATTTTTCCCAACCTGTTAAAACCTCTGGATGTGATGCCAGATGCTCTCAAAAGTCATATCCGCTATCCGGTAGATTTGTTCAGCATTCAATCTGAACGTTTGTTAGCTTATCACATGACTGATCCACAGGTATTTTACAACCGCGAAGATTTGTGGCAGATACCCACCGAGATTTATGGAAGCGAACCGCGTCCGGTGCAGCCTTATTATCTAATTATGAAGTTGCCAAGCGCTGCCACAGAAGAATTTATTTTGCTGCTTCCTTTTAAACCAACTCAACGCGCTAACTTAATCGCTTGGTTGGCTGCGCGTTCCGATGGAGAAGAATACGGTAAACTGCTGCTTTATCAGTTTCCCAAACAGCAACTCATTTATGGACAAGAACAAATAGAAGCTTTGATTAACCAAGATCCGGTGATTTCTCAGCAGATTTCTTTGTGGAATCGTGCCGGTTCGCGGGCAATTCAAGGTAATTTGTTGGTAATTCCGATTGAGCAGTCTCTTCTGTACGTTGAACCTCTGTATTTAGAAGCCGAACAAAATAGCCTACCAACTTTAGTCAGGGTAATTGTAGTTTACCAAAACCGCATCGTCATGGCAGAAACTTTACAAAAGGCTATAGATGCCGTTTTCCAGTCGAAGACTCCAAATACACCTGCGATCGTTCGTCCTGTGAAGTAAGTAGTAAGCGCTTCAGCGCTTAAATAAGGGATAAATCGCTTACTACAAATCCCCAATTATGAAAAAAGAACAATTTCAGACATTACTATAATTTTTGAAAGTTTTAGCAGACGAAAACCGATTAAAGTTTCTACCTCTGCGATGAAGCATTGGTATTAGGTAGAAGCACTTTCCATTGCCTATGCTTATAAGGATACTCGTTGAAAACTCTTGAAGATATGAATTTTCGGTGATTGCTTCGTTATCTGCAAGCCGCGTATTGCGACGAACATAGTCGGGGTTTGTCTGTTTTTTCGTCGGCATTTGTTTGAGCTAAAAGATGCACCATAACAAGTTTCCCAGAAGAATGCGATCACTTTGTTCTGACTCTTGACAAAACCTAAAAAACTTTAACTTGTCACGAATTGGCTATTGATCAAACTTACCAAATCATGCATGTTATGATAGATGCCGATGCACGCGTAGTTTTAAAAGTATGTTTACTGAAATGAAACATGCTTTCTTCTGACTCTAGGTGAAGCGTCTCCAGATGCGCTTTTATCTAGTTGAGCAGAGAATAATCCAACGCAATAAAAGAGTGCAGTGATTCTCTAAATCGGGAGTTTTTATCTTGAAGTAAACATTAACAGTACAGAATACGAGGATCTATCGTTAGATTCCACATTATGCTTTATAATTTGAAAAGCTATGAAGTATCTCAACATTAACTACCAGCCAATATTATCTAGCAGGCAATGACTGATTCTGAAAAGACAAACCCAACTGAAAATTTTTCCAATTCATCAAGTCCAAGTATGTTGTTTACGTCGAAGATAGTTGAGTATTTATTTTTAGCAGCTTTTGTTTGTGCAGTTCTCATTAGTAAAATTTTTCCCGACATTCCAGTCGTTAAAATTTATGCAACTGCTTTTGTATCTATTTGGCTTTTTCTTTTTCTAGTCAATAAACAATTGTTGAAAAACTCTAATCAGTCCGATCTCACCAAGAAAGCCGAACTCTATAATTATCTATCGGCTAATAATAATTTTTTAGAAAGCAATCCGCTAACTCCAGCCAGAGAAAAGGCTTTACAGTATTCCCAGGAGTTGATTGACGATTACAAAAAAATTCGAGGAAGCTCGAGAAGTATTTACTATACTTTGCAATTGGCAACTGTTGTTTTTTCAGGAATTACACCGATTTTAGTCTTGGTAGACAAATTGGATGTAGGGATTTCGTGGTTCAAGTGGCTTCCCGTTATCTTTCCAGCTATTGCCTCGATAGTTGCTAGTATAGTTACCTCGTTTCCTTTTCAAGAAAATTCGGTTGCTGCTAACACTACCGTTGAATTGTTAGAAGCTGAACAAGAGAAATTTGTATTGGGAGTGACTGGAAGTTATCGTTGCTATGATATTGAGGATGAAAGTCAACGTCAAAATAAGGCAAAACAAGCAATAGAAAACTTCATTATTCAGGTCAACAATATCCATCTTAATCAAGTACAAGAATTAAGTAAAACAAAATCAAGCCAGGACAAGACAGAGCCACCAGTTCAATCTGTCGAGTCAAAGTAAGGGCAGAGTTAAGGAAGCTGAGACCATAGGTTTTGTCAAGACCCAGAAGAATGCGATCGCATTTTTCTGGGTTACTCTTTTCGCTGCTTCCTTTGCGGTTCGTTCGACATTAATATGATCATCTCACGCACTCGTAGCAGAGGCGCAAAGAAAGAATTATGACTGATGTTGCTGTAATAGGGGCTGGGATCGCAGGTTTAGTTTGTGCCCAGCAGTTAAGTCAAGCTGGATATTCGGTGTTGGTATTGGAAAAGTCGCGTGGTTTGGGGGGACGAGTTGCTACACGTCGTTTACATAATACTTGTGCGGATCATGGTGTATGTTACTTAAAGCCGAAGGGTGAATTGCTGCGACGTTTTGTTGAGTTGTTGAGCCGCCATCATATTCTAGAAGTGTGGACAAATGAGCCAGATCCAAATTATGTTGCACCGGAGGGAATGAGTGCGATCGCTAAGTTTCTCGCTCAAAATTTACAAATTTCCCTCAATCAACGTGTCGAAGCTATTACCCCAACCCTTGATAATAAATGGCGTCTGACTTTTGAATCGAGCGATGAAGAGTTAACCGCTGCATCAGTAGTTGTTGCCATTCCTGCACCCCAAGCTTTCACCCTTTTAGCTCCTTTGGGCGATTTACTTAGCAAAGCTTTTTTAGATAACTTGGGTTCTATAGAATTTTACCCCAGCTTGACTGTTATGGCTGGGTATCCTGCCGACTCGCAGCCACTTCCGGAGTGGAAAGCCTTAACTTTTGTTGACAATCCTGATTTAGCCTGGATTGGTTTAGATAGCAGCAAGCGTCACAACTCGCAGCAACCGCTTTTTGTTATCCAAAGTAGCGCTAATTTCGCCGAGAATTACCTGGAATCTCTCGATTTACAACCACCGGCACAGAAAATGTTGCAACGCGCAAGTGAGTCTGTGCAACTTTCTTGGCTGGCTACTCCCGAATGGATGCAAGTACATCGCTGGCGTTATGCTTTTCCTCGCAATCCTTGGGACAAAGCTTTTTTATCTGCGGAAAGTTTTTTACCTTTAGTGTGCTGTGGTGATTGGTGTGGTGGCAAACTTGTTGAAGGTGCGATGCTTTCGGGATTAGCCGCTGCCGAGGAAATTAATAGTAAGATGAGAAATCTAACTTTGAACGGGTTAAATTTTTTAGAATTTATTAAGTAATCATTTCATCTCTGATTCAATTAATTTGCAATGATAGTAAGTTGCTAGGTTTGTAACTTAGATAATTCGCTCACAAAAGATTTATAGCGCTTCTCGGTTTTGCATTATCCGCAGAAGGGCAAATTTTATATATGCCATTAAGCTATTTTTTCAGCAATTAAAAAATGCTAAGTAATGTAAATGATAAAAAAAGTAACAACTCATTTAATATTTTTTTTAATTAATATTTTTACTTAGTCATTGGAATTGATCCCTAGTAGTTTATGATGCGTTTTGTGTAGTTTTGCTCCAAATATCCATAAGTTTGAAATAATTGGCATTATCGATAAAAATTACACTTAATGAGTGTAGTGAGTATTTTTTTCAGATATTTTACTGTTTAACAGTAAAAATCTGAATGTAAAACTCTAACAAAATAAAAACTAATTTTAGGGTTCTAGCATCTAACTGATTGTTACGACGATATTGGCATTATTGTTTTCTCACCTGGACAGATTATTAACTGGATAAAAAGGAATTAAAACGTTATGCAAACAGTAGTAAAGTTAACACGGCAATCAGTTTTAGGAGAGATTGAAAGCGTTTTGGATACTTATCCATACAATCCTTATCAACAGGCTTTTGCTATTCCTGATTTGCGCGAAGAATTAATTTCCTTTGTTCTGGGTCGCATTCCTTGTCTTTACAGCACAACTGATGATAAATCGCTTCCCGACTACCAGCTAGACCAAGAGTGCTTGTTAAACTTTAAGTTACCTCGTAGTCCTTTAGAACAAACACTATACTTACAAAATATAATTCATCAAGGCATTTCTTCAATCATGAAAGAAAAATCAGATTGGATTAGCGATCGCCTTGAAACAGTTCAAGTAGGTTCTCAACCATCATACTGGTTTGGTTGAATCAAATTAATAGTAAAGACGTTCCGTCGGAACGTCTCTACCTTTTATTTTTTATCTTTTAACGGGTCGTGTCCCCAATTCATTAAAGAGTAACGCCAGTTTGTATCCTCAACATCACCTTCAGGCTGCTGTGCTGAGTGACGATGTACATAACTGACGACTTTTTTCATGTGAGATAAATCATCGTCTGTGTAGTCATCTTTTTTCTTGTGCAATAGTTCAATGATGCGTTTACCAGATTTATGTCCAATTGACTCATCATCATCTTTTTTCTGCCCTACAGATTGAGATTCCTCTGTTTTCAACCAAGATTCGAGTTCCTTCGATGTCATATTTACCGAAGAATGAAACTCATCAATCACTGATTTAACATCTTTACTCATAACGCTGCATTACTCCTCAATTTTCTCAAGAGAACCAGGTTTGTGAGCTGCTTCTTTGCCGCTTTTATCACTTTTAACTAAGTACTCAGGGTTATCTTTTGAAGCAGCGACATGATGTCCTTTAATATCTGTGGATGAGGTGAGTTTTTTTTCTACCTCACCAGTGGTTTCACCTTGCGAAGTCTTCCACTTAACTTTGTCACCTTTTTTTAGTTCGTCACTCACGGGTTTTTTCCTATTGAACGTTTTATACCCGTTAATTATCTTGACGCTATCAGAAAAATTAATCAGTCCCTTGATAGAATCCCAGTAGGCTTTTTACTTACCTCAACCAAAATCTGACCAAGATACCGACCTTAGCCAAGTTCCTAAAAGTGCTGCGAAAATTATGACCCGCGTTCTCCACCCAATTGTCAGCATTTGTGGGTATCTGATGTAGTAGTAGGCGGCGCAGGCTACAATACAGTTTAGTGTGTATATTTGAATGTACCCCTATAGCGATCGCCAGGGCAAAAGAGCTACCAAATGTTACTGCGTGCAAGATATTTAGACTGCCCTAGACACCGTTAAACCGAATATAACCTGAAAAAAAGCCATCTGTGCCATCTTATATCAACGGTGTCGTGCAAGCAGTAGACCACATTATGAGTTATAAGTTTTGAGGAGCGGAGTTATATTTCTCACTCCTAACTTTTGTACAGACGTTCCACCGGAACGTCTCTACCGCTTTTCCTAACTTTTTACCTGTACCGAACGTGAATTTACGCCGTCTACTACCAATTTTTGATAATTCCGTCTCCACCTGGGCTTTAGAGGCACGGTTGTTGCGCTGGTTAACATTGATTTGGCTGTTTGTTGGCTTGATAATGCTGTTCTCAGCATCCTATCCTGTAGCTGACGCTCGTCATCATGATGGACTATACTACTTTAAGCGTCAATTGCTGTGGGTGTTCGTGGCATTAATAATATTAAACATCATTGTTAATTTACCTTTGCGGAAGATATTAGGAATATCCCATTGGTTTGTCTTTTTGTTTTTGGCATTAATTTTTGTCACCCTGATACCAGGATTAGGAAGAAAAGCTTTTGACGCATCTCGCTGGCTGGTTTTGGGTCCAATTCCCATTCAACCTTCGGAATTAATTAAACCCTTTTTAGTATTGCAAAGTGCGCGGCTTTTTGGTCAGTGGGAACGAATAACTTGGCAAGTTCGCTTTACCTGGCTGGGTATTTTTGGTTTGATAATTCTCGGAATTTTAGCCCAGCCTAACTTAAGTACAACCGCACTTTGCGGTATGACAATTTGGCTAATTGCTTTAGCGGCTGGTTTACCTTATAAATATTTGGGAGGAACAGCTTTTGGTGGGATACTTTTAGCAGTTCTCAGTATTAGCATCAAAGAGTATCAACGCAAACGAGTCATGTCTTTTCTTAATCCTTGGGCAGATGCAACTGGTGATGGCTACCAGCTAGTGCAAAGTTTGCTGGCAGTGGGGAGTGGGGGAACTTGGGGTACTGGATTTGGGCTTTCACAACAGAAGCTGTTTTATTTACCAATTCAGGACACGGATTTTATTTTTGCGGTGTTATCAGAAGAATTCGGTTTTGCTGGCGGTATAACTTTGCTACTCCTTTTAGGTATATTCGCTACGCTGGGATTAATCATTGCCTTAAAAGCGACAAATTCAGTACATCGATTAGTAGCGATCGGTGTGACAATTTTGATGGTAGGACAATCATTTCTGCATATTGGTGTAACCACTGGTGCGTTGCCTACTACTGGTTTACCGTTGCCGATGTTTAGTTATGGTGGTAATTCCATGATTGCTAGTTTATTGGCAACTGGATTGCTAATTCGAGTAGCACGCGAAAGTAGCGAAGCTGAAGTTGTACCACTACGAGGAGAACAATCTGAAAATCGCCTTAAGCGTCGGCTATTCCAAAAAACAAAAGTTTAAATCGTCATAAGCGCGAAGAGCGCTTACGACAATTTTTTTATAATTAATAATACCTGAAGTGAGAAAATAGCAATGCTAACTTCTGTTGAACAAATACAAGAAGCGACATCACCACAACCTCAAGTTTTTTCTTTAGAAGATTTTCTCAACCATCCTTTAGAAAATATCGAATGGGTTGATGGTCAACTTATTGAGAAAACAGGTATGACATTACGGCACAGTCTAATTCAAGCTAGATTAAGTTATTACTGGAGAAATCATATGCTCTCCAGCCGTCAAGGTGGAGAAGTCTACACCGAAGCGCTTTGCCGAACTAATAAACAGGGTCGTCGTCCTGATGTTTCTTACTTGACTCCGGAATTACTAATGCAATATGCTAATGCAACTTTCTTACCCCAAAGCTTTCCGTTAATTGCCGAAATTGCTTCACCTGATGATAGCGCTGAAGAATTATTTGCTAAGGCAAAAGAATATTTAGAATCAGGTTGTCAAGAAATTTGGCTTATCTATCCGGAAACGTTATGGATTATCATTATCAGTTCGGAAAAACATTTATTATTAACTCTTGGAGAAACTGTTAGTAGCCAAGTTCTTTCAGGCTTTAATCTAATTATTGATGAACTATTGGCTTGAGTTCGGTTACTACGGAACTGTTTAAAATAGGATAAATTACGTTAAAATTCAAGCAGAGTAAGCATTCTTCGCTCTATCTACCTTATGCTTGAAAACCTACAAACTCGACTTTACGAATTAGAGCAATTCGCTAACACCCTCGTTTCTAACCAACTAACTCACCTGAGTTTACTCAGCATCGGTGTAATTTTTCTTGCTGGCTTGCTGACCAGCCTGACACCTTGTATGCTTTCGATGCTGCCTATAACTATCGGCTATATTGGCGGTTATGAGGCAAAAAGCCGTCTACAAGCAGCTGCTCAATCTACCTGGTTTTCTCTCGGATTAGCAACCACCCTTGCAGGGTTAGGAATCATAGCAGCTTTTGTCGGAAAAGTCTACGGACAAGTGGGAATTGGTTTACCAATTATAGTTAGTATTATCGCAATTCTCATGGGGCTAAACCTACTCGAAGCATTACCTCTGCAATTCCCCTCTTTTGGGGGTATGGAGTGGATTTCTCAAGAATTACCCCAAGGATTGCGTTCTTATTTAATTGGAATGACTTTCGGTGTGGTTGCTTCTCCTTGCAGTACACCTGTTTTAGGTAGCTTGCTGGGTTGGGTAGCCAGTACGCAAGACTTAGTTTTAGGCGCAGTTTTGCTACTTGCATATACAGCAGGTTATGTAGCACCTTTGATTTTGGCGGGTACTTTTACTGCTTCAATTAAGAAGTTGCTAGAAGTGCGTCGCTGGTCTGGTTGGATTAATCCAGTCAGTGGAGCGCTATTGGTAGGATTTGGTGTCTTTTCTTTAATGTCTCGAATTCCTCTGGGAAACTTTTAATCAATGACTTTAAACGATACTTCTAAAGAATTAAATTGGTGGTCAGCATTTGGACGGTTTTTCCGGCAAGAATTTTTACCTGTGCTGACAAATCTACGATTGGCAATTGTGATGTTCCTAGCGATCGCACTCTTTAGCATCACTGGCACAGTCATAGAACAAGGTCAATCACACGCATTTTACCAAACAAACTATCCAGAACACCCAGCTTTATTCGGTTTCCTGACTTGGAAAGTAATTCAGGTAGTCGGTTTAGACCACGTATACCGTACTTGGTGGTTTCTCTCATTACTCATTTTATTTGGTACAAGTTTAACCGCTTGTACTTTTACTCGTCAGTTACCAGCGTTAAAAGCTGCCCGTCGTTGGAAATTTTACGACGAACCGCGACAATTTCAAAAACTCGCTTTGAGTGCTGAATTAGATAGAGGTTCCCTATCTTCCCTCACTCCACTTTTACAGCAACGCCGCTACAAGATTTTTTCCGAACCAGAAAAAGATAATATTCTTTACGCTCGTAAAGGCATAGTTGGACGCATCGGACCGATTATAGTTCATATTGGCATGGTAACTATTCTTTTGGGTGCAATTTGGGGCACAATGACTGGTTTTATGGCACAAGAAATGGTTCCTAGTGGCGATACTTTTCAGGTACAAAATATTATAGATGCGGGACCTTTAGCTACGTCAATTTCAAAAGATTGGTCTGTCAAAGTTAATCGGTTTTGGATTGATTACACTCCTAAAGGCGGAATTGACCAATTTTACTCAGATATGTCTGTTTTAAACAGTGAGGGAAAAGAAATTGACCGCAAGACGATTTTTGTTAATCAACCTCTGCGTTATCGTGGCATAACTTTCTACCAAACTGATTGGGGTATAGCTGCTGTGCGCGTCCGAATTAACAAAAGTCCGATTTTCCAGCTACCAATGACGGAACTTAATACTAAGAATAAAGGACGCCTTTGGGGAACTTGGATTCCCACAAAACCCGATTTAAGTGCAGGCGTTTCGCTGCTAGCAAAAGACTTGCAAAACACGTTGTTAATTTACGATTCAACTGGGAAGCTAGTTAGTACTGTGCGTGCCGGCATGTCAACGGAAGTTAATGGGGTGACGTTAAAAGTTCTTGATGTCATTGGTAGTACTGGTTTGCAAATTAAATCAGATCCAGGTATTCCGATTGTTTATAGTGGGTTTGCTTTGCTAATGCTAGGTGTGGTAATGAGTTACTTTTCCCATTCACAAATTTGGGCTTTGCAAAAAGGCGATCGCTTATATGTAGGTGGTAAAACTAATCGCGCTCAAGTTGCTTTTGAACAAGAGGTTTTGGATATTTTAGATCAATTAAGTTCGCCGATTCCAAGTGAGGAACCTAGCATTCTAACAGAAAAGATTAGCTGAAATAGCGTTCACGAAGTGACTCCGTTCGCGGAGCGTCCCGTTCGCGTAGCGTCTTCGACAGCAGAAGGGAAGGAGTATCACCTTATTACTCTGCATCTGGATCTATACCTAAAGAACGCAACTTTGCCGCGAGGACTTCTTTACGTTGACGTTCAGCTTCAAATTGGGCGATCGCATTATCTGCCCGTTGACGTTCCACTTCAGCACGTTGACGTTCTTCTTCAGCTTGTTCGGAACTCCACAATAGCAAATTACCCGCTTCATCCCACCATCGCAGCCAATGAATATTTAAGCCTAAGCGAGTTCCCTGCCAAATTCCCAAAAATAATTTCAACTCAGGAATCCAAAAGCGTCCTGATGATGGTTCCTGCAAAACATATTGACTATTTTCCAGACGACGCACTTCTAGGGTGACTTCATAAGGATTAAAAATCACATAAGTCGGAACTTGCAATATTCGTTCGTAAAAGTATAGTTTCCCGTAAGGAAAGGTGGGACGAATCGAGTATTCTCCGTTATCGGTGTCTGAAAGAAACTCCATCACCACACCCACAGCTTCACCTTCAATATTCGGTGTGTAGCTGCGACGAATTACCTCCGCAGCAACGGGTGATACACGCGGTACATATAACCAATCTGGTGCTTTGACGACTGTTTTTTTATTAATATTGGCAACGATGCCAAAATTGGATGCCACAAGCATCTCCGGTTGAATGCGATTTGCAGCACCTAAAGCATCTGTCAGCGCTGCTGCTAAGGAAGGCTGTTGAATATTTTCCACTGGATCGTCGGGCAGAATAAAGTCATCCGGGAGTTTTTCCCAAGTTACTACAGGAGTTTGATGCTGGGGTGTGGCTAGTAGAACCATAACGGCATTATTTAACCTGCGTTTTTACGACTTCTGATGATGCACTTCAACGACGGTATGTACATTACCGCGTGGTGTAAAATCTGCTTTGACAGTCACTTCTAAGGGGTCACAAGCGGCAACAAAGTCATCTAAAATTTGATTTGCAGATTCTTCGTGGGAAATATAGCGATCGCGGTAACTATTAATGTAAAGCTTTAACGCCTTTAATTCCACCACCCGCTCATCCGGCACATAGCTGATATAAATGGTCGCAAAGTCAGGATAACCGGAAAATGGACATTTACAGGTAAATTCCGGTAAAGAAATATTAATATTGTATCGTCTGCCCACACGCGGATTTGGAAAGGTAATTAATTGTCCTTGCTCAATCTCGCGTTCCCCATACTTCGTTTGTTGGCTTGACTCAGATGCGGTTTCTGGTAAGGAGTTAGTCATAAAATAATAGCTTTTTATAAAGTAAATATTAGATTGATGTAGGGTGCCTTAGGCGCATCATCATGTAGAATAACTAATAAATTAATTTTCTGCGCCCTAACACATCATCTTCATGTGGTGCGTTACAGTACGTTAACCCACCCTACGGACTAGATTAAAAATTTTTCTCCCAATCCCCAGTCCTTAGTGCCTAACCGCTGATTCAAAAATCCTCATCTCTAAATCTTAAATCTTGCTGTTCCCAATCTGGGCAAGTTTCATCTTCACATCCTTCGGGATGCATCGCACAAACCAGCAAGTTACCACCATAAACTTGACCGTGATAGTTACGACAACCAATACAGGCAGGATTTTGTTGTGGTGAGGCTTCAACTGAATAAGGAAAAGCTGGATCTACATCACCGACAACTTCTTCGAGTTCCCAATATACTTCTAAAATTGGTTCAGCCAAATCTTGTAAATATTGGTCAACCTCAAGACCAATGGTATTTTGTAGTTGATCGGTAATTTCTTCGGTAAGCTCGAAAAACGCATCAACCATTTCACCCATCCCCAAGAAGAAGCGATCTACTTCATCTGCAACTGTTTCTATGATTTCGGCGATATCTTTTTGCCAGTTTTCCATAAAATTGACGTCCTTACTAGCTTTTTACAGGACGCTTCGTGCTAAATACCTATCAGCACTATAATACACCCTGAGCAATATATATTAATTTATAATTTGCAACGTTTCCGGATAACTACTTATCGCGTTGCAGTCGTTTTAACTCTTCTTGCAGTTCTAACACTTGATCGCGCAAGCCATCAACATTGTCAGTTGATGCTTCTTTCACCGTTGGCTCATCGTCTTCTAATATTTCGATGCGACGCGGTTCCGAGGCGGGTTTTTGTGGCGCGCTAGCATCAGATGGCGGTTGCTGTTGAGCTTGCTTCATCATATCTTCGACGAAGCGGCGGGCTTCTTCTGTATTCATTTCGCCTTTTGCAACCATTTCATCAGCCAGTTTTTGGACTTGCGATCGCAGTTCGGCTAATCTTCCCCCTGCTTTCTCACTTGCGTAAGAAGCCAACCCGACACCGAGGTAAAAAGCTTTTTGAACAATATCTCCAAAACCAGGCATTGCAGAGCCACGCTCCTAAAAATGGGGCGACCCGGAGACCACGCCTACTACAAGCATCCCGTATTGCTGCTACCTTCCGGTTCTGACAAGATTTGGGCGTTGCAGTCGCATAGTTCCAGGTCACTAACAATCATAACACACTTATTTAGTAGATGTGTGTTATTGGACTACAATTCGCCATTCGTAAAGCTGGTAATTGACGCAGCCGTTTTGCACCAAGGGATCGAGAGCGACAATCGCTTTTGCCTCATCCATTGAAGCAGCTTCAAACAACAACATACCCCCTCCCATCTTCGCCCAGTAGCCCGATCGCGCTTTGTGTCCTTTGGCAATCAAATCTTGGACATAAGCTTTGTGATCGGGTACGTATTGGTCAAAGATGTTTTTATCGACTTTGCCTTCTTCAATCTTGACAAACCAAGGCATTTGCTTGCTTCCTCTCGAATTTTCTATGTAATATCTAGGCAGCGTTAGGTAGTTTCATCATCTCAAATCCCTAGCCCGCAGATAGTATCAAAGGTGGCGGCTATACTCTATAATTTAAAATCGTATGAGTCGTTTTTTTGTCGCTTTGTTACCACCGCAGCACATTCAAGACTGCGCCAACGAAATTAAACAGCACTTCGCCGATCGCTATGCTAGTAGTGGGGCACAAAAATCTCCACCGCATATCACTTTACAATCCCCTTTTGAATGGGCAGATAGCAACGTATTATTTTTAGAAGATTCTCTTAATAAATTTGCTATTGGACGAAAGTGTGTAGCTGTTACACTTCATAATTTTGCGGCATTTACTCCCCGCGTCATTTATATTGATGTTGTCCAAACTCCAGAATTGATGGATTTGCAAGCTTATTTAATGGCATATATGGAAAGCAACTTGGAAATTGTTGATAAAGTTGCCCATAGCTCATTCACTCCACACATGACGGTGGCTTTTCGCGACTTAACAAAACAAAACTTTAAAGTCGCTTGGAGAGAATTTGTTAATCGACAGTTACATTTTGAGTTCAAGTGCGATCGCTTGACGCTTCTGCTTCACGACGGCAAGCGGTGGAATGTCAAAACAGAGTTTTCTTTTGCCTCTTAGTACAGCATTTCATTAATACGAGCGCTTTCTTAAATTTTGCAATAAGAGTGCAATGAGATTGTATCTCGATACAATGCGATCGCGTGGCGATACAATGCGATTGTGTCCCCCTGAATTTAAAAACGCTACGCTTTTATCTGGAGTTTAGACTAAATCAGTCATATTTCAGAAAAAAAGGAGGTCTGATAGAATACAGTCCCCCAATTAGCAGAAGCTAAGAGAAGAATCACCTACTCTTACCTGCCAATATGAAACTTGCCAGATTAAAAGAATTCCGTCAAGCAGCCTACAACTATTTAGGCAGAGCTAAAGACGCAACTTTTGAATTGACAGATGCGATATTACTAACTAGAAATGTTTATTGCCAAAAGTGTTGTCTTTATCGCCAGTATTTAGACGGAAGTGGTCAAGTGTTTATCAGGCACTAGAAGATAGTAGACCACAGCGACAGAAATTGATGCAGCTATATATTAAACAGATACCAACAGAGGAACGTCCTCTGTTAGCAGGAGATCATACGAACTGGTCACGTCCAGACGCAGTAACACTACAAGAAAGAACTTATGAACATAGTGGCA
>JBPCQW010000394.1:0-11054 GCA_050997715.1 Hassallia sp.
CACCGCACGTTCAGCAAGATGACTTCTGGCAGAAAATGACACCACTTAAATAGGGATTGAGAAGCCATTTAGGATGAGGTTCAAGAAAATTGAGCTTCCCTACCTTATCATTCTTGCGACAGAACCCATCAATTTGTGTTGTCATTTTTCATCAACGCATCCAACTGAGCCAATAATTTTTCTACCCTTACTTTTTTCTTTGGGTCGTCCCACACCTTGGATTGTTTCAACCTGCGAAGAAGTTCATCAACCTGGTCTTTTATTGATGGGGCTTCTGATTTAGACTGCTGCTCAATTTCTTTTATCTTGCTCTTGATTTCGTTCAACGAGAGATGAAGAGCGATCGCATCTAATATTAGTTGCTTTCTTGTTCCCTCATCTCTAAGCCGTGCGATCGCCCGCGCTTTAGTATATTCAATTTTACCTTGACGCAAAACCTCAAGCACATCAGCAGGGAGATTGAGCAAAGGAATGCGACTTACACGAAAACTTTCAGCGCTAAATCTACCGATGCCTGAGAGGACAGATTCAATAGTTTCTAGTTGACGGAAAACATTTTCCGTCAAATCCAAGTTTCGCTTTTTAGCATTGGCAGCAGAGTTAAGAACTGAGACAACCTCGCTTCTGCTAATACCAAGTTCAATGCTCAAAAGTTCAAGTATTCCCTCGGTTTCTTCAATTGGGTTAAGGTCTTCGCGCTGGAGGTTTTCAACAAGCTGCACCTTAGAAGTGGTGATATCGTCCATTTCGCGGATAACCACGGGGACTTCGGTTAGTCCCGCCATTTGAGCCGCCCGTAACCTACGCTCCCCCCCGACGAGTTCACAATCACCACCACTTAGGGGGCGGACTAACAAAGGTTCAAGTATACCCAGTTCTTTAATCGAGCGCGAGAGTTCTTCAAGTTTGTGTTGGTCAAAGTAACGGCGGGGTTGGGATAGTGGTAGTTTGATTTGAGCGATCGCAATAAACAGTGCTGGTTGTTCGCTTTTTTCGGTATCTACACTTGGGTAAGTTCCAAACAACAAAGAGACAGGTTTTTTAATGGCGGTGTAGGGTGCGTCTTTTTTACTACTCACTTGCTTACTTCCAGTTTTTCTAAACTACTTGCTATTTTTTTGAGTACAGCAACAGCAGCGTGATTTTTATCGAATAGTGCTAATGGTAGTCTACGTTCTGATGCATCAGCAAAAGCAATACTTTTAGGAATTGGTGGAAAAACAGTAGCGATAGACGATAGTTGTTCTTGGACTGCTTTAACAGTACGCGACTCTTGTGCCGTGCGACCATCGAACATAGTCGGCACAAAACCAGCAAATTGTAATGTCGGGTTAGTATTTTGATGGATTTGGGCGACAGTGCTAAGTAATAATTCTGTACCCTTAAACGATTTAAATTGACATTGGACAGGGACTAAAATGTGGGTAGCAGCGGTAAGGCTAATAATGCTGAGTAACCCCAAGCTAGGGGGACAGTCGATGATAATAAAGTCGTAATCGTCGGCTACTGTAGCCAGGGCATTTTTTAGTCGATATTCACGAGCGATCGCACCTGCTAGTTGCATTTCGCTAGCAGCAAGGTTGATATCAGCAGGAACCAACGCCATACCGTGAATAAGTTCGGGCATTACAGGCAATGGTTTGCCTTCAACAATGCAGGCGTGGATGCTTGTCTCTAGTTCGTCAGGTTCGAGTCCCATAAAAGTAGTCAAACTAGCCTGCGGGTCTATGTCAACGAGTAAGACGCGGTTCTTATTTTGGGAAAGGTGGTAGCCCAAATTTTGGGTAAGTGTAGTTTTGGCAACGCCGCCACTTTGGTTGAATAAGGCAATGGTACGAGTTTGAGTCACAATTAGTGAAGTGAAGTTAATGCAATAATTAAGCGGTTATTTTATCGGAGTGGGTGACTTTATACAACTAGCATTTTTAAAACTGCATATAGCCCAAAGCGCATAATGGACGGTAGCAGTAGATTCGTTAATAGCAAAACGGTTTTAATTAGAGTTGCGAGTGGCACTAGTATAAAGTGGGAATTGTTGAGAGTGCGATCGCTTGCCCCACTTCTCAACTGCAACTCACCATCAACATCAAAAAACCCCCGCAACTGGGGGCAAAACTTACGTTTTAGCTTTTTATCACTGCACTCGTGCCTCGGCAAGCGCCTCTAGATGAAAGGCAAGATTATTGACTTGATTTGAATTTCGTTACTGTAAGAAAGACTTCTCCACCTTCTTGTTGTGGCATTGTCAAGCGCGGTTGTATCTAAATATCGCGCAAAAACTACTAGCCTCTCTGAATCTGTTTCTGCCAAAGCCAAATTATCTAAAAATTCTTGAGATGTCATAGTTTCCAACTTCATTCATGTTCACGTTTCGAGCCTTTACATTTTTGTCACACCTACATTTAAATTTCTGATATCAGCTTACCCAGATTTAAATATGGGCGATAGTGAGATGCGCCATTCCAAAAAATAACCCCCATGCGGGGGTGTTCGGTAATTATTGCTGATGCATTTGTTCGAGCATTGCTAAACCTCGTTCTATTTTTGGCTGTTTTAAAAACTGTCGGCACTGTCTACCAGCTTCAACAGCCTGACGTATCAAGTTGTGTCCCTCACGATATTTTCCTTGCTGGATTAGCTGTAAACCTTGATTACTTAAGTTCTTAGCATCGTTAGCTAAGGAAAGTGCTTCTTCCCTATCCATTTTGTTCCTCCAAAACAGCTATGATTGCCTCCGCTTGTTCAAACAATATCTCGGCTCTTGCCTCAAGTAAACTAGCATCGGCATCATCTTTATTTTCTATCGCTTTCTGAAATTCGTTGTAAAGCTCTACAACTATTTCTTGCAATGAATTATACGTTTTTAGTAAAGCGCTCGCAGTCGATTGTTTCATTGCTATTTAATCCTCAATTCTCGCACCGCGTCGAATTGTTGCTATCTTTGCCATGTTTTTTACTGCACAAAAATTGTGCGGTCGAGAATGCTTATTACCTCACCTGGGTTGGTAGTCGGCTGTGGTCTACTCCAATCGCTAACCTCAGCATAGCCAACAACTTTTAAGTAGTGAATAGTACTTATCACAGCTTTGGGTGTACCAATTAGCAAATGTCTGAGTGGTTCTCTGCATGGAATTGTTTGGGGGTTGGTTTCGCCTAATCCGGGTGCGTTTGCGTCGGTGCTGGATAAAAAAGCTCGAATCGCAGATTGTGCCTCATAATTTCCACCTTCATAGGGTGCTGTTGAAGTAGCTTGTTGGGCGATGTACAACTCAAGTTCTAATTGGGCTATTGCTTGTCCGTCAATAACGAGCGGTTGTGATTGTGTCATCATTGTGTCTATCTCCCGTTAATGGGGGTTTACTACGTGGGAGCGATCGCACTGGTTCCGGCAAGAATTGAGCGATCGCTTTCATGTTTGGTTTAGGGTTCCAAGTTTTGACGGCGTTTTTCTTCAACAAATTGCCTTAATTCATCAACCGAGTTGAGCGTTGTGCCATATTGTTGAACGCGCAGCACGGCTTCATGCACTGCATCAGAGTCATCACGATGGCTGAGGATGTATTGCCTCAACTCTTGTTGTGTCATTGCTTTGTAATCTGGTTTTGTCACAGTATCGATACCTCGCCTTTTGGGTTAATCAAAACTTCGAGTTCAACACCTGCCAATATGTAAAGGCTGGATGTCCTTTCATCAATTGTGACCAAGTTGATAGGCAGATACATCGATGTCAGGTTTTGACACATTTTATATAGTTCCATCGTTTGCTCAACCGTTGGCTTCATGTTCGGTTTTCATGGTCGGTGGTGTGGGCGATCGCGAATGGTGGACAAAAGTGCGATCGCCAAAGTTATGTCCTCAATCATAAAGCATAACTTTAGGCTTTATCAACTATAACGTTATAATTTAGTATTTATAAAGTGTCACTTGATGATTTAGAACAAGGGTGGATATACTAAACAAGTTAAATCTTAATGAAAGTCAAAAAAGTCATAGAGGTAGAAGTTCCAGGACTAGGCGATCGCATACGCAAAGCGCGGGAAGCGGATAGCCGTTCACTTGCTGAAATTTGCCGCCAAATACCTATGACTACTATGAACTGGTACAGAATTGAGGCTGAAGAGACCAAAGCCTTGCCAATTGAGACGTTGAGACGGATAGAAGAAGTGTTAGGTGTTGACTTCGAGGTAAAACTTGATGATTAGTCCCCTTCCTCATAGATTTTCTTGCTCTGCCATCAGTGCAGTTATCTGACAAGCGAAGTTTGCCACATTGTCCAGCAATATATATTGATGATTAATTCTAAAACGGTAAATTCTATTTATATAAGCTTGTCACGGCATCCGCACCATGACTAAAACCACATTTAACTTAGTCGTCAGCATTCAGAATGTTACTTTGGTGGTTTTCTACACCGATGCCCAGTGCTGGCAATTTAGGGTAATTAGGGCGCTTTGGTGCGGTGTTTGGTGAGCGGAAGATTTATTACTCGGCTGAAGCTGCGGAGAAGGCTTTCTCGGGAGTGGATAGAAAAGGGAAGTTGAAAGGCGATACACTTGTAGTGTTGTATCAGAAAGTGTAAGGAGCGCATTTGTTTGGTAATCTTGCACCGAAGATTTTATATTACAAACAAACATGTCTATTTCTGAAATTACTCAAAAGCTTTTAGCAGCAAAAGAAAACAAGGGGCTAACTTTTGCCGATTTAGCTTCCAAAATGCAACGCAACGAAGTATGGATTGCCTCTGTAATTTACCGTCAAGCGAGTGCTTCACTTGAAGAAGCACTCGTATTGGTTGAGGCATTAGGGCTTGATGCGGAATATGCGTCACATTTGACTAAGTATCCGATAAAGGGTAGTGATTCTATTGTCCCAACTGACCCTTTTGTTTATCGGTTTTATGAAATTATGCAGGTGTATGGACTTGCACTGAAAAATGTAGTTCAAGAAAAGTTTGGTGATGGAATCATGAGCGCTATCGATTTTACCTTAGATGTAAGCAAGGAAGAAGATCCAAAGGGCGATCGCGTAAAAATTGTTATGTCAGGCAAGTTTCTTCCCTACAAGAAATGGTAATTATTACTACTTAATTGCGCTCTTCGAGAGCGATCGCATTTCCTCAAAAATAAGCGCAACCGAAAGCGTCCAATTTTCCGAAACCGATGAGCCTGGGACTGTAGTCATTAAAAGACTTGCAACTATAACGAAACTATATAACGTTCACTGCGGGGACATACCCCAACAAAGAACCCAGTCATGATGGCGCTCGTTTTTGAGTTTTGATGGTAGCGTAACTGTGAATTCTGAAGCGATTGCCCTCACCGTTCTTTCATCACTCACCCGCAAATGAGCCATCACCCGAACCGACTTTAAAGATAAATCACTGGGTTGTAAACATTCTTAATGTTGCCAAAACTCAAATGACAGATTATTTTTTACCAGAAGATTTCAGGGTATATGTCAGTCCCTATGGGGGTGTAGTTAATTGGGCTGCGCCTGGATATGAAGAGAGAATTTTACCCACAGTTAATAAATATATGGGTGATGATGGTGGTTATATCGCCTGTTACTCTCGCAACCAAGAAAAAAGTATTTATTCCGTTGGTGGTGGTATTTATGTAATGGGTCAAATTAGGCTGCAAGGACGGTATATAGGGCGAATATTTCACCCCAAAGGTTATGAGGGTAAAGATATTAGTGCCGCTCAAAAGTTCAAAACCCTCTGCAATGAAACATTTCCTGCTGCACGCTCTCTTTGTTGGGCAGGTGGTGATACTGGCGGTTGGTTTGGAATTCAGTAATATCGTTAAAAGAAAGTACTATCATCTATAAATGTTTCGATTGTGGCTAAAAAAACTTGAGTAACTAGCAGTAGAAATATTGCTGAAACTGCATAGGTTAGAGTCAAAAACTGAAGTGCTGTTTCAAATGCAACAATGGGGGTCATTGTTTGTTATCCTTATAAAAATCTTGATTTACTTTCTTATAGGGATTATTCAAATCATCTTATGCACTTTGATCGCACCCTCAGTTCCTTGAAAAATAATCTTTAGCTGGGGGTATAAACTGCATCGTTATTCCTCATCACCACCAAAAGACACGCAAGGGCTGTCAACTTCCTGTGTTGGCTGAAATGAATTGCAGAAAATTACAGTAGCGCAGTCAATCCCAGCTTCATCGGGGTGGGTGCATTGCACGGAACTATTCACCAAGGCATAAAAAGCACAGTCATTGCAGATAGTCTTGCGTAGCGGTGACTGGCAATGTTCCTCACCCAACTTCATTATCTGCACCACGAAGCACTGTTTTTATCGCTGCCTGAATGCAATGACCAGCTTCACGGATATAGTAACTGGCAGCACCAAGGTCTTCAAAAACATCATCAAATTGAGGATGGTTCGATGGAAACAACTCTCCTAGTCGCTCGTTGATTCGCTCTAGTTCTTGCTTAATTGCGAGTAGCTTCTCACTATCGTCCATGCTGTAACAAGAGTGCGATCGCACTCTTTGAGTGTGGATTCTCAAATGGTAGTGCGATAGCCGAAGGCTTAAGCTTCGCTTATCGCGTTCAGCGGCTGACGAAATTGCATAAAACTTGGCAGTTGTCATGTTGACATTTTTCACATTAGTTTACAAGGCATCAGTGCGAGATATGGATTCAATCAACTCCTCAACTTCCTCAGAGTCTAGACACTGTTGAACCTGGGTGTTAAACCACTCGATCTCTTCCGGTTCTGTATTCGTGACTCGGTAGACTAGTAATGTTCCGGCAACACGGGTAAGAGTAAGGGGTGATGGGGAAACGTGGCTGAGTAAATCACACGCATTCTGGTATATTTCCATGACTGATTCTTCGTCCAAAGGAGTTCCCAACTGAGCGGAAAGCTCTTTTAGGTTCTCTTGAATAGACGAATGGAAGTCTGAATCTTCGTGGTCAAGAGGGCTACTCATAATTGTTTTTCAAATGCGATCGCGTTCGCGCTGCCGCCGTTGACTGCGATCGCTCTTGGTGGTGAGTGGTGTTGTTATTATTGCGATTAATCGCGCTCATCTCAAGGGGTGAAATAACCATCCGTACAGGAACTTACGCTAAGGACTTGAGACCTATTTTTAACATCCTGTCCACCTGGGAAAAACCTGTACCAATTGAAGCCTCTGAAAATTATGAGCCTCAAACCCTTGCTGCACCGTTGAAATTTATTGTATCAAATAGTGTGTACACTATTTGATACGGCATTTTACAACGCAGCCATAAGGGTTTCAGGCTAAAAAAATTAGAGGCGTTTAAATGGTACACTTTTACCCCTGCTAACCAGGATGTTACCAGCAGGTCATCAAGTCCTTATCGTAACTTTCTGCGTGGTTGCTCATTTGACCCCATCGTTATCAAATCAATCAAGATAAGTCAGACAAATGATAATACAATTTGGGGATAAGTTGGCAGTTTTACAGATTATTCTCAGTACAATCATTGGCGGGGTTTGCGGTATTAAGAGCGATAAGACAACGAACAAGAGCGTAATTCAAAAGCTGGCGTTGCTGCCTCTATTTGTATGAGGATATTAACAAGTGCTAAATAAAAAAACTATTAATACGGGATTACCAACTTTCAGGGAGCATCTGAATAATGTCAAAGGGCAAGAAAAAGAACTCACGGCGGGGTTTTCTTAAAGGGGTGGCAGTCAGTGCAGCCACTGTCACCACAGTAGAGTTACTGAAAGAACAGAAGGCAGATGCAATAGTTGAAAATCACAATACAGCAGTCAATCCCCAACCAACTGAATTTGACTTTACCCAAAAATCAGGTGCGTTGCAGCCAGATAAAATTGTAGATAGTGCTTGCCAATTCTGCAACTCTCTGTGCCGTTTGAAGGTTCATGTGAAAGACGGACGCATTATAGATGTCTTAGGCGAACCGGATGATCCAGTACAGGCAGGAGGTTTTTGCGTCAAGGGTCCGATGATGATCCAACTAGTCTATAATCGCTTCCGTCTAACTCACCCAATGAAGCGAGTTGGAGGTGAAAAGGGTTCACCCGATTCCAAATTTGAGCCGATTTCTTGGTCCGAAGCGTTAGAGACCATCGCTGCCAAGTTCCTGGCATTAAGGGATGCGGGACAAGCTAGAGCGATCGCCAACAAAACCTCTGGCAGATTACCACGCGGCACTGGTTCGGTGGTCGGACGCTACTTCACCCTCCTGGGCAGTCCCAACGATACTGATGTGGGTCCTGTCTGCAATGATGCTGGTGGAAATGCCTTGGCATGGACTTTTGGTCTAGGCAATTTTACTAACGGCTACGGTATCGACGGCGCAACTGGCTTTGAAGACTTAGGGTCTGCCAAATTTTTTCTCTTCTTAGGGACTAACCAAGCGGAAACTCATCCAGTTACCTTTGGCTATCTTCTCAGAAGCCGCGCTCAGACCAAAGCCAAGCTAGTCGTCATCGACCCCCGCTTAACTCCCACAGGAGCGCAAGCAGACGAATGGATTGCACCCAAACCGCACACTGACCTAGCTCTAGTGTTGGCAATGCTTTACCACATTGTCACCAATAATCTATACGATGCTGCTTTTGTGCAAAAGTGGGTATTGGGCTTTGATGAACTGAAAAAGCACCTTGTCAGCAACGGCTATACGCCTGAGTGGGCAGCGGCAATCACGGATGTCCCAGCAACTAAAATTAAGCTTCTGGCTGAGAGTTACGCCAAAACCAAACCCGCTGCCATTTTTTGCAATGCTGGTATTTCTCACCAATTGGGAGCCTTCGACACCTACCGCACTTTGACATTCCTTGCCGCTATAACAGGTAACATTGGCATCAATGGTGGGGGTTGTAACTTTATGCACAACACCTGGCCCGGTGGTCTCAATCTGCCACCTATCAAAGGCAATACACCGAAAAAAGATGTTGCCCTGCCCGTTGGACCAGAATATTTTGCTGAATCTATCCTCACAGGCAAACCTTACCAGCTAAAAGCCATTGTCACTCAGGGAAATCCCCTTCTCGCCTCCTCGCATACAGCCAAAGTACAGTCAGCTTATCGCCAACTAGACTTTTACGTCTACACCGGATTGTTCATGGAGGAATCTGCCTATTACGCCGACATCATCCTACCCGTCACCAGTGGCTTTGAAATGGAAACCGTCTATATGCGGCGAGATGACCGGGCAATCCGTTGGCAAAAGCAGGTTGTTCCCCCAGTGGGAGAGTCCAAACCAGACTGGCACATCTGGATTGACCTAGCACACGCCACAGCAAAGTTAGATAAACGCAATCCACCCGAATACTGGACAGAAAACTTTCCTCTAGCATGGAAGGACTACCGTAATCTTTGGGCAACTTTTGTAGTAAATACTCCCGGTATGGGTGGTATGACGACCGAACGAATGTCCAAGCGTTCAGAACCACTGCGCTGGCCCTGCCCATCAGTGGATCATCCCGGTGTCAGCACTCTTTATTTAGATCATCCTTCTTGGTATCGTGCAGCACAGGCACTCAATCCTCAAAATAAAGGCAAGCGATTCCTCACTCCCAGTGGCAAGGTAGAGATTTACACACACGAGATACAAAAGCAGTTAGCGATCGCTGGGCACGCCGCCCTACCCATCTTCTACACGCATCCGGAGGTCACAGGTCAACATCCCACCATCGAGTATACAGCGCAACTGGTGAAAAATCCGGTGAACCCGCAGGCATTTACTCAAAAGGTCAAATTAGGGAAAGTCTCTTCTGGGGAGGTTCATAAACAGTATCCACTTATGGGGATGACTGGCAGATCCAGTGTGGTTCATTTTCACTCGGTCACGCACTGGACTTACACTGGTAAACAAATGAACGGTGTTCGTCTAATTCAAATTCACCCCAAAGTAGCGCAAGCATCAGGTATTAACAACGGCTCAGAGATTATCGTCGAAAGCCCCAGAGGGTCTATTAGAGGTACAGCGCTAATTTGGGAAGGAATTCGAGA
Source organism: Hassallia sp. (assembly GCA_050997715.1). Classification (GTDB taxonomy): domain Bacteria; phylum Cyanobacteriota; class Cyanobacteriia; order Cyanobacteriales; family Nostocaceae; genus Hassallia. The sequence continues at coordinate 9,970 of JBPCQW010000394.1, forward strand.
AGACACAATTTTTGTGCCTAATTGGTTTGGTCCCCACCAGAAAATGGCGGAAGAACTTGGTACCCCCTACTACGAAGCAGCTAACCAGTTGATAGACGACCAATTCTACGACAATCTTTCAGGACAGCAAGCCTTTAAGTGCTTTGCCTGCCGAGTTCTGAAGGCATAGAAGGAATAACCGAGAGCACAGCAGAAAGCTAGTAAGTATGGTGGTTCAAATTAAATGTAAGATAGTTGCGCCTGAAAACCTTGCCCAGCTTAGAGACATCTTTAGTTTAATTGCACCCGCCTACTTATATGGTGAGAACCAATCTAAATATTTGTTGTGAGGAATTAAGTGGCACTGCCAATGAACGCTCTTTTCGTTCGTGCATCTCCCCAATTGAGCATGAAAGGGACAATTTGACAACCTATAGTATCATCAATCTTCAAAGGGTTTGACACTTTGTAATAAAATGATTTTTTTGGATGTGCCCTCAGTAAAATAGAAAGAAAAAAATTGGAATGGCAGCAAAAAAATTACCATCACAGGAGCAACCGAAAGCCCAGCCTAAACAAACTTTCGTTGCGCTTAAACGGGGACAAACTTGCATACAAACCCGAAACTATTATCCAGCAAGCATTTTAAATTTTAAGCCAAATCTTATTAAGTATTAATATATTTGTTACAAAACCAAAGATTTAACTATAAAGTCAATTTAGCTTTTGTACAAAATTAGTTAATTTTGTAACAAGACGTATAAAGTTTATAATAAAGCTTGTTTTGTGACGAAATTCAGAGGCTATTATATGGGAATATCTGGTCGAGGTGGTGCAAGAGCAGGTGGTGGTCGTCCTTCCGAATGGCAAAATGGACCTACTTGCACTATAAGAGTCCCTGAAGTTTTTGCACAAACACTGCTAAAAATTGCTAAGGAGTTGGACAAAGGATTTGAAGAGGTAATCATAGTTGATCCAAAGTCTCTAAGTGTCAATCCACAAGTCAAACATGAAAAGTTATCTCTTTCAGGACTGAGGATTTACAAATATCAAGGTAATAAAGTTATGCGAGTGCAAGAATTAATGCTTGCTCTACAGCAGTGTAT
>JBPCQW010000497.1:0-23518 GCA_050997715.1 Hassallia sp.
TAGAAGTTTAGCTGAGAGTGGATTTATTTCCCGAATAAATATCATCTAGATTTCTAATTAATACGTCAAATCATAGTTGCACATATTTTACTACTTATTTGTGTAATTAATTCTGTCCAGGTACTTACCTGGAGAAATTCGATAAATAATGTAATCTGGGCTTTCTTGATTAACTTCAAATGTTCGCTCTATATACTTAAAGAATTTAGGACTATCTTTTGAAAGCTGAATTTTTTGCTCATTAACAATGCCAAGCCAGTCTGCACCTTTAGCGCGAAGTTCTTCTAATAGTCGAATTGTCTTGCTATTATTTTTCATGTCATCATCTGCCCACCATACGACCCCTTTCCAAGCAGGTGGAAATACCCACCCACGTCGTTGGCTGTAGTAGATAGCAACCGGATTGCCAATATTATGGGCTATAGTGACGACTAAATCGCCCGGTTGACTTACCGAGCGCAGTGCAAGTCCTAGTTTGTAGTCTTTTTCAGCCGTGGGCTGGTAGTATATACCCTTCAAATCCTGATATCCAAATCCACCGATAAAGAAGATTATTGCTGCCATGAACGCCACTGTAGCAGGATATCCCACTCTGAGTTTGCACCATAATGCGATCGCAATCAGGGCATGTCCTGCTAATGCTGCGGCAGCCGGGTTAATAATATTTAAATTTGTGCGGTTATCAACAAGCTGTTTGGCTCCAATGAGATAATAAATAACTACAGCAACGATCCACCAATGGAACAGCCACGGTGCTTTATTGTCATCACGATTGGATTGGGGAGGACGAAGCAACAAACCAACAAAAACAAGAATGATTACAGGTTTCGTCCAGAAGTCTTTGAAAATCCAAAACAGTTTTTGAAGGAAATATTTTTCTGACAACCATTTGCTTAACCCCTCGCTCCAAAGCCAATTTCCGGCAGCGGCAATGTGATAAGGTGGGTAATTCAAAGAAATGTAATGTGCCCACAAATAGTATGCAATCACTGGTACAAGTATTACAATGGTTGCAACGCAAATGAGGGATAGCTGCTTTGAGCGTAGCATTCGCTTGCGAGCCAGGATTGTTATAATTGCATAGAGCATCGGAATTCCGACGAAAATACCAGTAATTTTAGTTAAGAAACCCAACATCCCAATCAGGGTTGCTAATAATAAATAATATAGGCGTTCCGTTTGTAAGTAGGCGACCAGCAACCAGAAGCTGGTTACTACCAGCGAAACCATCACGGGATCTGGAACAAAAGACCGATCAATGTAGATACTCCCTGGTAAAATTGCCAGGAATGTGGCGCTGGCAAGAGCATGTTTTTCGTCCCACACACGACGAACCAGTTGATAGAATGCAAAAATGCTCCATAAGCCAAACAACGCTGTTACAGTGCGCCCAACCCAGTCATGCTGACCAAAAAGGCGATATAACATTGCTGTAATATAGGTCAACGTTTGAAATTCGTACCCAACGTAGTTTAGTCCCGGACCATTCCAGCTAATTTCTGGATATAGGATATTCCAATTTCCACGGTAAAAGTTGTCTGCTATCGTTGCTGTGTCCGACTCTCGCCAAGTGGTCAGATCAATGAATGGTTGGTTTATCTGATCGAAGCGCAGGATTGCAGCAGCAAATAGAATAGCTATCAGCAGATAAGATTTATTAATTTGGTAAATACGCATTCTCATGATACGAGGCTAAGTACAGCTTTGCATTAGTTTAAATTTTTCGGCGCTGCTGAAAGTTATGCAACGTCTGCTTTTTCCCATTGTCTTTTGTTTAGCTTTTGTAGTGAGATTAAAGATTTTCTACAAAATGTATACAGACTTAATGTTTCCTCATTAGTATATCTGATTGAAATAGAAAACAAATTTTTAAAACCCTGTATTATTTTTGCAAGTCTAATTATTAAGTAATTCTTCCCCAAATTACTTCTTGAGTAGTGCCTTGAATTTCCAGATAATGCGCCGGATACGTCGATAATAGTGATAGATTAAAGGATGGCGCACGAAAAATAATACACTTTGTAAAGTTTGCCAGACTTGAGTATTTATAAGTTTTTCTTTAATCAAATATTCTTCTAGCCAATTTAAATAAGTTGCGTAGCTAGGAGTGATTTCTGCGATATGATATTCTCCTGTTCGCTCGGCTACGTAACAAGTAGAATCAGGGTGTTGTCGATATCTATCCCAACAGCCACTCTCGATAAATACGGGATATTTCAAGCAAATTTTCGCGAAAAAAGCTTGGTCTTCGTACATGCTGCCAAAGCTTTCTTCATGTCCACCAACAGCTTCTACGACTTCACGTTTAATCAAAACTCCACAAGTACCGGGTGTTTCTGCTTTTGCACGTAAAAAAAGCGGGACTAGATTTGGTGGTTGAATCAATGTATCGGGTTTGACGCCAAGTTTACGGTAGCGATCGCGTCGCAAATCTTCTGGATTACCAGTCCAGCTAAACCACATCTGCGTTGCTCCGTAAACCATCCCCGCTTCAGGATATGATTGCAAAATTGCTAGCTGCTTTTCTAATTTTGGTGGTAGCCAGATATCATCCGCGTCTAAAAAGGCGATATAATCACCTTTAGATTTGCTGATACCCAGGTTGCGGGAAACACTCTTTGCTAGATTTTGGTGATTTGGATGTTCTAAATAGCGAACTTTTTCGGGATATTTATCTGCATACTTTTGAGCGATCGCTGTGCTATTATCAGTCGAACCGTCATCTACTAACAATAGTTCCCAGTTATCATAAGTTTGGGCAAATACACTTAAAATCGCTTCTTCGATGAACTTTTCAGCATTTAAGAAAATCATTAGACCAGAAATTAATGGTTTGTTATTCATGGCGTTTTTTTATAATAATATTTAGGAATAAAGAGTTTAAACGCAAAGGTACGCGGAGGTAAGCGCAGAGTAACGCAGAGTTTTTGTATTTAGTTTCTCAAAATATTTATTCTTAGTTAAGGAACCACTTTGATAATTGTTTGGCAAATTCTTCCCCATCCCAATTTTCGACAGCAAAGCGAGGTAGTTGAAAGCGATCGCTATTTTTGCCGACAATGTTTGCATTGGTAGTACAAGCACAGGTAAATCCAGCTTGGCGGACTATCTCACTAGTTTCGCTATTATAATTTCCGTGGGGATAGGCAAAACTTTCGATTGCATGTCCGAAAATCTCTTCTAGTTGAGCTTTATTTTCTTGAATTTCATGAAGCTGTGCTTCTGGGGAAATTGTGGCAAGAAACGGATGTGTCACCGTATGGGCACCAACTTCGATGATGTTTCCTGGTTGTAAATTAGATAATTCCTTCATTGTCATCATCCGGTGAGTTGGACGTAATTCTGGCTCTTTGTTTGCCCATAAAAGTAGTTGATCTAGAAGATGCGATCGCTCTTGGGTAGGTAAGGGGTAAATTAATTCATAAAGTGAGTAGTAAAGAGAATGATGTTCATTTGCATGTTTAACATCCAAGTTATTTGAAGTCTTCCATTCGTAGCTAGTGCCGTTAATATTTAAAGATAAAACTTCTGGTAAAGTCCCTGGTTGTAGCAATATCCTGTCCAGTTCATCTGACCAAAATTCCCGCTTTTGTTGCATGTATCCTGTTGTCAAAAAGATCGTAGCGGGAATTTCATACTGTTCTAATAAAGGTTTAGCGTTATACAAATTATCAGTGTAACCATCATCAAAGGTGATGACTACTTGACGATGGGGACGCTTACCATTTTTCAAAGTTTGGTTTAATTGTTGTAAGCGCACTGCACAACCGAGCTTTTGTAATACTTGCAAATGTTCGGCAAAATGGGCTGGACTGACGCACAATTTCCAAGGATCGGATTCAATTTCAGTTACGCGATGGTACATGAGAATCAATCCTCCTGGTGCGATGCGGTTTCGCACTCGTCTTGCTATTCGCTTTAATTTGCCGCTTCCAGGTATCCTCATGATATTTCCTTCGGTTTGACAGCGCGGACAGTTATTAGTAGTTCATATGGGCGATCGCGATGATCTAATTCAGCTTTTTGTAATTCTTCAGTGGCTAAACCTTGTAAATAGGCGATCGCTGCTAACACATTTCCATAACTCTCTAGCTGAATATTTGCTTCTGGGAAGAACTCTGCAAACACCCGTTTTCCTGATTGGCTGGTAAAATTCCAACACCAGTAATCTCCCCATTGGTCAGATGGCGTCAAGCTAATACCCGAAAATGTAGCTAATACAACTCCACCAGGCTTGAGAATACGGGATATTGTATTGATTGCTGCCCGCGTATCGTAAATACATTGCAATGTTTGCGTCAAAATAAAGCAGTCAAAGATATCTGAAGGTATGTGTTCCGCGTTGGTTAAATCGCCTACGATGGTTGCTTGTGGATTACCTTCAACTATATGAAGCACATCGCTTTGAGTGACATTATTACCTCCAAATTGGCGCGTGTATGAATTGTCACCAATTTCTAATACACGTCCTTTGACATCAGCCGCATTTTTGGCGAGAAACTTTTCTATATAGTAGCGGTCAATCGGTAAACCTCGGTCATAGCCAAAATGTCGGCTGATTGGCGTTATTCTTCGCAGACTACCAAAGTCTATTGCACCCACCGGCGGGATATATCTGTCACCCTTTAATTGTGTTCCTATCCAACGGTGAGCAAAAGCTGGTAATGTGCGTTTGGCAATTGATTTTAGTGTGTCTTTCATCTATTTAGTTAAGGATTATTTATTCTTTCTTTAAGAGTAATTAAAACTGATATTTTCAGTTTTCAACTCCACCGTATTGTAAGTGATAAAGCTGGGAAAATAACCCGTTAAGTTGTAAAAGTTGCTGAAAATTGCCTTGTTCTACAACTTGTCCTTCTTGTAAGACAAGGATTTTATCTGCTTGTTCAATTGTGGATAAACGATGGGCGATAATAATTACTGTGCGATTTTGACCAAATGTATTAATTGCCTCTTGAATTATGTTTTCCGAGACGCTATCGAGTGCGTTGGTAGCTTCATCGAGAATAAATATTTGTGGATCGCGGATAATAGCACGAGCTAAAGCTATGCGCTGTCTTTGTCCGCCGGAAAGACGAACGCCGCGATCGCCTAATATGGTATCATAACCTTCAGGAAATTTACTGATAAACTCATCAGCGTTTGCTTGTTTAGCCGCGTTGATAATTTCGGTTTCTGTAGCATCTAAACGACCGTAAGCTATGTTGTCCCGGACTGTGGTATTAAAAATATAAATGTCTTGGCTGACAATCGCAATGTGACTTCTAAAAGAGGCTAAATCTAATTCTCGTAGAGGATGATCATCAACGTAAATTTCTCCTTGTGTAACGTCATAGAAACGGCAAATTAAGCCGATAAGTGTCGATTTACCTGCTCCTGAAGGTCCAACTATGGCGGTAGTTTTTCCTTTGTTAATAGAAAAAGAAACGCAGTTTAGTGCAGGTTTGTCTGTGGGATTGTAGCGAAAACCAACAGATTTAAATGTGAGCGATCGCTTTAAACCATGACAATAAATATTTCCTGTACGAATAAATTGTTGCTCCGGAATTTCTAACAGAGATATGACATCTTCAACTGATGCTAATAAGCCAATTAAGTTCACGCGATCGCTATCTAATTTTCTGACTGATGGTTGTAAGCGATAAAGCATAAATATAAAGGTTAACAAAGTCGGTAGATTCGCTTTATTTTGCAAAGCGATAATCATAATACACACCAACAAAGCCACCGATAAAACTTCCGAAAGTGGTCCAGATATGGTGTATAGTTTTGCCAGTTTTAGTGCGGCAAAACTTACCTCGTTTGTTACCTTTTCAAAACGCTTATGTTCGTAAGCTTCTTGACCAAAAGCTCTAATCACCCGCATTCCATAAAACCCTTCGATCATCCGATTAACCAGGCGATCGTTTGCCTGTACTGCTTCTCTTCCTAACTTCTTTGTTTTCCGTGTTACTTGCTGAATTATTAGTGAAATTCCTAACAAAGCAACAGCTACTAAAAAAGTCAGTTGCCAAGAAGTTAGCATTAAGAAGACGATAAAAACAACAATGGTAGATAAATTGATTATTAGATTAATTAAAAGTAATATTGCATCACATGCACGCCAACTTTGCGTATGCAGTGTATTGACTAACTTACCTGATTGCTTAGAGTCTAAAAAACTATAACTGACGCTTAAAATTTGTTGAAAAAGTTTAGATACTAATTGAGAACCAATACGCCAATAAAGCCAAACTGAAAGAAGCGAACTGCTATAAGCAAGTAGATTTTTTAGGAGAACACACCCGAAAATAGTTAAGGGAATAATTAACAATCGATTACTTGGGGGAATATCACTAAATAATCTATTTAAAATAGTTCCTAAAAATGTTCCACTTGCCGATTGAGAGTTTCCTGGCTCTAAACTTTGAAGAAAAGGAATAAATAAACTAATTCCCAACCCTTCAGACAATGAAGTTAAAATTCCTAAGATGATAATTACTGGAATTGCCCACGGGTAAAGATTTAGCAGTGGAAATAATTTTTTAATTATACTCGAACTTTTCATTATTTTATATTAAAATTATATATATGATAACAGTTAATATAAATTACAGCTTGTCTATTTTTAAGATATTTCCGAATATTTTTTAGCAATTTGAGTTAATCTTTTTGTAAACAACTTTAAGAGTTATCTCAATAAGAGCTTCAGCATTATATGCAATAATAATCACAGATACGAGAGGTAATTCAAAACTCGACTGCATAGTTATCCACACTCATCTAGTCATCAAAATACAGTTAATTTCCAGACTGAAAAGGCGAGTTTGCATCACACTTTACCATTGCTAAACCGGCTAAATGTCCTGTAGTCCAAGCACTTTGGAAGTTAAACCCGCCGGTAACTCCATCAATATCCAAGATTTCGCCGGCAAAATAAAGTCCAGGAACTATGCGGCTTTCCATTGTCTTAAAGTTAACTTCTTTTAAGTTGACACCACCACAAGTAACAAATTCTTCTTTAAAAACACCTTTACCGTTGATTAAATATTGTCCCTGAGTGAGTTCTTGAACAAGTTGATTTAACTTTTTGTTAGTTATTTCTGCCCAGCGTTCTTCTGTAGTAATATCTGAACGAGCAATGATGTATTGCCACAGACGGTGCGGTAAATCAACACCACGATGTAAAGCGATCGCCTTTTTTCCCCATTCAGTTTTAACTGCTAAGATTTTTTGCCGCACTTCATCTTGCTGCAAATCAGGCAACCAATTAATCATCAAAGTCGCTTGATAGTGACTTTGTTTCAGCACTCTCGCACCCCAAGCCGAAAGTTTCAACACCGCAGGTCCACTCAAACCCCAATGAGTAATTAGCAAAGGTCCAGTTTGTTCTAATTGAGATTTTCCACCGCACAACAAGCGCAAACGCACCGATTCAACGCTAACACCAGCTAATGAGCGCAATTTTTCATCACCAATATTGAAAGTAAATAAAGAAGGAACAGGCACTTCAACCTGATGACCGAATTCTTTAGCTATTCTATAGCCTACAGGATTGCTTCCCGTCGCTAAAAGCAAGCGATCGCACTTTAACGTTTCTCCCGACTTGAAAATAATTTCAAAGCCTTCATTTTGCCGTTTCACATCAACAACAGGTGTAGAAGTGCGAATTTCTACCCCAGCTTGGGAAGCAGTATTCAGCAAACAATTGACAACCGTTTCCGAAGTATTCGTAATCGGAAACATCCGTCCATCAGCTTCAGTTTTCAGCGGTACTCCATGCATCGCAAACCAAGTTATCGTATCTTTGGTTTGAAAGCGACTAAAAGCACCCCGGAGGGCTTTTCCACCTCTGGGATAATTTTGCACTAAAACGGCTGGTTCAAAACAAGCGTGAGTGACATTACAGCGTCCCCCACCAGAAACGCGAACTTTCGCCAACACTTGCAGGCTGGCTTCGATTAAAGTAACATGGGCGTGCGGATTCGCTTCTTTCATAGCGATCGCGCTAAAAAATCCCGCCGCTCCACCTCCAATTACAACAACTTTCAATTGCAAAGACTTGAATTTCCCAATAAAATAACAGCCTCTTAATTCTAGGCTAGTACAAGAAAGCTGAAGTATGAAGGCTAAACGATAAAACTAAAGGCGTTGCTGAATTAAAATATGAAACTTAAAAATCAAGCATCTTAAACCCTTACTCTGGTGCGAGTCTGCGACTCTGCGTTAAACAAATTCATATCCAAATTCAGCAACCCCAAACTAAGAACTATATCTTGTTAGGTTTTTGCGGATTTTCGATGGTAGCTTTATTTCCGCGCCAGCTGTACTAGCTATTTTTTGACTATTATGCGGGTTCAAAATCTTCTTTGCTTACACCGCAAGTCGGACACACCCAATCATCTGGTATATCTTCAAAAGCTGTCCCTGGTGCTATGCCGCCATCTGGATCGCCTACTTCTGGATCGTATTCATACCCACAGGTGTTACATACATACTTAGACATATTTGCCTCCTCTGTTGAATCATCCGTATTCTCTGATATTTTACACCCTGGAAGAGTGAAGTTATACAAACAAAGCCAGACGAGCGCAGGCTAAATATAGAACCTGGGTCGGCAGGCTTTGTACTTGTAGCCCCATTCCAGCCGTTTTTGCGCTAAAACCGCCACCAAGTTTTTTGCATGTAACTGAGAATTGCAAAAGCGAATGCCGCTAAAAACAACAGCCAAATTACACCTCCCGGCATAAAACCGAGAATTCCAAACCCTCTGAGTACCCAAACGGCGATCGCAATTCCAAAAAGGAAGCCGCAAGTTTGGGTTAATAGACGATTTAATTTATTAGAAGATTGACTCACGTAATTGCCCGCTTAATCGCAACAGCTTATCAAAGCATAACGAAAAGGCAAAAACTTCATAACTTTAGGTCATGGACGAGTAGTGTTAAAGGTCGTACTTTAAAGCTAGTCAAATATTTCCCGATGAAGAGAATTTTCATCATAAAATTACATACTTTTAGGTAAATTTTGGGAATAATAACCTTAGAAGCAGTTTTTCCGGAAAGTTTATCTATGGAAGTGGAACTACAATTAGTCGGTTGTCATCAATGAAGTTAAAGATTTTACATTTTAACTGCGTAAGTGGCTTTGAGGAGTAACCAAAATCAATATGTCTGCGTCTTATATCCCAAATATTACTACAGGTGACGATATGACTTGGAGTCAAGACAAGCAAAAGTTACTCATGCAGGGTGAGATTTTGGTAGAAACGCGATCGCACAATGCTTGGGGTGGTGCTGTCACCGCTTGGATGTATGTGCCTTTAGTGCGATCGCATGTCTGGCAGCAATTAACAGATTACCCCCGTTGGGTGCAATATTTTCCTGATATTACAAAAAGCGAAATAACACAAAGAGGTGAAGTTAAACGTCTGTATCAAGCAGCACAAAAAGCATTTTTATTTTTCACCGCGCAAGTTGAAATCTACCTCAACGTCGCCGAAGAAATTGGGCAGCGAATTCAATTTAAAATGGAAAAAGGAACTTTTGAAGACTTTACAGCTAATTTGGAACTAAAAGATTGCGGTAATGGCACATTGCTAGCTTATACTGTCCAAGCTACGCCGAATATTCCCATACCGTCGATGTTTATTCAGCAAGCAATGAATTTAGAATTGCCAGCAAATATGCGTAAAATGCGACAAGTGCTTTGTAAAGGTCAATAACGGCAATGTCACAGGCAAAACCTATTTTGGAATTTTGGTTTGGTCATCCTGATGAACTCAGTTACGGTAAACCTCGAAAAACTTGGTTTAATAAAACACCAGAGTTTGATGAGGAACTGCGAACTCTATTCAGCAACGATTACCAAAAAGCGGCAGCGGGACACCTAGACGATTGGATCGATTTACCCAAAACTTGTCTAGCGCTGATTTTGTTATTAGATCAGTTTCCCCGAAGTATATTTCGGGGTACTCCTGAAGCCTTCGCTACTGATTGGGAAGCACTTTCGGCAGCGCAGCAAGCGATCGCACTAGGTTATGACCGCCAATTTTTGCCTGTACAACGCTGGTTTATCTACTTACCTTTTGAACACAGCGAAAATCTAGATCATCAGCATCAGAGTGTAAAACTATTTCAGCAACTCAGTCACGATCCTGCCAGCACCAGTGCGATTGCATATGCATATCGTCACCTGGAAATAATCGAGCGTTTTGGGCGATTTCCTCATCGTAATGCAATTTTAGGGCGCATTTCTACCCCAGAGGAAATAGAATTTTTACAGCAACCAGCTTCAGGTTTTTAAAGCATGTTTACATCCAAATCCGAACCTAACCCCCCTTGCCTACCAGGATAACGTTGGCAAATGGTAGGTCTGACCCCTCATTTTAGCAAAAAACCCTCGTAGAGACGTTCCGCCGGAACGTCTCTACAATATATGTGATTTGTCGGATACTATAAAAGACGCTTTCTTCGGTGGGGAAAGCGTCTTTGATTGCATTGATATCAAAACGTATATTCTAAAATTATTCAGTTAAAAGATATAAAAATGCCAATTAATTTAAGACATATGCCCGTATTGCGATAAATTCAGCGATTTAGCAGAAAAACTTGGCTCATTTCCAAACCATACTTGATCTAAGTCACTTTCACTAAAGCTGTAGCCCAGATTAGCCGCAAAATCAACAATCTTGCTTTTATCCCAATGATAGCTACCTAAAAACCCCAGACGACAGCACTGATTGTAATATTGCTCGTAAGTAACTTGATTTGAACTCACAAGGTCATAAAAAGCGTCAACCTGTTCTAATGACATAAAGTTTCTCCTTTGATGATTGTTATTTGTGCATTCATTGTAAAACTACACTACTTAACTAGATAATTCCGGGTTGAATAATCGACTTAAGTATCTAAGTATAAATAAAAGCATTATAACCGAGTAAGCACTTCAGTGCTTAAAAATCAATGCAATTGAGCGGTAAACCGCTCACTACAAATAAAGAATACATTTTATATTTAATTATGCCCACTTACTTACTGAGTATTTTTGATGAATAATTTTCTGAATATAATCTTTCTATTTTGCAATTTATAAGCGCTTGACCATTAACATACAGGGATTGTCTTCACCCCAAAGTTGTGTAAATACTTCTAAAGGTCTAAATCCCATACTGAAATAAAAAGCTCTTGTCTGTCGTAAAACGAACCTGCGAGTGCTAGATGGCTTTTCATGTCCGCGCTCATTAACATTAATAAAAACACCATACCGTCGTAGAGACGTTCCAGTGGAACGTCTCTACAATATATTGGGGGTCTTAATCTTGCATCTAATTAGCCAGTAAATACCTCAGCCGGCAAGCGATTGAAAGACAAACGCTCATTTTGCACATCTACAAAAATAGTGTCCCCATTATTAAATTCACCGCGCAAGATAGCTTTGGCAATTTGAGTTTCTAACTCCCGCTGAATCGCTCTTTTCAAAGGACGTGCGCCAAACACAGGGTCATATCCTACTTCTGCTAAAAAGTCAAGAGCAGAATCAGAGAGTTTTAAAGAAATCTTGCGATCGCTCAATCTTTGTCGCAGTCTTTCTACTTGCAACTGTACAATATGCCGCAATTCTTGTTTGTGCAATGCATGGAAGATAATTGTTTCGTCAATGCGGTTGAGAAACTCCGGACGGAAGCTATTCCGCATCGCTTCCATCACGCGATGACGCATTTCATCATAACGTGAATCATCCCCCGCCACATCAAGAATGTACTGCGAACCGATGTTGCTAGTCATAATGATGATCGTGTTCTTAAAGTCAACTGTATGACCTTGAGCATCAGTCACACGCCCATCATCGAGAATTTGCAGGAAGATATTAAATACATCGGGGTGTGCTTTTTCAATTTCGTCGAATAGCAGCACCGCATAAGGACGACGGCGAATTGTTTCGGTGAGTTGTCCGCCTTCATCGTATCCCACGTATCCGGGAGGCGCACCAATGAGGCGAGAAACTGCGTGTTTCTCCATATATTCAGACATATCAATTCGTACTAGCGATTCTTCCGTATCGAAGAGATATGCGGCTAGCGCTTTCGCTAATTCGGTTTTACCTACACCCGTAGGACCGAGGAAAATAAAGCTAGCAATGGGACGATTGGGATCTGCAAGTCCAGCACGCGATCGCTGAATTGCATCCGCTACAGCTGTTACCGCTTCATCTTGTCCGACAACACGGTGGTGCAGTTCATCTTCTAATTGCAGCAGTTTTTCTTTTTCAGATTCCACCAACTTGCTGATAGGAATTCCTGTCCATTTAGAAATAACTTCCGCAATATCAGCTTCGGTTACTTCTTCCCGCAACAGTGATTTTCCGCTGTGTTGCGTTTGGGCAAGTTCACTTTCTGCGGCTTCTAATTGACGATGTAAATCTGTTAATTTGCCATATTTCAACTCAGCAGCGCGGTTAAGATCGTAGTCGCGTTCTGCTTGTTGAATTTCCAAATTTACCCGTTCAATCTCTTGTTTAACAGACTGAATTTTGGTGATAATATCTTTTTCAGACTGCCATTGAGTATCGAGGGTTCTTTGTTCTTCTTTAAAATCCGCAAGTTCTTTTTCTAGTCTTTCTAAACGTTCACGAGAACCTGCATCGCTTTCTTTTTGGAGAGAAAGCCTTTCCATTTCTAATTGCAGAATTTTGCGGTCGATTTCGTCGAGTTCTTCGGGTTTGGAGGTAATCTCCATTTTCAGTCTGGCTGCCGCTTCGTCTACCAAGTCGATCGCTTTATCGGGAAGAAAGCGATCGCTAATATATCGACTCGACAATATAGCAGCTGCAACTAAAGCACTATCAGAAATCTTTACCCCGTGGTGGTTTTCATAACGTTCTCTCAACCCCCGCAAAATCGAAATAGTATCTTCTACACTCGGTTGATCGACATAAATCTGCTGGAAACGTCTTTCCAAAGCGGCATCTTTTTCGATATACTTGCGATATTCATCAAGAGTTGTCGCCCCAATACAGCGCAATTCACCCCGCGCTAACATCGGTTTTAACAAGTTACCTGCATCCATCGCACCTTGAGTCGCACCGGCACCGACTACGGTGTGTATTTCATCGATAAATAATACAATATTGCCGCCAGACTCGGTAACTTCTTTTAATACTGCTTTGAGACGTTCTTCAAATTCACCCCGGAATTTTGCCCCGGCAATCAAAGCACCCATATCTAAAGCTATCAGCTTGCGGTCTTTGAGCGACTGAGGTACATCGCCGGCGATAATCCGCTGTGCTAATCCTTCAGCGATCGCAGTTTTACCAACACCCGGTTCCCCAATCAAAACGGGGTTATTTTTGGTACGACGTGAGAGAATTTGGATGGTGCGACGAATTTCATCATCTCGTCCAATCACTGGATCAAGTTTACCTTGACGGGCAGCTTCTGTGAGGTCACGCCCATATTTTTCCAGTGCTTCATATTTGCCTTCTGGATTTTGGTCGGTCACTTTCTGGTTCCCACGAATTTGTTTAATGATATTCTTTAATTTGCCTTCGTCTAATCCAAATTCTTGGAATAGACTTTTGCCAAAGCGGTCATCTTTGGCGTATGCGAGTAATAAATGTTCAATAGAGATGTATTCGTCTTGAAATTCTTTGCGATAGCCATCAGCGCGATCTAGGAGAGTATCCAAGCTGCGTCCTAAGTAGACGGAACTGCTGCTACCGGATACTTTTGGCTGACGTTGAATGAATTGTTCAGTGCGATCGCGTAATTTTTGGAGATTTACACCCGCTTTGGTAAAAACACCGCTAGCGAGTCCTTCTTGTTCCAGCAGCGCTTTCATTAAGTGTTCGCTTTCGATCTGCTGTAGTTGATATTGTTTGGCAATATCTGGAGTGTGCGCGATCGCTTCCCAGGCTTTTTCGGTAAATTGGTTCGGGTTAGTGGGTTGCATAGGCTTTTGACTCAACTAACTAATGAAGGCGTTTAAACAACGCTTCTTAGAAAAACAATAAAATTTCTTCTGATAAACTGATTGTAAAAAGACGCCGACAATTAGCTGGATCGGTCTTTACCTTATTTTAAAGTAGGATTACCGTCCGGCAAAAAACCTCACCCCAACTTCGCTTGTTTATCAACACCTGACAGATGACCAAATGTTATATTACCGCTCACACAGCGTTACGATAATCGTAAGTCGAGTAGTTAATACACAAGATGATTGACACCCACGACTTCGAGGATGATGACTTTGAATTTGACGAAGAAGATTTCATCCTCCCGAAGCGCGTCAGCGAAATGAACGAAGGTGAATTGCTACAACGCTTTAAGCGGTTTTTCGACAGCAGCAGCCGCGCAATGTTGCAAGACTGCCGATTTCGCATTGTAAACCACGAAGATGGCACAGGTACTCTAGAAATTCTCTGCCCTAACGAAATTGTCCGGCAACGCTTTTCTAAAAAAACGCGCAAAATTAACCAACAGATCAGCAGCTGTTGGCTCCATATTAAAAGCTTTTCCCTCTGCGTTGAAGAAAATGGTGAAGTTGTATGTGATACCTTCCTTCGTCCGTGGGGAGTGAGGGGATGAGGGGACAAGAGGACAAGGAGGCAAACAACTATTGATTATTGACTGTTGACTATTGACCAATGACTATTGACTATTGACCAATGCCTAAAAAACAAAAATTTCCTTACTTAGTCGGTTCTAAATGGACAGCGCAGCAAAAAGTAGATGGTTGGCGACACTTCCAAGTCGTCAACCGCAAAAATCAGGCTAAGTGGGTTTATGCTGAGATGGTTGCTGCTTGTGACCCTAATGTTCGCTTCTGGCTAAATGCCAAATTGTTACAAGATAATTCTCAGTGGCAAGCTGGCTGGCAAACATTACAAGAAATAAGGGCAGTAGAAGAAGATGTTTCCTAACCTTAGTCCACCTGCGTGGACTTTGTACGCACAACGCCTTAGGCTTATAGCCCAGAAGCAGTTAGTGCAATATTTTTAATAAAATTTAACCAATATTCCTTAAATTAATAATTTTTTACAAATAACTAGAAATCAGGGAAGATTATGCGATCGCATAATCTTCCCTCACTAGCTAATTACCCATTTATTGTCATTGACAACGGCAACTTTATTTGCATAACCAAGGCATAAAAACCTAGATTTCCAAGGCTGAAAACTGAGCTTATCGGAAGAAAATCGGCTTACACAGCTTTTGCTGTAAGTACTTCAGTTATAAAAATGAAGCACTCATAACTGAAATTGCCTTTTCCCAAAATAAACTAATTTGAGCATCAGTTACTTCTATGAAATCCATTTAAAAAGGCGATGAAAGCTTTTTGTGTTTTGTAACTAATTTTATTTATTTAGGTACTAAAAACCTGATTTTTTACTTTTTTGAGGCTTTGTATAGTTTTATAGCTAATTAAAACCCAAATATGATTAATTGAGACAAAATCTGCCTAATATAACCCTATGACAGATTAACCGCCACTTTCTTTTAAATTGAATTTGGACAATAATGACGAAGACCTCACACATCGCGGCTTGTGCGGCTAGGTGAAGGCAAATGTTTTAGCCAAGAAGTTCGATAAGAAACTATAAGAGGCAGACAAAAGTGAAATTAGCAGTTTACGGAAAAGGTGGTATTGGTAAATCCACAACCAGTTGTAACATCTCCGTCGCCCTAGCCAGACGCGGGAAAAAAGTTCTCCAAATTGGATGTGACCCGAAACACGACAGTACTTTTACCTTGACCGGGTTTTTGATTCCGACAATTATCGACACCCTGCAAGAAAAAGACTATCACTACGAAGATGTCTGGCCCGAAGATGTAATCTACAAAGGCTACGGTGGTGTCGATTGTGTTGAAGCGGGTGGTCCGCCTGCTGGTGCCGGATGTGGCGGATACGTAGTTGGCGAAACCGTGAAATTACTCAAAGAACTCAACGCCTTTGATGAGTACGATATAATTTTGTTTGACGTTCTCGGTGACGTTGTATGTGGTGGTTTTGCAGCACCTCTCAACTATGCTGATTACTGCTTGATTGTTACCGACAATGGTTTTGATGCTTTATTTGCGGCAAATCGCATTGCAGCTTCAGTACGCGAAAAAGCACGTACTCACCCATTGCGTTTAGCTGGTTTAATTGGTAATCGCACCTCTAAGCGCGACTTGATCGAGAAATACATCGAAACAGTACCCATGCCAGTACTGGAAGTATTACCTTTGATAGAAGACATCCGTGTTTCTCGCGTCAAAGGCAAGACTTTATTTGAAATGGCAGAGAACGATCCTTCTCTGAACTACGTTTGCGATTATTACCTCAGCATCGCCGACCAAATTTTAGCGCGTCCAGAAGGTGTTGTACCTAACGACACCCCAGACCGCGAATTGTTCTCTTTGTTGTCTGATTTTTACTTAAATCCGAGTAAACCCCAGGTTACTAATCCGGAAGAGCAATTAGACTTGATGATTGTATAAATCATCTATTTTCTCAGGATGGGGGATAACATGGCTTTCTTTTACAGCTTTACAGATTCTTTAAGACAAAAGTGGTTGCAATTTTTCCAGGTGAATCGTGACTGGATTACCCTCCACATGCAGGTGGAATCGGTTTACACCCCCGATGGTGGAAAGCGACCCCCGTCTTACCTCATCCTGGGAGTCGTTAACGCGCTGGAACCGAAGCTAGCGCAGTTAATGCTACCTTTTGCGAAATTGAATCCAGACGCAGATACTTTGATAGAAGTGCTGGATTTGCATTTTGATCCTGATATGGCTTTGGGCAACCGCGTCATGCCCAAAGTAGAAGAAGACATGGAATCAGAAGGAATCATCGAGGGAAAGCCCCATGATGAAACCTTGACGATTCTCAATATAAATGGCTTTGGGGAAGAGGCGATTATTCACGAGTTCGTGATGGTAGATTCCCATCAAGAAATGCTGATCCCAGATGAGTTTAGCCAAATGTCGTTAAGTGATATGGCTGACGTACCAGTGTCGAATGGAACTGCGAATGGATTTGGCGATATTTCCTTCACGAACGGGCAAAACTCAATTCACCAGACCAGCATCGAATCTGTAGATGATTTTGGCGATATTTCCTTTGATGACTTGAAGGATAGCGACAGCAAAATCTCCGCAGCAACTGCACCATCAGCAAACTTGGGGCAAAACATGCTGGATGATTTAGATACACCAGACGAAAATGCGTTTAGCGACGTGTTGTCTGATGTCTGGGGTGAAGAGAAATCAGCTTCAGGGGAAGATTTGCCATCTGGCGTTTTTGACGACTCGGAAATTGCTCGCCTTTTTCCCAACGCGTAATTACAAAGTTGTAGAGACGCGATGTTCCTCGCGTCTCTACAACTTTAAATACCACGGGGAGAAAATAATAAAATGACTGCTACTCAAGAACCATCAGCTTTAAATTTTGAGTGTGAAACTGGTAATTATCATACGTTTTGCCCGATTAGCTGCGTAGCGTGGCTATACCAAAAAATTGAAGATAGCTTCTTTTTGGTGATTGGGACAAAGACTTGTGGCTACTTTTTACAAAACGCGATGGGGGTGATGATTTTTGCTGAACCCCGCTATGCAATGGCTGAGTTGGAAGAGGGAGATATTTCCGCACAGCTGAATGATTATGAAGAGTTAAAGCGGTTGTGCTTGCAAATTAAACGCGATCGCAATCCGAGTGTAATTGTCTGGATTGGCACTTGCACCACGGAAATCATCAAAACTGACTTGGAAGGTTTGGCACCCAAGCTAGAATCGGAAATTGGTATCCCGATAGTAGTAGCGCGTGCTAACGGTCTAGATTACGCCTTTACTCAAGGAGAAGATACCGTCTTAGCTGCAATGGCTAATCGCTGTCCAGATAATGTTCCCGTGGCGGAAACAGAGAAAAATGAACGGAATGCGATCGCTAAATTACTCAACTTCGGTAAGAAGAAAGAAGATGTAGCTCAAGATGAATCTGAGTACGTAGATCATCCGCCTTTGGTTTTATTTGGTTCTCTCCCCGATCCGGTTGTAACTCAGTTAACTTTGGAACTGAAGAGACAAGGTATAAAAGTTTCCGGTTGGTTGCCCGCGAAGCGCTTTACTGAACTGCCTGTACTCGAAGAAGGGTATTATGTCTCTGGTGTCAACCCTTTTCTCAGCCGTACTGCTACCACTTTAATGCGTCGCCGCAAATGTAAGCTAATTGGCGCACCTTTCCCCATTGGACCCGATGGTACCCGCGCTTGGATTGAGAAAATCTGCTCGGTGTTTAATATTACTCCCAAAGGTTTGGATGAGCGGGAAGCGCAAATTTGGGAAGGTTTGGAAGATTATGTAAAATTGATTCGCGGCAAGTCTGTGTTTTTCATGGGTGATAATTTGCTGGAAGTCTCTTTAGCGCGGTTCCTGGTGCGCTGCGGGATGACTGTTCAGGAAATTGGTATCCCTTACATGGATAAGCGCTATCAAGCTGCTGAGTTGATTTTATTAGAGAAAACTTGTCAGGAAATGGGTTCACCCCTGCCTTCTATTGTTGAGAAGCCGGATAATTACAATCAGCTTCAGCGGATTTATGAACTTAAGCCAGACTTGGTGATTACTGGTATGGCTCACGCTAATCCGTTGGAAGCACGCGGGATTAATACTAAGTGGTCTGTAGAGTTCACTTTTGCTCAAATTCACGGCTTTACAAATGCGCGGGATATTTTGGAGTTGGTAACTCGTCCGCTGCGTCGGAATAATAATTTGAAAGATTTGGGTTGGGATAAGTTGGTGAGAGAAGACGCTAAGGTTTAGGGTTTTTATTGAGCGAGATTATGTTAAGTTAGGCGAACTTTGGGTTCGCCTTTTTTTATAGGAACCGCAGAGGCGCAGAGGACACAGAGAACACAGAAGAGGAAGAGAGCTTCACCCCACTCTGATCTATTCCTACATCCAAATTTGGATACAATCGAAAGTAAAAGGCTTATCTGGTAGCAAATGACTGAAATTGTCACCCTTCAACTTCCTGAGACGCTGGCACAAAGAGCAAAGGAAATTGCTGCTTTCACACATCAGCGACTTGAAGATGTATTACTAGAATTTATTGACCGTGCGATTACCGAACTACCTATAGAGTCATTACCTAATGAGCAGGTTTTGGCTCTGTGCGATATGCAAATGGAAACTGAGCAGCAAGAGGTTTTCAGTGATCTCTTAGCGCGTAACCAAGAAGGACAGCTTAATGAAGCAGAAGTTAGACAATTAGATGAACTGATGCAAGTCTACCGAAAGGGTTTGGTACGTAAAGCGAGAGCCTTAAAAGTAGCTGTTGAACGTGGCTTGAAATCGGCTCTGACTTAACAGCAATGGCTCGAAGTTACATCCCTGTAGAGATAGACCGTCGTGTCCGCACTGCTGCTAGAAATCGCTGTGGCTATTGCTTAAGTCCCCAGCGTTTGGTGATGGCACGTTTGGAAATTGAGCATATTATCCCCATTTCTAAAGGTGGCAGCAATGATGAATCGAACTTGTGGTTAGCCTGCCCACTTTGTAATGGCTACAAAAGCGATAAAACGACAGGAATTGACCTGGAAACGAGGGAGACGGTAAAACTTTTTAACCCACGTAACCAAGTTTGGTCTGAACATTTTTGCTGGACTGAAGATGGTTTGCGTATTGTTGGCAAAACACCAACTGGTCGCGTAACTGTTGCAGTTTTACATTTAAGTGATGATCCGGATGCCTTAGAAGTTCGCAGTTATTGGGTGCTTGCTGGTTGGCATCCTCCAGAGGATTAATGATATTTTATGAATTTGCTTTGTGATTTTTTACGAACTGCTTTCTTTGAGAGGAGAAGAACGCAAAGAGGAGGAAGAGAGCGATCGCCCAAATCTTTTACGAACCGCAGAGGCGCAGAGAACGCAGAGAGAAGAGAGCGAGCGCCTTTTTCCATACACTAGTACAAACATGATGGATATAATCTAAGGTAAAAAACACACTTATCTTTAAATAATTTGTTACTTATTTCATAGTATCTTCACTATTTATTAAATATTGTGGATTAAAGTGGAACTATTACAACGTTGTTTAGTTAAATAATCAGATTCGTAATTTACCATGAACTTAAATCCAAAACTTCGGAAAAAACTTATTAGAAACGTATTGAAAGTAGCATTTACTAGTGCTGGAACTTGTTGCGGTGGCTTTTTAGGTGGCGCTGCTGGACTTGGCATTGGAGAATTTTTATCCAATGGTTTGATTGATGGTATAGCAGATACTACACTAGAAGTGTTTTGTCAGAATCTCGGTGGTATTTTGGGTGGTGTAGCAGGAGCGACCATAGCCGATGAGATTGGAGAAACGTTGGAAGAAACTGTTACTAGCAGCGAAAATCACAACCCAGATGCAGCAGTAGTTTAAAAATCTTTTCTTTTGCTTCAAGTATTATCTTATTAATCACTAGAGCATAATAAACCAAACCCGCCTGCATAAGTTCCATGAAGTCCGCGTAGGCGGACTTTGTTCGTATAGCCCCAGACTTCGAGTCTGAGGGCGATTTGCGTGCATTAGCATACACTGTTGTTGCCTCTTCACTTATAACCCCTCAATAATCATTTTATCATCCATCACTGCCAGCAAAACTGACAAATCTGGAGTAACTCTATCAACTAAATCTAATTCACTCACAGCAGCCTCAAAAGTTTTTCCTTGCAATATCTGATAACCTACTTTTATCAATTCATTCCAAGTTATATCGCTCTCTACATAAGCTTTAACTAAAGTAATCAGCAAGTCTTGATATTTATTTCCCTCGGCTTTAGTCATCATCGTGTGGGGAATTTCTAGACTTTTATCAAAACGGTGATACCATGACTGGGGTTGCTGCTTTAATACAGATTCAAATAAAATCTTTATTTCATGGTGATTGATAGCGCGATCGCTTTCACTATAAATTACAAACATCGGCACTGTTGGCTCTTTTTCCACGCGCTCCAAAATCTCTTTACCCATATCCAAAAATATTCTAAATGCTGGAATCAAAAAGCCATCATAACCAAAGTTTCCTGAATTATCTTTATTTAACCATTCGTAATAAATAGGCAACACTTCTACTAAAAAATCTACTACTGCATTATTACTACCAAGCGATGGCGCAAATAATAAACTTCTTTCAATTTCTTGAGGACGTTCTAGTGCTAACCAAGCTGCTAAATTACCTCCAGTAGATAATCCGCCAACTATTACTTGATTTCCTAACTTTTGGGCAACTTCCAACCAAGAAAAAGCAAATTGTTGATAAATTTCGATTTCACTTGGCAAAGGAGGTGGATTATCCTTGTCCCATTTTCCTGCGACTCCATGACCGGGCAGCAACGGAACTAAAACATTATAACCTGCTTCAAATAATGCTTTTGCCAATGGTTCAAACTGATAGGGACCCGCAGTAAATCCGTGGAAAAAAAGGCAAACTTTTGCAGTAGGTTCAGGGTGAAAAAAGAATTTGGGACGGCAAGCTTCATTTTTTATTGGTAAAGTTTTCTCAAGATTTTTAGCTTGCTGGATGATGGCTGCTGTTATGCTCGAATAGTCAGACATATTTATTTATACAGAAGTGGTTCTATTTTAAGTAACAACCACAACTTACTTAAATCTGTTATTGGACGGATAATGGCGATCGCATGATTCCAAACGCCCCTAGCAACAAGTAAACAGCAGCATTTTACCTTTGCCCCTTCCCCTTTCCCCTTTTCCCCTCTCCCTATGATGTTATGGCGTTACCAAAGCCAAGTTAAACTAGGTCTGGTGACAGCCGCTCCACCGTTCGTTGTGAGGCTTTTATGGGAGCTAATCTGCAACAGATTGCCAAATACTTAGACAAACTTGGTTGGGACTACCGTTTCGATGACGAAGAAGACCGTATTATCACAGGTGTGGAAGCTGAAAACCTAGAAGATTTTCTGATTGTTGTCCAACTGGATGAAGAGGGAAAATTTTTCCGGGTATTTGCACCTCAAGTTCTTCAGGGAGTGAAAGACCATCCTTATAAAGGAGCTATCCTCCAGACGATGCTTGCGATTTCCTGGGAGACTAAAATGCTCCAATGGGAGTATGACCCATCTGATGGCGAAATCCGGGCGATTATTGAGTTTCCCCTAGAAGACTCAATTCTTACCGAAAAACAATTTAACCGTTGTCTTTCGGGTTTAATTCAAATTGTCGATAGCGTCGCCATCCCGCGTCTGCAAGAGGTCATGGAAACAGGACAAGATCCTGGTAATGTAGAACTTGGCGAAAGACTATTGCTGAGTATTCAAGAAGAAGCTCCAGGATTACTAGACCTTCTGGAGAAAGCAATGGAAGCACGGAAAAAACGCGGAAGTTTTCCTAACGAGTGAGGCGAATTATCACTCTTTATAGCTATACTCCAAAGTGATACCCTCACTATATACAGAATTTTTCTAGGGCTGGATTTTATGACATCCTATGCAACCTCCTCTGCCAAAGCGGAAATGAGTGAACTTCGGCGGTTGAAAAACTTACTACCGCCAGAATTGCAGAGCTGGGTAACGGTTGAAGGCACAACTGAGGTTAATCCACCCCTGGTCCGCTGCGAAGAAATTGGCAAAGACCAGGTAGAAATCCAAATTGACCTGGTGAAATGGGATGCGCTCGCAATGGATCAGCGTAACCTACTTTTTTGGCACGAAGTCGCCCGCGTCCAAAATGACACTATCCCCAAAGATGGATGGGAAATGGCGGCTCTAGCGATTGGTTTAGGGGGTGCTGTCGGTGAGTTGTGGGTGCAGGATGGATTGCTGCTGGTCTTAGCTATGGCTTTGTGTGGCGTTTCTGGCTGGCGATTATATCAAAAGAATAATGGCGAAAAGCAAATAAGAGAACTGATCGACGCAGATGATAAAGCGATCGCACTCGCAACTCGCTTTGGTTATAGTCTCCCCAACGCTTACAAAAGTCTCGGTAGCGCATTAAAAACCCTAATTGACAACACTGCCAGCAAGCGCGATCGCTCTAAATACGAAGGACGCCTCTCTGCACTCAAACGCAGCGCTAATAAGGCAAAATCTAAATCTAAGACTATTGATGATGGGGGAATGTAGGGGAGACGGGGAGACAGGGGGGACAAGGGGGACAAAAAGGAATTTTCCCCATTCCCCATTCCCCATTCCCCATTCCCCATTCCCTCTTACCTCATTCGTCGTTTCAGCCAAAAGCCACTCAAACCTAGCAGCATTATTCCAACAGTTGCCGTTGGTTCTGGTACTTTCTTAGATGGTGGAATAAAGTTGCCTAACTCAGCCGCACTTACTTTAAACGAGTAAAGGTAGCCAGGAATCAAGTTTTGACCCGTAGGACAGCCTTTGTCGATGGGTAGGCGACTAACGCTAGTACCATTGTTGTTACTGCAAATATCGAACTGAGTCGGCTGATCGTCAATTTGCGTCACGCTGTAATCATTATCAGTGCCAATTAGCAGCGCGTAGGAACCATCTTTAAGTTGTGGACCGATCGCTAGTCCTTCCATTTTTTCTG
>JBPCQW010000442.1:0-10306 GCA_050997715.1 Hassallia sp.
CGGCAGTTAACAGTGTGACTTTTAGTCCTGACGGTAGAATAGCCTCAGGTAGTGCTGATAAAACTATCAAAATCTGGAGAATTAGCGATGCTACTTTGCCAAAAACAATTGAGGCACATAGCGATCAAATAACATCGGTAAGTTTCAGTCCCGATGGTCAAACTTTAGCCTCAGCTAGTATTGGTACCGCAATTAAACTTTGGAATTCCCAAGATGGCACTTTGCTGCAAACTTTCTTGGGATACACTATAGCAGTCTTTGGTGTTAGTTTCAGCCCTGATGGTCAGACTTTAGCTTCCGCCGGCGCAGATCAAAGTGTTATACTTTGGCGGCGAGACAATAGTTTAATTAAAACTCTGACTGGACATAAATCTTCGGTAAATAGTGTTAGTTTCAGCCCGCAAGGTAATCTCCTGGCTTCCTCTAGTGACGACAAATCAATCAAACTTTGGCAAATACCGAGTATGACTTTGCGCTTTTCTCTAGAAGGTTTAGACAAGTCGCCTAATGGACTAGGACATAGAGATGCTGTTTATGGTGTCAGTTTCAGTCCAGACGGGCAAACTCTGGCTTCTGCTGGTGCCGAAGGCTGGGTGAAACTGTGGCGAACTCGTGACGGTTATATGATTAAAACGCTGCAAGGACATGACTTTGAAGTTGATAATGTGGCTTTTAGTCCAAAAGGTGATATTCTCGCCTCTGCGAGTGCAGATAAAACTATTAAACTCTGGTGGGTAAAAGATGGCAAACTTATTAGAACCTTAACTGGACATAACGGTGAAGTTTTTCGCGTGACATTTAGCCCTAAAGGTGATATTCTAGCTTCCGCTAGCAGAGATAACACAGTGAAAATCTGGCGAGTAAGCGATGGTCAGTTACTGCGAACCCTCACCGGACATACTAATGCTGTAGGTGGTATAAGTTTTAATCCGCAAGGTGATATCCTCGCTTCTGCTAGTTCTGATAAAACTATCAAACTTTGGCAGGTGAAAGATGGTAAGTTACTGCAAACCCTGCGAGGACACACTGAGGCAGTTTGGGCTGTAACTTTTAGCCCGCAAGGTAACATGATTGCTTCTGCAAGTAACGACAAAACAGTGAAATTATGGAGTCTTGATGGTATAGAAATGAAGACGTTTTCGGGACATAGCCAAGCTGTCAGCGATATCAGTTTTAGCCCTGACGGTAAGATGATTGCTTCTAGCAGTAAAGACGGTACGGTTAAAGTTTGGCGTGTTGATACCAAAGAACTGCCAACCACAGATTTAGATCATCTGTTGATTCGCAGTTGTCGATGGTTACATGATTATTTAGAGAATAACCCCAAGTTTAGTAACCAAGAGCGGGATTTGTGTTTCGATTTAGGAGAGTAGAGTTGACAGGCTGTAAAATCTGGCGTTGGTTGACCAAAGTCGAGTCTCTACGGCGAGGTTTAGGAGGTTTGATGGGTTTTTTTGTTACAGTTCCTTCACCAGGTTTATTTACTTGTTGTCCACCAATCACAGGTGCAGATACAACTGGCTTGATAGTAGCGCTGGGTGTTATTACTGGCTTTTTCACAACTTCACCCGCAAAACTAGATGTTGCACTAGCCAATAGTATTGGTAAAGCGATCGCTATCACAATTTGCTTTTTCATATGAATTTTGATGTATTTATCGGTAAAGCTGCTAACGCACTGGACGAGGTGGCTTCTTTGGTTGCGGAGTCACCGTTGCAACTCCTATTTTTCTCACTCGCACAGGATTAGGTGGCTTTGGTGGTTGCGGAGTAACTGTTGATTCTCCTATTTTCCGGGAAATTTCCTCTGTTTCCTGTAGTTCATTCTTCAGTCGTACAGGAGTTGGTGGCTGTGTTGGTTGCGGATCAACTGTTGATTCTCCTATTTTCCTGGAAACTTCCTCTGTTTGTTCTTGTAATGGATTTTCCTGTTTATTACCTGACTTATTCATCTTCAAAATTGTGCCACTCAATTTCGACAATACTTTAATAAATTCCAATGCACCCGATTGGAAAAAAACTTGTATGACCCTCAAAACTCGCGTTTTCATCTCAAATAATCTCCTCATGTGTGACTAAAACCTTTGTTGCAATACGTTTATCTACTCAATGCCATCAAAGCATTCCCGAAACTAAGGTAAACTTGCCAAAACAGTTAATAACCTCAACTTTTTTCGGTTTATACCTTTTCACAGACTTAATAGATGTACTTGAGTTTCTTTATGCAGTCTTCTGTCGTTTTGGCGATCGTAAATTTGCACCCTTTCTATTTTGCGTTAGGCTGAAAAGTCTTAGTATCCTAATGAATGGTGTACCACTCAATCCAAAATTTTAAATCCCAACTCGCAAGACTAGCTTGATCAAGTATTTGTTCCTGGTAATCTTATATACTTAAGTGCTAGTATAATACCTTCTACTTAGTTATCGCAACCGAAGAATTTAAGATTTATTTACTCTCGTTACAAAGCAGCAATTAAGTAGGTAGGCACAATAAAACCCAACTATGTAAATAAAGATGAACTGGGTCAAAACTCTCTTCCCTCCAGATCAAGTGCCTTATCCCAACGATAAATTTTCCCACTCACCTACTTAATGGAGGGCTGCTGCCTCCGGTGAAGGCTGGAGGCAGCAGCCCTCTTTATCACATTCCCAGTCTGAGACTGGCAACGAGTCAAATGCTGCATACCCAAACCTAATTTTTCTCTTATTAAGTATATAGATTTGTAAAGTTTTCCGGATATATCCTTCAACAAGAATGCATAAAAACGTAGCAGCCAACCTAGAAAAACTTGACTCTTATTAAATAAGTAGTATTTATATAACATAAAATTTTACCGTATATTTTCGAGATTGGTTGCTATTACCCGTATCGTAATTTAAAAAAATGTGTCCATTAGGCGTTGCTACTAGTCGCTCAACTTATGCTTTAGAAACCGGACAGGCAAAACTTTGGTTGGTGTTGGTGGGTGTTAACCAATACCAAGATGAACGATTGCCCTCTTTGCGCTACTCAGCCGTTGATTGTCAGGGTTTAGCAGAAGCTTTAGCAGATGCAACCCAAGCTTTTCCGCAGACTGAGGTGTGGACTCACCACGATTTGTCGTTACAGTTGCCCACTCTAATAAATATTCGTACTAGTTTAAAGCAAATTGCTGCTGCGGCTCAACCACAAGACACAATTTTATTTTATTTTTCTGGACACGGGATGGTAGAGCCAAACTCTGGGCAGGTAGTTTTGTGTCTGGCAGATACGCAAATCGATAATTTACTCAACACAGGTTTAGGATTACAGGAATTATTGCATTTATTAGGACATAGTGGAGCGCAGACTCAGTTGGTATTGTTGGATGCTTGTCATAGCGGTAGTATGTCACTCAAGGGAGCAAAAGGAGAAATACCAAACCGCGAAAACCCGACACCGCAAATGGTAGACTTGTTGCGGCAAAAAGCGAAAAAAAGTAAAGGATTTTATGCTTTGCTTTCTTGTGACACAGATCAACAATCTTGGGAATTTCCGGAATTAGGACACGGAGTCTTTACTTATTATTTAATGCGGGGGTTGCGAGGTGAAGCTGCTGATGCACGGGGTTTGATTGAAGCGGACGGTCTTTATCGATATATTTATCATCAGACGCAGCAATATATCGAGCAAACTAATCAACAACTGCGACTGATTAACCAGCAAAAAAGAGGTAGGGGAGAAACTAGACTTTTTTCAGAATATCCTTTGCAAACTCCGAAGCGGATTGTTGAAGGAGTTGGGGAAATTGTTCTTGGCTTAAAATCAGAAGTTGTGCAATCGTCTTCTTTGCGACAAGCGCTGATTGTTGAGGGATTGACGACTAATAAGACGACTCTCGATTTTTGTAAACTGTTGTGGGGTGTTGGTGGCTTTGAGTTGGAGTATTTGCCACAAGCTGATAAAATCACTGCTTCATATATTCAAGAAGGAATGCAGAATTGCTTGCAGAAAAAGCAAGATTCTCAAAATTTAGAACATGATGCAACAGTTTTATTATATCTGCGTGGCAGGCTGAAGGAAACTGAAGCGGGGGAAGCTGTGTTAGCAGTGGGGTCGGATATTCAATTGAGTCGCTCTTGGTTAAGACAACAACTCAGGCGATCGCCTTACACTCAACAAATTATTATCTTAGATTGTCCTTGTGACCAAACGCAACAAGTTTCATTAGAAGATTGGATAGAAGACTTGCAACTAAGTTCTGAACAAGGACAGTGTATCATTGCCGCTGCTTCCCCAAAAGATAATCCTGAACAATTCGCTCAAGTTCTCCACGATACCCTGAAAGCTGCCCAACAACAAAACAGTTTATCGGTAGCTAGTTGGATAACTCAATTGCAAGTATCTTGTTCAAATAGATTACCATTGCACATTTGGGTATCGGGGATTCAAGGCGTTATCGCAATTATACCTACCCAAACTGATATAAGAACCATACAGTTAACGGAAGGAATTGATTTAGGACTTTGCCCTTATCGAGGATTAAGAGCTTTTACTTCGGAAGATGCTCAGTATTTCTACGGTAGAGAAGCTTTGACGCAGCAACTTATACATCATCTGGCAAGTAAGTCATTTCTTGCGGTAGTTGGTGCCTCTGGTAGCGGTAAATCATCAGTTGTGCAAGCGGGATTAATCGCTCAACTGCAACGTGGTAAACAATTTCCTGGTAGCGAAGAATGGTGGATTAAAAGCTTTCGTCCTGGTGCAAATCCCCTCTTAGCTTTATCCCGACGCTTGGTAGATAGCGGTACTGAGAAAGAAAAAGCTTACCAGCAAATACAACTAGAGGCAATGTTGTATGAAGGGGGACAAGGATTCGCTCACTGGGTATGTAACCGACCAGAACCAACCATTATTTTAGTTATAGACCAGTTTGAGGAATTATTCACCCTTGCCCAAGCTGCTGACAGAGAGCGCTTTTTAGAAGTTGTGTTGGAAGCATTGGAATTAAGCGAAGGTAAGTTAAAAATAGTCATCACTCTGCGGGCAGATTTTATTGCACCTTGTTTGGAAATACCGAAATTAGCGCAGCTTTTGCAGCAGTCTAGCATACTTGTACCGCCTTGTTTAAGTGAGGAGGAGTATCGCAATGTTATTATTAACCCAGCTGAACAAGTCGGTTTAACAGTTGAGCCAGTGTTGGTTGAAGTGCTGTTGCAAGAGTTACACCGTTCACCCGGAGATTTACCGCTTTTAGAATTTGTCTTAGAGCAGTTGTGGGAACATCGAGTTGCAGGTAAGTTAACTTTACAAGCTTATCAGCAGCACTTAGGTGGAATTAAAGGAGCGCTGGAAACTAAAGCGCAAGCTGTTTACGAAAGTTTAGATCCTGAAGCTCAAGAATGCGCTCGTTGGATTTTTCTATCACTGACGCAGTTAGGTGAAGGTACTGAAGATACTCGGCGACGGGTGTATAAATCAGAGTTAGTTGTGAAAAAATATCCCGCGTCACTGGTAGAAAAGACACTAGCAGCGTTAACTGCTGCGAAGTTGGTAGTGGTGAATTTGGAAGAAGGAGGGAGGGGGACAAGGGGGACAAGGGGACAAGGGGGACAAGGGGACAAGGAGACAAGGAGACAAGGAGACAAGGAGAATAATTCTTTCCCCCTGTCTCCCCATCCCCCCATCCCCCCCTCCTCTTCTGTGACGATAGAAGTCGCTCATGAGGTGTTGATTCGCTACTGGTCTACTTTGCGATGGTGGTTGGAGGAAAATCGTGGTAGATTGCGATCGCAACGTCAAATTGAGCAAGCTGCACAGATGTGGAAGCATGGTGCTGAACAATCTGATTTTTTGTTGCAGGGTGTGCGTTTGGCTGAAGCGGAAGATATTTATATCAATTACACTGAGGAATTATCTTTTGATGTTCAACAATTTATTGGTGGTTGTCTAGAAGAAAGACAACGACAACAACTGCAAGAAAAAAGTAGACTCAAACAAGCGCAAAAAGCTGTAACTGTTATCAGTATTTTGGGAATAGCTGCTTTCTCTTTTGCAGGTTTAGCTTATCAGCAAAGTCAAAAAGCGCAGTTGCGAGAAATACAAGCTTTAAATTCTTTGTCAGAAAACTTTCTTTTCTCGCATAAACAATTGGAAGCACTATCAACTAGTGTTAAGGCAGGGCAAGAGTTACAGAAGATGATGTTTTTCAGTCAGGTGATGTATCCTGAGATTACAAAACAGATTAAAACTGCAACTGCAACTACTTTACAACAGGCGATCGATCAAACTCAAGAACGCAACCGTTTGATTGGACATAATTCTTGGGTGAGTAGTGTCAGTTTCTCTCCCGATGGACAAATGCTAGCTTCGGCAAGTACTGATACAACTATCAAACTTTGGAAGCGTGACGGCAAGTTACTTCACACTTTACGCGGACATAGCGATGGAGTCAATAGTGTGAGTTTCTCTGCCAACGGTCAAATTATTGCTTCGGCAGGTACTGATGCAACTATCAAACTTTGGAGTCGGGATGGCAAGTTGCTGAAAACACTTTCTGGACATAATGATGGAGTTAATAGCGTTGCTTTCTCCCCTAACGGTCAAATGATTGTTTCTGCTAGCAATGATGATACTATCAAACTCTGGAGTCTTGACGGCAAGTTACTGAAAACTCTTACCGGACACAGCCAAGGTGTAAATAGCGTTACTTTTTCACCTAAAGGTGATATTATCGCTTCTGGTAGCGATGATCGCACAATTAAACTGTGGAGTTTAGATGGTCGCTTGCTAAAAACTTTGCCAGGACATACCGATGAGGTTTCGAGTGTCGCTTGGTCAAAAGATGGACAAACAATTGCTTCTGCTAGTGCTGATAATACTGTAAAACTGTGGAATCGTGAGGGTCGTTTACTTAAGACGCTAACTGGACATAACAGCGATGTTAAAAGCGTTAGTTTTTCACCTGACGGTAAAATCATCGCAAGTGCGAGTGTTGATAAAACTATCAAACTTTGGAGCTTGGATGGTCAATTGTTGGGGACTTTACAGGGACATAACCATGTAGTCAGTAGCGTTAGTTTTAGTTCAGACGGTCAATTACTTGCTTCCGCTAGCGATGATTATACCGTGAGACTTTGGAACCTTGATATCAATGCGCCAAAAACTCTTTTTGGACATCTCGATAGTGTGAATAGCGCTTGGTTTAACCCGAATGGTAATACCGTTTTCTCGGTCAGCAACGATAAAACGATGAAATTGTGGAGTTTAGACGGGAAGTTGCTAAAATCTATATCTTCCCCGATTAACGATATTACCAGCATTAGCTTCACACCAGACGATAACACGGTGGCGACAGCGAGTGCTGATAATACTATCCAACTGCGGAAACGTGATGGCTCTTTGCTCCATATCCTCAAAGGACACACTGATTGGATAATAAATATGAGCTTCAGTCCTGACGCGAAAATCCTCGCTTCTGCGAGTACTGACAAAACTGTTAAACTCTGGAGTCTTGATGGTCGCTTACTAAATACTCTCAAGGGGCATAAAGGTTGGGTGACTAATGTTGAATTTAGTCCAGATGGTGAGTTTTTAGCATCATCAAGTGCTGACAATACTATCAAACTTTGGAGTCGCGATGGTCGTTTGTTGAAAACTCTTAATGGACACAATGCTAGTGTTTGGGCTTTAACTTTCAGCCCAGATGGTAAGATAATAGCTTCTGGTAGTCAGGATGGTACAGTAAAACTCTGGAGTCGTGACGGTCGCTTGTTGCAAAATTTAACCGGACATACTGATGCGGTTAATAATTTGAGTTTTTCTCCTGACGGTAAAATGATTGCTTCAGCTAGTGATGACGACACCATCAAACTCTGGAGTCTACACAGCGGGATGTTGCTGAGAACTTTCCAGGGACATACTGGTGATGTCAGGAGTGTGAATTTTAGCTCTGATGGTAAGATGATTGTTTCGGCAAGTCAAGATAAAACAGTAAAAATTTGGCAGTTGACGGGGATAGAACTGCAAACATTGAATTTGTCGCAATTATTAAAGCGTGGATGCGATCGCTTGCACGATTATCTGACAACTAACCCCAATCTTAATTATTGTGATCGCAACATCTGCCAATAGTATGCGATTGATTCTATTGCAAAAAACCCGATTTGTTAAACAAACCGGGCTTTTTGGGTAGTATGCGATCGCTAACGATTAAACAGCGTTACTACAAAAGCTTAAGATAAAAATAATCGGTTAAATGTGTCAGTACCTGATGCAGTAAGATCGTGTGTTAGCGGCTCAAAAGCTTGACCTAGCTTACCGATGACGGAATCAATCAGGTTATCAGTAGCATCTTTAACTCCCATTACAGACACCCACGTATTTAGCTGTGTGAGAAAGTCGCTAGCACCAGCACTTGATTTGTCAATAACTAAAGACCAGTTACCATTACCAATAACTATGCTGTTACTGGTGAAGACTTTGTTGCCACTACCAATTACTGTATTGTTACTACCGAAGTCAAAGTTACCATTACCAAGGGTTGTATTGTTATTTCCAAAACTCCAATTGCCATTACCAAGCGTTGTATTGTCACTAGTGGAGTTCCAATACCAGTTACCATTACCGATGGTTGTATTGTCATGAGAGGCATCTAAATTCCAGTTGCCATTACCGATGGTTGCGTTGTCAGTGCTGGAATCCCAAAGCCAATTGCCATTACCGATAGTTGCGTTGGCATTGCCGTAATCCCAGTTGGCATTACCGATGGTTGCGTTACCAATGCCGAAGTCGTGATTGCCATAACCAATGGGTAGTTCACCTTCTGGAGTAGAAAATACGTTATCTTTGCCATTGAAGGGTAAAATTCCTTCTAAGGCAACGTTCAAAATATCAAAGGGTATTTCCTTATCCTGACTGCCACCACTAAATAAGCTGAGGAATGGGTTGCTACCATCAGTATACGAACTGTCACCACTCTTCAGTTCATTGACACCGTTGACACCGCTATTGAAGCTAAACATGTCATTCCTGAACAGCTTCAAAAGATCGGAGGGTGTTTGCAAAGGTGTATTGTTACCATCTCCAAACAGATTTCCAGAGTTGAGAATTTCAGTTACGTTTAAGATATTAGCTTGGACAGTCTTCAATATCTCCGAGGATGATAACTGAGGCACACTGCCA
Organism: Hassallia sp.; assembly: GCA_050997715.1. Taxonomy (GTDB): domain Bacteria; phylum Cyanobacteriota; class Cyanobacteriia; order Cyanobacteriales; family Nostocaceae; genus Hassallia. Next base: position 9,142 of record JBPCQW010000442.1, read on the forward strand.
TCACCAGTTAAGAATGCTAGCTTGTCGTCGTTACCAAAGACGAATTGGGAGATATCGAAGGATGGTTGCTGATTAGCACCACCACCTGCAAACGGGTTTTCACCACCTGCAAACGGATTCTCACCGCTTGCAACTGGGTTCTCACCACCTGCAAATGGGTTTTCACCACTTGCAAACGGGTTTTCACCACTTGCAAACGGATTTTCACCACCTGCAACTGGGTTCTCACCACTTGCAAACGGGTTTTCACCACTTGCAAACGGATTTTCACCACTGACATTCGATAAATCCAAACCTGGTGCGGAAGGTTGATTGCCATCACCAAAAGGGTTGTTTCCATTAGCAAACGGATTGCTATCACTGGAATTATTGCCAGCATCACTCAAGGGCAATCTGTTACGTAGTTTGACAATAACCGAGTCAAGCAATTGCTCAACACTAGCCGTTAGCGCTGAAGAGACACCCTCTGGTGTGCTTTCATTATTGCTTATCCATTGACCATTACCAACAACTACGTTGCCAACAATAGCAAACGGATTGCTTTTAATAACTGTTGTGGAATTGCTGCTACTACCAATATTTTGGAAGTTTGAGTTACTGCTGTCTTCAATTACAGGCAGACTGCTACTACCAGAAATAGAGGTGGTCAACCCACCAGTCAAGAGATTATCATTAACAGCTAAGGGATTGCTAATACCAGTTGACAAGCTATCACCAGTAAGTGATTGATTAAGCTCATTAATGGAATTGCCAGTATAAGTTGCCATAAATAATTCTCCTCACGTTTTAATAGAAGCAATTTTGCATATCAAACAGCACTTACGCAACTGGCAATATGGTTTCTTTGAATACGAGCTTTACGACATTGGGATTTAGCCCTGTAGAAGCAATTGATGAATTGCTTCTACACTCATTCATAGCTTGATTTAGCAACGCCCAAAAACAGGCGATCGCCTGCTACAAAGTTTTAGACTATGGTAGAGAAATCATAATTCGGGTTGTTGTAGCCCGGATTTGATATGGCAGATGTTACAAGGTCAGGACTGCTGAGTAAACTGCTGACATCACTGCCTATAGCTTGGCTGGGTGTACTACTACCCAGCGATATCAGTCCGCCACTCACAGAGAAATTCCAACCTTCATTACCAATAAGTGTATTGCCATC
>JBPCQW010000503.1:0-8330 GCA_050997715.1 Hassallia sp.
GTAGTGGAAGTAGCACGGATAGAGCGCATCCTTGACCACAGCAGCTTTTCTGCCAACACCATCACCGCTACCGTTCCCACTCCCGCTAGCAACATCGACAGCCAAATATTTATCCCCAGATTATTTAAGAGCCATGTAAAATAAGCTCCCAATGTGAGAAAATCACCGTGGGCAAAGTTAGATAACCGTAAAATCCCATAGGTTAAAGTTAGTCCAACGGCTGCCAGAGCAATAATGCTCCCTACTGCAATTCCGTTAACAATTAATTGAGCTAGTTGTGCATTCATATTCTTAAGTCACTTTTATAGAGGGGGCAGGGGGACGACTTGGGGACAAGGAGACAAGGGGGGCAGGGGGACAGGGGGGCAGGAGAATAATTCTTCTTTCCTCCCATCCCCCCCTCTCCCTAGTCCCTACTCCCTACTCCCTACTCCCTACTCCCCAGTGTTTAATTACCTTAGTTAAAAAAAATGCCATTTTGTCGATTTATGTGTTAAAACCACATGAGTGACTTGTGTGGATGCCATTTTGAAGCTAGCCGTGTGCTTCTCGTATTTCCAGCATTGTATCGGTTCACCAAAGCCAGTTCGTTTTGTTATCGCTATTTTTATACTTATGCCATTTATGCATACCATTACACTAGACACTGCTAGTTATGAGTTATAAATAAAAAGGATTTGTATGCCAATATACATAAAATCTTATTCGCACCTTGATCGAAACTAATATTTGTCCAACGGTCTAGTTGACCATGCAGCAGTATCCAAGCTTACCAGAACAGAATTCTCAGGTAGATACAAGTACAAAAGTTTTGACCTCAACCGAGCAACTTCGCGCCGATTTGTGGCTCGAATGCACTTTAAATAAGTTGCAAAGTCGGCTCAACGATTGCCTGCTTTGTACTTGTACTACAGAAGCCGAAATTTTCCAGACAGTTGTAAACGAACTCAATAGTGCTTTAAACGTCGGTGAAGTGGCGATCGCTTTGTTTCAACCACAAGAAACAGTTGGCAAAATTTGCTATGCTTCTGGCTCCTCATCCAGACTGATTTCCAACATCCCAAAAAAGCTGCAATTTAGCTTGCAACAAGCAATAGACGTTGAAGATTTACAGCAATTACAAAACCAACACCCGCCGAGTGCTTGGCGGTTAGCTGAGGATTTTGGCGGGTTTGCGAGCTGGTTAATTATCGCCACAGAATTACAAGAACCTAGTAGCGAGTCACTAAAAGCACTACAAGTTAAACTTACATCAAAATTGATGGCTCGCGCTGCCAATCAATGTGCGGTAGCTTTGGCACTACTGCGACAAATAAAATCTTTGCAGGAATGTTCTCAACATCTAGAAAGCTTTAATCAGCAACTAGAGCGTACTAATCAACTAAAAAACCAGTTTCTCGCAAATACTAGCCACGAAATTCGCACACCGCTTAGTTCTATTATCGGTTTCACTCACCTACTCTTAGCCCAAGGCTACGATCCCACAAGAGAACGTCACCAAGAGTATTTAAATATTATTCAGTCCAGTGGCAAGCACCTGCTAGCTTTAATTAACGATATTTTGGATTTATCAAAAATTGAAGCAAATCAGTTAGAGGTGCAGTGGGAAACCGTAAATGTACCAAAACTATGCAGCAATGTTTTCGCATTGCTGAAAGAAAAAGCCGCTAATAAAAATTTGAAACTGCGTCTAGAGGTAGATGCGAATATTACAACTATCGTTGCCGACTCTTTGCGACTCAAGCAAATGCTATTAAATTTGCTATTCAACGCTCTTAAGTTTACAACCACAGGAAGCGTTGGCTTAAAAGTAGCCGTCAAAGGTGAATTTATGTATTTTACAGTTTGGGACACTGGTGCTGGCATCTCCAAAGAAGACCAAACTGAACTTTTTCAACCTTATTTCCAAGTTGCCAATCCTGCTTGCGATCGCGATGAAGGTACTGGTTTAGGATTAGCTGTAACTCAGAAACTTGTTGAAATTCACAGTGGCTGGTTGAAAGTAGAATCTAAACTTAATCAAGGTTCGCGTTTTAGCATCGTACTTCCCCTGACCCAGAAAGAGGCAGATGTAGAAGAGGGGGTAGAGACGTTCCGCCGGAACGTCTCTACGGAAGATGAGGGAAATGGGGTTAATTTAAATATTACCTCATCATCAAAGATTTTGCTAGTGGAAAATGATTTGCCCAATGCCAAACTTATAAAAACTTATCTAGAAAAATTGGGCTATCAAGTAACTTGGGTAAAAAATGCTGCCGAAATGTGGCAAGCTCTCACACAGTTGCAGCCTGCGGTGATTTTAATGGATGTGTACTTACCAAATGAAAATGGTTTGAAACTAGTACAGCAACTACGAGAAAATCAGCAGTATAAAACGATTCCGATAGTAGCCCAAACCGCAATGGCAATGAAAGGCGATCGTGAAACCTGTCTCACCGCTGGTGTCAATGACTATATTTCTAAACCGATTGATTTGCCACTTTTAGCAACTTTGCTAGCTAAATACAGCAGATTAGGGATTAGGGATTAGGGACGCTTGGAGTGGGGGAGTGGGGAGACAAGGGGGACTCCTTGGAAGCAATTTTTCTTTATCTACCTTGCCCTCCCCCTCTCCCACTCTCCCATCCCCCATTCCGCCTACCACATGTCTAAAATAGAATTTGTTAGGCTTAATACGGTTTTGGGTGGATCTGCAAATGATGCTGACAGAGAAACTTGAGCAACTAAGAACTTTGTTTAGAGAAATGGAGCAGGCTTTAATTGCCTACTCTGGTGGAATTGATAGCACTTTGGTTGCTAAGATTGCTTATGATGTTTTAGGCGATCGCGCTTTGGCTGTGACGGCAGTTTCTCCGAGTCTTTTGCCAGAGGAGTTGGAAGATGCCAAGATTCAAGCGGCAACTATTGGGATTTCTCATCAAATCGTTCAGACGCACGAGATGGAAAATCCTAATTACACATCTAACCCTGTCAATCGGTGTTATTTTTGTAAAAGTGAACTGCACGACACTCTCAAACCTTTAGCTTTGAAACTGGGTTATCCCTATGTTGTGGATGGGGTGAATGCTGATGATTTACATGATTATCGCCCAGGAATTAAGGCAGCAAAAGAAAGAGGTGCGCGATCGCCTTTAGCAGAAGTTAATATTTCTAAAGTTGAAGTTCGTCAACTTTCGCAACAGCTGAGTTTACCTTGGTGGGATAAACCTGCTCAACCTTGTCTGAGTTCGCGTTTTCCCTATGGTGAAGAAATTACTGTTGCTAAGTTACAACGAGTAGGAAGAGCAGAAATTTACTTGCGGAAGTTGGGTTTAAAGAATTTGCGGGTGCGTTCTGATGGAGATACCGCACGCATTGAATTACCACCAGAACAAATCAAAGAGTTTGTGTTAACAACAGATTTACCAACAATAGTTTCTGCATTTCAAAAGTTAGGATTTATCTACGTAACTTTGGATTTAGAAGGTTATCGTAGCGGTAAGTTAAATCAAGTTTTAAATCGCGAAACTTTGAGCGTTAAAGTCTAAAGTTTTATTCGTAGTAAGGGTGAATAGCGCTTACTACGAAATCAATTAACTTTTAGCCAGCTAAAGATATCTGCCGCTCGTACTTGCCAATCTCCTAAGACATTAAGAACAGGTAATTTATCATTATCATATTTGACTGCTGGCAATTGATTAGGTTGAAATACCATCACTGATTTATCATTATTGTCAATGAACCAACCTAGTTTTGTTCCCTGGTTAATACAGAAGATAATTTTATCAATGACGCGGTTAGGATATTGGTCAGGTGATAAAATTTCAATTGTCCAATCTGGATAGCTTTCAAATCTGTTAGCAATCTCTCCATTTTGATCAGTTGGGATGCGTGACCATTCAAATACAGTAATATCTGGAACCAAAGAACGTCCCCCAAATGTGCAGCGTAACTCGGTTAATGCTAACGCTAGCTTTTTTGATTTACCTATCTGATTGATAGTAGATGATAACTCAGTTTGGATTATGCTATGTTTTCCCTGAGCCATTGGTTTTTGGTAGATTTTGCCGTCAACATATTCGCTAGCTGGTTTGGTTTCTGGCAATTGCAGAAATTCTTCTAACGAAAGTTTGGATGATAAAGTTGATACCATTAGTAGTTTTTTAAGAAAATTAGGGCTAAAATCTAAACTAATTTACCGAGGAGGGGAAAAGGAGAAGCAGTTTTTCCCTGTTCAAAAAACCCTTTCCCCAATCATAGGCAGGTGCTACAAACTCCTCTACCCCCGCAACGCACTGCCTCCCCTTTCCCCCTCTTTTTCATGCGATCGCTTACTTTTGTTAGCTGTCATTTTTGTTTCTACTTGCTGTAGTGCCCATTGCCAAACATCATATCCACGGGTTGACAAATGTAAACCATCTGTGGTTAAATCTTCTCGTAAATTGCCATCATAATCTGTAAACCAATTATGGATATTCAGATAATTTACATGTTGTTCTTTGGCAATTTCGGCAAGTTGCTCGTTAATATGACGAATTCGGGTATTAGGAATTTTCGGCTGACGAGTAGGCAGAATTGATTGGACAATTATTAAACTTTCTGGGTGACTCTGCTTTAGTGTACGAATAATTCGGCGGTGATTACGCAAAATAGTTTCATCACTTACACCATTGCGTAAGTCGTTGATTCCCGCCATGACGTAAATCACATCCGGTCGCGTTTTAGAAAAGAAAGATAATCTTTTTAATACACCACTGGAAGTATCTCCAGATATTCCTTGATTTAGCCATAATTTCCCAGTAGGCAATTTTTGAGCGGGAAACCACATGCTCAAAGAATCACCAACTAAAACATTGAGATGATTTGTTCCTTGACCTTGAGCGATCGCTTTCGCTTCTAAAGCTAATAAAGTTTTCCAGTCTTCATAAGTTAGTTGATGTTTACTGGTTGATCGGGCAAGCGTTCGCACGTTGTCATCATCGAAGCGTGTGTAAATCTTACCTGTTTTCAAAGCACCTAATCTTTGATAATAAAGTTCTTTTCCCGATACCAGCGTGCGATCTAATGGTTCGGAATCTACTTTAAATGATGATCTTGGCACCGACAATACCTGATTGCTGAATTCTGGTGAGGAGATTTCCCCACTAGGGGCAATTTTCTCTTCTACAGTTGGTGGCAAACTCTCTTTAATTGGCAATAACGGGTTGCTGAATTCTGGTAAGGAGATTTCCACACTAGGGATGATTTTCTCACCTACACTTGGCAGCGAACCTTGTTTTAAATTCCACAGCACTGGATGATTTTCTAGTTGAATCATCGATAACTGTGGAAGAGTCGATGCTGGTATTGCCAATCCTGTCAACAAGCTTGCTGCCAACAGATAAGAATCCCTCATCGTTTTTATCTCTCCTCTAGTCGCTGCTTTTCTTTAACACAGCCAATAAATGCTGTCTTCAGGATAATTTTAGTTTCATTAAGAAAGAATTGAGAATACACCTACTCCAGAATCCAGGATAATATCTTGCGCTTTGCGTAGGTTCTATTCTGACTTATTCATAAAATTATTATTTTTATTCTTTTATCCTTTACTCTTTTAGCCTTTTCAACTATGATATAGGGTTATGTAAATCAAGAATAAGAAAATTACATTTCATCATTTCTGACAAAAAGACTTTTGCCATTGGTAGACAAGCTTTATTTTTCCCAATCAGGCTTACCCTAAGCAACCCGTTTATTAACTACAACATCTCAGAATCTACAGTTTTTGTGCAAGCCTGTCAATATCGATTTCCACAAATTTTGATTTTGAGGATGGTTTTGGGCTATCTGGGCTATGGGGCATTGCAAGTGTGCCTAATGCCTAACCTTCAGCAATTATGTTTATTTTCACGTTTTTTACTTAATTATTCACTAAATCGATAACAACTGCGGATAATATAATTTTCATTAATTTCAAAACAAATCCATCGAGGTTGCAAAATTTTAGCAACAAGCCCAGTTGTCGTATATGCAGCAAATTAATCTGATATTATATCATCCACCCAAATAAACCGCGCCCTTATTTTGGGTCTACAGCACCATTCTCTAAAAGTCAAATATAAAGCCTTTTTAACTTTTGAACCGCAGGAGCTTTAACGGTCGTGTTCGGGAGCAACGCACTGCCTCCTTATTCTGAATTGTGCTGTAGTATGACGAAAAATTTATTGACTTTTGTTGTGTGGTGTAATTTTTTCGGAATTCATAACTTTTGAATTAGAGGTTTTGGTCAAAACGAGTTCACGCTTTGCAATTTTGTATTCTTAAAATCCTTGACTTCTGGCTCGAAGTTGGGGATCTTGTTTTTTTATAAATCCTAAACGGACGTAATTAAACGTAACTTCAAAATTTGGCAATTGCAAATTATACTGAACAAACAGATAAACCCACAAAGTAGGTTTATTAGTAGACTGTCAACATTGAAAATGAAAAACGGACTTAACCTGTAGTTTGCGCTTGAGTGCTAAAGCATAAACTACATATTTGTTATATCAATTTTGACAAATTCGGACCGTATAAATACTAAATTAAATAAGGAAAGCTTTTAGTTATGGTTCAGGACTGGAAAAAATTGGCACTAGGGTTTATTTTCGCTCTCGGTGGAGCAACTTCCTCTATTAACTGTGCCTTTGCTCAACAAATTACCATCGATGGTACTCTCAGTCCTGAGCGAACTTTAACCGGACCAAACTACATCATTCCTCAAGCCTATGGTCAAACAGTAGGCAATAATTTATTTCAAAGTTTCGGACGCTTCAACCTCAACGCAGGTGAAAGTGGAAATTTTCAGAGTGATGTCAACATTAGAAATATTCTCTCACGCGTCACCGGCGGCTTTGCCTCGACAATTGATGGTAGAATTTTTACCGAAAGCGCTAATGTAAATCTTTTCTTCATCAATCCCAGTGGAATCATCTTTGGTCCCAATGCACGTATCGATGTGGGAAGTGCAACCAGAGGTTCTTTTATCGCTACAACTGCTGATGCTTTAGTTTGGGCAAATGGTTCACAGTTCAGCGCAACCAATCCCAGAGGAACGAGTAGCTTACTTACCATAGTAGGCGATCCTAGCGGATTTTTATCTTCCCTTAGACCACCGCAACCGATCGCTAGTTCGGGTAATAACCTCAGAGTCTTTGATGGTCAAAGTTTGTTGTTGCTAGGAGGAAATCTCACCTTTGATAACAGCAACTTACAAACACCGGGAGGACGAGTAGAATTAGCAGGTATAGCGGGAACTGGAACTGTCGGGCTTGAGGCAAATGGTAACATTTTCAACTTGAATATTCCAGAGAATTTAGCGCGTGCTGATGTGTCGCTACAAAATGGTACAACAATCGATGTAACGGGAGCAAATCAAGGTAATATTGCTCTTTTCGGTCGCAATGTAGACATTACCGGCGGAAGTAAACTAAGAACCGGGATTGGGTCTGGGTTGGGTACGCTAAATAGTCAAGCTGGAGACATTACCGTTAATGCCACAGGAACAGTAACAATCAATCAAGCTAGCAGACTAAGCAATACAGTTGCTGATAATGCTACAGGCAATGCTGGTAATATCAGCATCAAGGCTGGTGAGATTTTGATTAATAATCAAGGAAGCGATCCAGCAATAAGTACTAATCGTAGTGTACAAGGACGCGGTGGAAACGTATTATTAGAATCCAGCGGCTCAATTTTTGTCACTGGGCAAAGTCTCAATTCAGTCGATTTGGTAATTTCCACTTTGAGTGGGGGTCAATCACCAGCTAGTGGAGACATATCACTGAATGCAAGTGGTGCTATCAAGTTAGATAATGCCTTTTTTGGTGCAGCCAGCTTTGGGGGAAATGGGGGAAACATATCACTGCAAGGTAATGAAATCTCATTAGCAAATAATAGCTCTCTGGTTAGTCAAGCTTTTACGCGAGGAAATTCTGGAAGCATTACACTCAATTCTTCAGGTCCAATCTCGATTCAAAATACCTTGGTGAATACTGCCGTCGATTCCAGCGAAAACACTCCAAGTCTGCAACGAGGCAATGCTGGTGATATAAATATTAGTGGACGATCTGTTTCTGTAACTGGTGGCTCGGAAATATCTTCTAGATCGTCTAGGGGTGTGAACTCCGGCAATATAAACGTTAATGCAACAGAATTCGTGGAAATATCAGGTAATGCACCAGAAATTCCCCGTCCAGATAGCGATCGCCCTAACACTTTCACAAATACTATACTGACAACAGCCGCCGATAACAACTCCAGAGGCAATGCAGGTAACATCAGTATCAAGGCTGGTGAAATTTTTATCAATAATCCGGCAATCAGTCGAGCAT
>JBPCQW010000505.1:0-2917 GCA_050997715.1 Hassallia sp.
TGCGCGACGATAACGTGACATTCATCAATGATAACCGTTGTTCCGCGTGCGCACAGCGCACCCTACGCCTGCTTCAGTTGCCAGAGGTACGAGCTCCTTAAAGATTGCCATCCAACCGAAGCTAGCCTGGAGGATTGCTTCGCTGTTCTTCCAGTGACGCTCGATATCCTCAAGTCGATAAGCCATAACTTGATTTGAGGCACCTAACGACCACGCTCAGCGGCACGCGTTTACGAGCGTCCGTTGGAGCACCTTGTTAGAGGCTTATACACGCTATCCTTTAGAACCAATAAAACCCCCCAAATTAAAAACACCAAAACAATGTACCACGCCTGATTCGAATCCTTAAAATCTACCTGTTTTAGAATGAATGAAAACACTATTGTCCATAAGGGCACCCAAATCGCTAACGATATTGCGGATAGCGTAAAGTTCCTCTTATAACCCTCCTGTGAAATCCCCATACACACTTGCGATACAGCAAGGAAGTTCGGATGTATGGCAGCAACGACGATAGCCATGGTTCCGCGCTTATCCATCCAACACCGCATTCTATCAATAACATCTTTCTTTCCTAGTCTTAATAGAGCGGTGTAAAACCCAGCCTTTCCGATCCAATAATTGAGTTGTCCTGCCAGCACGAACCCGGTCCAACAAAGAACTACAATCAACCCAAGTTCATGTACGTTTTTATTTGATAGAAAAACAGCCAGTAAGATTACAAAGCTACCAGGAAAATAGACATTGATCATGAATATCCCCTCGACAAATGCAGCCACTAATAATGTTAAAGATCCATATTCGCTATATAGGCCCATAGCAATATCCGCTATTTCTGCAGGTGGCGGCAACCCTACAGACCTGTATACAACTGTGAATATCGCAAAGGCTAGCGCAAACAAAAATGGCGCCAGTCCTGGCGCCAACGAACTCAATATCCTATTCACTGGGCGCAGTCATGATAGTAGGTAGTACTCGTTGCTCCCAGAGAGAAAGTAATACGCCACATATAAGGATCAGCCCCCTAAACCAAGTAATGCCGCTTTCGAAAGGCGGGACTCTTATGCCGCCTGAAATATTTAATCCATCTGGCAAGTAAAGCCTAACCGTATCTGGACTAGATAAACTGCCAGAGAAGAAAACAAGGACACCGCCGAAGAAAAGCAAGGTTATGCCGGCAGCAAGTATTAGAGAGGGTGTAGAGCCATTAATTACATCTTTTAACCTGGCAACCGTATATCTCCGCATTAGTTTAATACTAAGCCCACATACTTCAACATAGAAGATAATCCACGCTAGCATCAACGTGTACAGTTGCACATTGAAATCAATTAACGCGTAGGCCCATATGTCATTCAGTACTGTTTTTAGTTCAGAAAACTCACCGGAAACACCATCTGCCCCATAGAGAAATCCCAAAGTATATCTAAGCGAAAGCAGATTTACAGATAGAATTAACGGCCCAAACAAAGAGATGAGGACAACTGGATGAAAAAGCGTCTTAATGCCTGACCCAAGAAAAGACTGGACGACCTTCATTGCTATAACCTCCCTGGTTTAGCTAGACTGCGCAATCTTTATCAGCGCCTTTTCAACTCGATCAAGGACGGCTGCATAATCACACCCTGGGAGTTGCATTCTTTCATTTGCGTTCAGCACTTCTGCTTCAGCGAATCGGATCAAAACAAAGAGCGTCCTTAAGAATACGTTAGCTGCCGAACCATCCGCTCTCTTGTTGGGCAGTGCAATCAAGATACCCCTCTCGATGATCTCTCTAGTTTCTTGTAGAAGCACACCTAGGGAACCTGAGCGGACGAGAATCTTGAGTAACTCGTTTCTAGTTATTTCTTCTTTGTTAAGAGCGCTGCGGTTCATTGCGCTAGAGAGAAGCCGGGTATAGTTTTCGTGACTATAATCTTTATCCCAATCTGCAATATCATCCAAGTATTGTAGACCGAGTAGTATCGCCTCTGAGAACTCGATTATTGCTTGCCCATTATTATGAGCCTGCGCCGCTAGTGCTGCGGCGCATGCCAGAAAAACATAATTCTTTTTCTTTGCGGAGATAGTTTTATCAGTGCTAATTGAAGATCGCTCTTCAATATCTAGCAGCTCCCCTTCAGCAGATAGATAGAATGATCTCCTTAGCAACGTTTCGTACTTAGTATTTCGAACGAAGTTGAATAATGTTGCACTTCCTTCTTGAAATAAAATTGATGAAGATAATGTTTCATTTGGATTTAGACGCTTACTTTCGTCCAATGCGTCGTCTATGAAACAAGTATATAAGTACACCTTTAACCAAGCGGTGGCTATTTCTTGGACTTCTTCCGTTCTTAAGCCAAACAAATCAGAAAGCAGCCAAGGAACAAGTTCACCAAGAACTGGTACTTTAGCGTTTCTTAGGCGCTTACTAACTAACGACTCGGCCCCCAATGATAAGGCTGGCGAATACTGGCTCACGTCAGATACAAGCTTACGCCGTGTTCTTTCTATATCCGCTTCAACGTGGCGGAAATACTCGAATGATGGATTAAGCATTGTTACTCCTTATCTCATGTATCTGCGTGTGATATTTTCGTGCCCCTAACTAGAAGTAGCCTTGCTCTTGCTTTGCGTCAAAGGGCTGTATGCTGGGTAAGCATACAAGAGCCCCGACCGAAGGATCAAGCACTTGGGTAAGTTATAATACCCCCTAAAGCCAAGAGGCAAGTAACCTTCGGAGGTCGCTATGGGTAAGGTGCTTTTCTTCTGCGTCACAAGGCGGTATAGTGGGTCACGTTACGAGAGCCCTGTCCCAAGGATCAACCACTTGGGCGAATTATAGTACCCCCTAAAGCCGAAAGGCAAGTACACCTTCGGAGGCTGGTATGGGTGACGGACAACCCCGTCTCTTGGACGAGGTCCGGGACCGGAT
>JBPCQW010000061.1:0-3490 GCA_050997715.1 Hassallia sp.
TCAATTACCTGTTTTTAAATCAAAGCTACTTTTTCGGTACAGCCTTTATCGACTGACCTGGAACAAAACTGGTTTTTAAAGCTTCACTGTTTTTAAAGCTGAAATTCTTTATATTTAACAACATTTAGCAGCGTATTACACTATATGCCCATTTGACAATTCCTAAATCTCTGTTGTTATTGAAATTTTTGCGTTTCTACCCATTGCCACCTGTGTTACTATCACCACTACCTCGCTTAAGTTGCAACCATCCGTAAGGATGCAACACTTAATTCAACTTTAATCACCAAGACTACAGTTATCGTCTGGTTGGCTTAAAGTGTTAGTCAACACACGGAAATTACAGTGGTTTTCGTAGGTAAACTACTCGTTGAATTTTATAAAATACAACACTCCAACATATAGATTATCACGTTGTAGTTCAAACGTGATGTCAGGGTTTTTTGATATTAAGAAACATTAGTTAACTTCTGTTGTCCGTAATAGTTTTCCAAATTACCTAGTAAGTTATGGTGAAAATGCTCAATTTTTGCCGAGAAGAAGACCGTAAAGCTATTGCTAATAGGGGCAATAGAAAATTTTTTTCAACTTTCGTCTCGCCAATAATTTCAACAATACTGGGCTTATCTGCTACCTTTCCCACTATTGCCCAGCAGTCTCCAATAGAAGTAAAATCAGCACCAGTTTTGACTCAACAGTCACCTCGACCTCCTTTAACAGGGGTGATCTCTTATGGTAATCAAATTTTACTCAATGGTCGTACCTTATCAGGTACTTGGTTGCAAAAACGTTCTAAATCTGGCTCCTTTAGCACTTCAATAAGTGATGGGGCACTCAGGCAATTAGTTGGGGTAGATTTATTAAACAGCAGCAATTCCAGCAGACAGCCAGTACAGTGGTTTTCGCTCCTCACAAAGCCAGTGGTTTTAACCAGCGTCTTGGCAGGAGGATATCGGTATTTAGATGTTACTAATTTTGCCAAAATAGCCAAATGGCAGATGCAAGTTAATGGCAACACATTGGTGATTTCCACCCCAGCCGCGAAAGTAACAGATATTAATCAAACTTCGCAATCTTCAACTGTTGGCGTTGCGACTCTTCAACAGGCTCGCATCGTTGTAAATTTAGATCACCCAACTCCTTGGCAAATTAGACAAGAGTTACCAATTAAAAAAGCGCTGCCACCCGACCCCGATACAGTCACACCCAAAACCTCCGCACTGCCAAATAGAGAGTGGATAATTACCTTAGATGGCATTGCCGACCCGGTTTTGCTGCAACGCTATACTCATCCTGCACCAGCACCACTACAGCTGCCAAATTTTATCAAGCAATTACCACCAGTAATAATACCAGCCCCAACCCCGGAAACGACCCCAGAACCACTTATTCAACAAGTGGAAGTGGTCAACAACCAAACGATAATTCATTTGAGCGTCCCCTTTGGTCTAGCGCCCCGGATTACCACTATACCAAACCCCGATCGCCTGATAATTGAGATTCGCCCCGATGCATTAGTAGAGAAAGATATTACCTGGGCACAGGGGTTGCGCTGGCGACAACAGTTTGTCAATTTAGGCACAGAGCGATTTCCGGTTGTTTGGTTAGAAGTTAATCCCCGCACCGTTGGACTAAAGCTGAAACCAATAATAACCAACCTCAATACTCTTACAGGGAGTGCCCCTTTAATTCAAACAGCGCAACAATACTTAGCCGTAGCCGGAATTAATGGTGGTTATTTTAACCGTAATAATCGCTTACCTTTAGGTGCGATTCGTCGGGATAATCAATGGTTATCTAGTCCAATACTCAACCGAGGAGCGATCGCCTGGAATGATTCCGGACAATTTTACTTTGGTCGTCTCACCTTGGCAGAAACCTTAACCACCTCCAATAACCAGCAGCTACCGATTTCATTTGTCAACAGTGGCTACGTTCAAACTGGTATTGCCCGCTACACCCCTGCTTGGGGAACCTACACCTTCCTTACCGACAACGAAATCATTCTCGTCGTCCAAAACAACCAAGTTACCAATCAATTCTTAGGCGGCAAAGCTGGTGACACTACTATCCCTGTAACTATTCCCCAAAATGGCTACCTGCTAGTATTACGCGGTAACGCCGCGAGTAATGCCAATCTATTACCCATTGGTACTAGCTTACGCATTTCCAGTGCCACCACTCCCGTTGATTTTAGCCGTTACCCCAACATTATTGGCGCAGGACCATTACTAGTACAAAATAATCAAATTGTCCTCGATGCCAAAGCCGAAAAATTCAGCGATGCCTTTATTGCCGAAAAAGCGATTCGCAGCGCCATCTGTACAACAGCAACAGGCACACTCATGATTGCTGCCGTCCATAATCGGGCAGGTGGTGCAGGTCCTACCTTGACAGAACACGCCCAATTGATGCAGCGTATGGGATGTGTGAATGCTCTCAATTTAGACGGCGGTAGTTCCACCAGCCTGTACTTAGGAGGACAATTACTCGACCGTTCCCCCAACACCGCCGCCCGCGTCCACAACGGAATCGGTATTTTTCTTCAACCCTGATGAGGGAGGCAGGGAGATGGGGAGACAAGGAGAGGCGGAGACAAAAAAGAAAATTCACCTCATCCCCCTTGTCCCCTTGTCCCCTTGTCCCCCCACTCCCCACTCCCCACTCCCCACTCCCTTTGTTAAAGGTTAGTCAAAGATTTCCTCTTACTTAATGAAGACTTGGTGTAGATACAGAAATTTCAGTAGTTACCGATTACACCATGTAATGTGGTTCTGCTATGTTTGGCAAAGGTGAACTGAATTACTTATTTTCACGGTTGCTACATTGCGCCATATTTTTTCATCAATGGTAAAGAGTACAAACAATTTGTCATGTCTTTTAATGAGGTAACTATGGCTCAATTTTCTGAAACAACACAAATCAACACACTGCCCATATCCCCAGCCGGCACTACTAGAGGCGTTGCTGCAACCGAGTTGCGTCCTTGGGGTTCTTTCACGGTTTTAGAAGAAGGGCGCGGATACAAAATCAAGCGCATTGAAGTTAAGCCCGGACACCGCCTTAGCTTGCAATTGCACCATCACCGCAGCGAACACTGGATTGTCGTTTCTGGTACAGCTAAGGTCGTCTGTGGCGATCTAGAAGTGGTACTAAGCAATAATCAGTCAACCTATGTACCTCAATGTACAACTCATCGTCTAGAAAATCCTGGCGTCATTCCTTTGGTGTTGATTGAAGTCCAAAATGGCGAATACTTAGGCGAAGATGATATTGTGCGCTACCAAGACGACTACGCCCGTACTAATGATGAAAAATCAAAGACCGCTGTAAAAAGTAGATAATTCGCTTTTCTGTTTTGAACAAGCCGGGAAACCCGTCTAACGCACTGGCTCGGCTAAACATACAAAGCCTGCGCTCGTCTTTTTTCCAAACCCTTAATTTTTCGCGCGTCCGCACCAAGCGAAGCAGACTTTGTACCCACAACGCC
>JBPCQW010000079.1:0-4531 GCA_050997715.1 Hassallia sp.
TTACGGTTATGCAACGCCTTTATTATGATTATTTCATCATGTTTAACTCTTCACGAGGAAGCCCAAGTTCAACGGCTTTGTTATAAGAATTGCGTGCTTCTTGAGTTTTTCCCGATTTCTCTAAAGCATATCCTCGGTTAGCCCAGACATAAGGATCTTTGGGTTGAAGGTCTTTGGCTTTATCAAAAGCAACCAAAGCCTCATCGTAGCGGTTTAGCTCTAACAGCACCGTTCCTTTATTCACCCAAGCATCATATGAGTCATATCTGCGTTCAATTGCTTTTTCAAAGGATTTTAAAGCTTCGTTATAATCTTTCATATATTGTGCCAGCAAACTTCCTCGCGTAAACCAGACTTGATAATCTAGCGGACGAATTTCACTGGCTCGATTAAAAGCTAAAAGTGCTTCTTGAGGTTTTCCTAAAGCACCAAGAGCATTACCTTTACCAAGTAAAGCTTCATAAAAATTATTGTCAATTTTTAGGGCTTTTTCAAAAGAAGCAAGCGCTTCTGGAAGACGGTTTAATTTTAGTAAGACAGATCCTTTCTCTGTCAAAGCAAGCACATCGTTCGGCTTTGTTCTAAGAAGATCGTCATAAGATGACACTGCTTCTTCATAGTATGTCTTTGCAGCTTGTGGTCCATGCATTGGTCCTTGCAAAAGTTCTGTAACCAAACCTATTTGCTGCCAAATAATTGGCTCACCAGGGTTGATTTGCTTCAGTTTTTCTAGAGAATCTGATGCTTCTTTATACTCACGTAAACCGATATAAGCTAAACCTTTTCCACTCCAAGCTTCAGCATTATTTGGGTTAATTTCAAGTACGTTTTCATGTACTTCTAAAGCTTCTTTATATCTACGTAATTTGTATAAAGCTTTACCTTTATTATTTAAGGTTTTTGGATCGTTAGGTTCAAAAAAGAGCGATTTATTATAAGATTCTAAGGCTTGCAAATCGCGACCTACACTTAAAAAAGCATCACCTCTTCCTTTCCAAGCTGCGGCAGAGTTGGGATTTATTGTTATCAGGTTTTGAAATTGTTCCAGAGCTTTCTCTGGTTGACGTATATCAAGTAAACGATTACCTTGATAAGAATAATATAAAGGTCTAATAAATGGATGAATAAATTCTATCAATAATGCGATCGCGCTTACTGCTGTCAGTCCAATTGTGATTTCCCCCAATTTGAACCGGGAGAAAGTAGTTAGTGTTGTCTTATTATTAGATGTTGGTGGTTGTTTAGTATTTAAGTTATTATTAGGAAGATTACTTTGACTGACAGTTGCAAGTTCAGGTATGTTGAAAGGATTAATTGTATTTACATTATAAGCTTCGTATAAACTACGGAGAAAATCCTCTTCATTGACTGCTGTAAAGTCACTCAAATCATTGAGAACATCTTCTACAGACTGATAACGTTGTTCAGGATTACGGTAGACCATTTTTGTTAAAATGGCGGATAAAGATTCATCAATACCCAGCCCATAAGCCCATATAATGTTGTCTTTTTCATCCCGCTTTAAATTTTTGGGTGGTATTTTAGTTAAAAGCTGGATTGCCGTAATACCCAAACCGTATATGTCACTGTAAAAACCTGGTCTTCCTGCCATTTGTTCTGGAGGAGCATATCCACTAGTTCCAATCATTGTCTGGGTATGCTGTTCGTGAGTAGATGAGTAGTTAATGTCTAATTGTTTGACAGCACCAAAGTCAATTAAGACAAACTTCTTGTCTTCCTCCCTTCTCATCACATTCGGAGGTTTGATATCACGATGAATAACATTTATTTGATGCAGATATTTTAAAATAGAAAGAATTTCTCGCAGAAAATTAATGATTCTTGGTTGTGTCCATTGCTGACCAATTAGATTTTGTAGAGGTTCACCGTCTATATATTCTTGAACTAAATAATAATTGATTTGTCCATTTTGTTCATCTTCAAAATAATTAAAATATTTTGGGATTTGTTGTTTTTGTTGCAAATATTTTAAGATAGCAACTTCTCTTTTAAATAAGAGTTTTGCCGTTTCAATAATATCCGAGTTTTGCGGGTACAGTTGTTTAACTACACAAGGACAGTTAGACGACATGGTATCTTCAGCTAGAGAAGTTATACCAAAGCCTCCTCTTGCTAATTCTTTTATAATTTTGTAGCGTCCAACTAGTAATATTTCCTTCTGTTTCGCCATTTTTTGTTAACTTAGTTTTTTATGCTCAAGCGATATTGTTTAACTAAGCATTTGAGCGCCATTAATCGTGTAAGTTTCTGCTCCTCATCTGTGGGTCGTACATTGAAGTAAATTTATTTATATAACCCGAATCTAAATTTATCTTAAGTGATGATCATATATGATTTTACGCTTAAGAATTAATTTTTAGTTTTCCTTTACAGATAATCAAACACACTTCTACGTTTTTACCCTGAGTGGTGAGTTAAATTTTATTATGATTCTAGTGACTATAAATAACAATATGTGGTAAATAAACTTTAACTAAAATTAATTTTCTGTTCAGTTTTATATAGCGATCGCCTTGAATAACAAAATTTTTGCTGAGGAGTACATAATACTATGATTTTGGGCAAGCATAACAGGGGCTTGAACAATCTAACTGCTTTATTGCTCATCCAGGGGTTAATCACCTTCTCTGCCTATAAAGCCTTAGCTGAAAGTTTGCCTGATGAACTTCTTGAATCTGAAATACATTTTCATGAATTTTTGACTCCTGCTTATAAGACTACAGCATCACCTACTATTCTATCTCAAGTTCCGAATCCTGTTCCACCGATACCACCACCAACACAGCCAATTCCCGCTCCCCAGCCATTACCAGAAACTCCTCTTGATGAAACTCCAGTCATTCCTCCTTCATCTGAACCACGCCCAGAGATTCCTGGAAGTATCACCGTGAAGAAGTTTGAGTTTGAAGGTAACACAGCATTTAATGATGAAAAGTTAAGAAAAATTACAGACGAATTTACCAATACACCGATTACCTTTGCGAGATTATTACAAGTTGAAGCTGTAATCACAAAGCTCTACACTGATGCTGGATACATCAATTCGGGTGCTTTTATCCCCGCTGACCAAGCCTTTTCTAGAGAGGGTGCAGTAGTCAAAATTGAGGTTGTTGAAGGTCGAATAGAAGACATTAAGGTAACAGGTAATCGCCGATTAAACTCAGAATACATCCGCAATCGAATTAGACTCGGTGTCTCTAAACCTTTGAATCGAACTCGCTTGTTGAAAGCGCTGCAAGTATTGCAAACTAACCCCTTGATTAAAAATATTTCGGTTGAACTGTCTGTTGGGTCACGTCCGGAACTGAGTTTACTGGAAGTCAAGGTAGTAGAAGCAGACTCATTTAGAACAGAATTTTTTGTTGATAATGGTCGTGTTCCTAGTGTAGGTAGCTTTCGCAGGGGTGTGCGGATCAACGAAGGGAATTTATTTGGCTTTGGCGATCGCGCAACGGCACAATATACTAATACCGATGGCAGTAACACCTTGGATTTGAGTTACTCAGTACCGCTCAATCCTCGCAATGGTACACTGACATTATCTGGCGGATTTGCAGACACTAACGTCATTGAACCACCTTTCGATCGCATTGATATCGTCGGTGACTATTTTTATGTAGATTTGAGTTACCGCCAGCCGATAATTGAAACTGCTACCCAAGAATTAGCACTAGGTCTAACTTTATCTCGACAGCAAAGCCAGACCCAACTTTTAGGAGAAAATTTTCCCCTTTCTCGTGGAGCTGATGATAATGGGGCAACTCGCTTATCAGTGTTGCGGTTTTTTCAGGAATATACACAACGCACTCCCCAACAAGTTTTAGCTTTTCGTTCTCAATTTAATCTTGGGGTAGGGTTGTTTGATGCTACAGTCAACAGCCAACCTCCTGATAGTCGGTATTTTTCTTGGAGGGGACAAGGGCAGTATGTGCGACTTTTAGCACCGGACACCTTGTTTGTATTTCGTTCTGACGCACAGTTTGCAACGAGATCCTTAGTACCTTTAGAGCAATTTAGCATCGGTGGTTTGCAAAGCGTCCGGGGTTATCGTCAGGATCAGTTTTTGGTCGATAATGGCTTTTTTGCTTCAGCGGAAGTGAGATTCCCGATTCTGCGGGTAAATCAGGTAGACGGACTTTTGCAAATAGTGCCCTTTATCGATTTTGGCATTGGTTGGAATAGTTCAGGCGATCGCAATCCAGATCCGAATACCTTGGTTGGTACCGGGGTGGGTTTGCTTCTTCAGATGGGCAACCAGCTTAACGCTCGTCTCGATTATGTTTTCCCTTTAATGGACGTTAATTCGAGCGATCGCACTTTACAAGAGCAAGGTTTGTATTTTTCAGTTAATTACAGTCCTTTTTAGGCGTTGTTAAATAATATGAAAATCCTAATTTTTTGTAGAGACGTTCCGTCGGAACGCGGAGCATCCCAATTCCACACGATTGTAGAGACGTTCCGGTGGAACGTCTTTACGAGGGTTTTTTGGTCAAATGAGGAGTCAGACCTA
>JBPCQW010000089.1:0-16628 GCA_050997715.1 Hassallia sp.
GAAGCACTCAAAGCCATAGTTCTGGTAGAGCAGTTAACCGCAGTTATAGTTCGATGACAACGACAACTTGTCAATAGTTCACGTTTTGTTTATTTGCATTAGGATACAACCATGAATTCAAAATTACTTTCTCTCGGTATTTTCTCAGTTGTAAGTGTATCTCCTTTCTTGATGCCTTCGTTTACTCCTAAAGCTGAGGTTGGGTGTGTTGTAGTTGATGTGGGAGTGCAAGTAGCAGTTGACGGTTCCAGAAGAGGTTCGCAATCGAATAACGTTAACCAACGGTTTGAGCCGAATTGCAGTGGTGGCAGTGTCACCACCGTCGGCAAGCAAGTTTGTGTTTCTACCAGCTGCGTTCAAAGACGGAATAGCGATCAGTATGTTGGTGGAAGCTCTGGATACAACACTGGTGGTCGAAATATTAACATTAAAGTAGGTCGTCCAATCCATGTATACAACCGAGCGGCTGATCCCAACTTTCTTAATAAGAGATAAATTAGCCCAATATTTATAAGTTGGGTGTAACGATTTTAATCGTTTTGAATTCCCCTCCGGGGGAATTTTGCCATAATTACTTTATTAACATCACTTTTGGGAGTTTCCCTCCTTGAGCAGTTGGGTTTAAGCTCATACTATTACTATATAGTCAGGGGAGTAAATCTAGTTATGAAAAAAATTCTCATGGTTTTGGGAGGTAGCGTTGCTTTTCTTATAGCGACGATGTTTGTAGTTCAAAACTTAACTCAAAGCAACCAAAATCAAAATACTTTTCTGAGATCCGACAACACTAGTATTAACTCAGACAGTACAAGTGTTAACTCAGCTACCAATAATGACGATGATGATATGAAAGACTCTGGAACTTTTATTAGCCAACAAAACGATCAATCATCTCAGTATCAACGAAGCACTCTCAATCTGAATGCAGCCAGTCTTAGTCAACCTCATATTCTCAGCATTAATAGCTCTGCAACTCAATTGAGAGGTCAGATTCTTGTTGATGGTAAAGTGGTGAAAAAACTGAACAAAAATAGTTCAGAGATTAATCTCTCACCTTATCTATCAATGGGACAACACAATGTAGAAATTACTGCGCGTTATTCTCCCCCAACCTCTGGGGTGAATGTACAAATAAATGGTCCTGGCACAAATGTTGCTCAACAAAATAGCGGTGATGGTGCTTTAAATTACAAAATTGATGTTAACGTGCAATAGCGCGAATCAAATTTTGTTTAAACAACCGAGATGATAAAATTTTTAGCCACATTGAAAGGTTAACTTGCAATTATGGCAGATTTTTTTGTCTCACCCACTCGTAGCAAATAAAAAACGATTAATTAGAATTTTCGCAAGAAGTCTAATTATTTATGTCAAAGTATTTTATTAACTAAAGTGAATAGAAGAGCGTAATTTTCAAATGGCACGTCTACGTTTTGAAGGTAGAATTAGTTGCACTTTAATAGTAGAATTAGTTGCACTTTAATATTTGTTTTATCTGCCTTTGCTTGCCCCTAAAAAGCCTTTTTGTAGTAAGGACTGAAGTCCTTATCTCATCATATGAGGACTTCAGTCGTCACTACCAACTTATCAAGGTTATATGATTTGACATTGTATAGTTTAAGCCTATGATTAACTAGTTCTAATTGCTTGTAACTGATTTTCTAGATTTGCCCGCAATCGCAAGTCTGCGACTGACCAAATCCAAAACTTGTTAGAACATTCGGCAAAATCATCATGTTTATGGGTAACGATCGCATCTAATTCTTGATTACTAGCACAAACTAATTCTACAGCAGATTCAAAATCTCGAAGTGGTGAGGAGCGTGCTTGTTGTAAAATTGTCTGATCGACACAGCAAATCTGAATTTTCTCTTCTAACCAATCAACTACTATTTCTGCTATTTTAGTACTTTGAAAACGACTTGCATAATCGTAAATTTTCTGCCAACCAACATCTGTTACATACATTTCTATTGACGGGTGTACTCTATCCAATAGTTCCTTAACATTTCCAACAAATTCGGTGCGATTAATCAAAGCTTCTAAAATTAAATCAGCATCAACTAAAATCCTGATCACTTTAACCCCCCAGAAAAGCTGAAAATTGTGTGTGTGAAGACGCAGATACCATTATCTTGGTATTATTTACACTGAAAGGATGTCAGTATTCTTTTTGGTAATTTACAAATGACTGCGAAATACTGACGTAAGCCAAGGAAAAAGAAGCAATATAGCAGAATTCAGAATTCCGGAGTCAGAAGTTAAAAATTATATACAAGTTATTTCCAGAATATTTTTTATTTGATTTGATTTAATCTTATTGGCAAAAAAGAGATGGTTGGTAAATAAATACAGGTTTTCAGATTAGCAATTATGGCAAAACTGATAGTTTGAGTATAGTAAATTGAAATGACGACTTATAATTTTTGTAGTTCCTAGCTAATAGATGTATATCCAAAGAAATAGAACGGAAATAAATTTGTAATTTTCTTAGATTCACATAGATAAACAAAGTGAAGATAAGGCATAATTTTTCCGGCAAAGAGTTGTGATTATATCACTAAGCCGAAAAAATAAGCGCAAGCATAATATTAAGATGAATTGTTAATGGGAAAATCACTTCTGACACACCATAACGATGGTTTTAAATATTAGTTACACTTTTACTAAGAAAAATAAGTTTATTTGTTGGACTTAAGTAGGAGATAATATAGTTGTCCATTACTGACTGTTACGCCAGCGCGATCGCCTGCCTCTTTCCCAGTACCTAAAAAATAATCCACCCTTCCCGCACCTTTAATCGCACCTCCGGTATCTTGATCGAGAACATAACGACTAACGACTCGCTCCTCCATTTCACCACTACCCTTAATAAAGGGAAAAGGAGCGCGAATCAACGCTAAAGCACCAGGAGGCATGATAGATTTATCTGTAGCAATTGAACGCTCTGGAGAAAGTGCCACTTGGATAGAACCTTGTGCTGCTGCACCGTAATTTTCTTTAAAAAAAACAAAGCTGCGATCGCGAGGAATATAGACATTTAAAGCTTGTGGATGCTTGTGAAAATAGTCGAGAATAATTGGCATTGTCATCCCCTCTAGGGCTAATATTCCATCATTTGCTAATTCTCGTCCGATGCTTTTGTAGTTGTAAGCGGTATTACCGGCATAGCCTACGCTGGTTTGCTCCCCATCGGTAAGCTGAAGTTTGGCAGATCCTTGGATTTGAATCATATATGGTTCCAAGCGATCGCGAAACCAAAACAACTCTAAAGAGCGCAACTTACCTACTTCAGCTTGTAAACCATCGACTCCTTCTAGTTCCGCTCGTGTAGGATGAGGTTTAGACCAAGATTCGATATCAGCAGGCAATTTATAAATCGGATAGCGATACTCTGGGGTAGGAACGCGACTTGCAGCATAAAGTGGTTCATAATAAGCGGTGAACAAAACGGAACCTTTGTTGTCTTTACCAATTGACTGATAAAGAACAAATTCGCGCTCAATAGCTGCATGAAGTTCTGTGGCAGATTTAGCTTTCAGCAGCAGTTGACGGAATCTTTGCAGACTTTTGCTCACGCGATCGCGTGTAATTCCCGGCACTTCATAGTCTTTGTAAGCAGCATCAGCATTACTAGTTTGCAAATATCCTAAACTGCGATCAATCGCTTGCACTAGTATCTTTTTATCTGGTAATTGAGCGTTTTCACCTGTAAATAAAACTTGATCCAAACAAGAGGTATCACCCTCACAACAAGGAACTGGCAACCTTTGGATAAGTACTGTGGATGCTTGATTTTTGCTTTTCAACGACACTGGTAGATCCCACTTTTTGACTTGACATTGTGGTGGACTGAGTTCCCGCTGCCCAAAACTTGGCATCCGTACTAAAAGTATTAACAGAACCACGGGTATGCTGATACTGATGATTGGCAGAGTCTTTTTCATCTATAAATAAGAAGGAAATTTTTAATTTCCTAGTCGCGTTACTTAGAAATTTTGATTTAACCCCATAACTCACTTTTTAGATGAAAAAGCGTTGATTTTCGGTTTCTGCCAAAAATCACTTTTATGTAACCAAGCTGAAAAGTCTCTCACTTAGGGTAGCGATCGCGCTTCTTTCAGCTTTCGTGTATTTATATGATGAGGTTGGGAGATTTATGCAAGTTCCGGAAAAATTCGTTACATTTTTTAACTTCTCCTTTTGCGAATAAATATTTAAGTCGATGTGAATTTAATATAAACTTTGTCTAAAAGCAATTAATTATGCTTAGTTGTGAAAACCCCTGCACCTGTCCTTTGTTCGGATAGATGCAGGGGTTGCGTGAATAAGCGCGATCGCGCTTTTTAAAGTACACTTGTTAATAATTTAACAAGATGTTGTGGTTGTGGAACTGTAAGTACGGTTAACCGAAGTGCCAGCTCTATTGCTTTGAGTGCTTTGCTGGGTCATTTTTCTGCCATTACAAATATTTGGCGTTGATTGAGAATTTTTCCAAACGCTGTAACGCTGGTTACGATTTGGTAGAACACGTACTCTTGAGGTAGGTACACGATTGGGAACGATAATTGTTTGTTTGGGAGTCGAGTTAATTATTGTAGTCCCGTCTTCACTAACTCTTACTCTCATGTTGCCGGTCTGAACGTCAATGTCATCTGCGGTGGCAATACCTGCTGGTAATACCATTAGCGCAGAGAGTGCTAATAATGAAAGTGTTTGTTTGATAATCATGGCTTTATGACTCTATTAGTAGAAAAGACTGATTTTTTTTCTGCTTTGTTCGCAAGCAAATCAGCAAAAGTTTTACTGTATTAACAAGTACTCAGTATCAGACTTTTTGCCCGAAGTCTATTCATTCATATTGCGGTAGGTTGCTACTGCTGAAGGCGATATCCGGTTTAAGTATCGGAAGATCCAGTATTTAAAGATGGTATCTAAAATTACTGGAAATGTGGCAATAAACAAGAAAATGAACTCGTGATTTCCTGGTAGTCCCCAATGACGCGATACACCCTCTAGAAGCACTTCCCATCCATGAGGTGAGTGAAATCCGACAAAAATATCGGTAAACAAAATGATAATAAATGCTTTGGCACTATCACTCAGACCATATACTATATTATCGAAGAAATCTTTGATTACGGCAATGGAGGGTTTACTCACCAGCATTAGCCAGATGACAGCAACAACCGAGCAAAGGTCAGCAAAAACATTTTTAATCGCACTTGAGCTTTCGGCACGAAATTCTTCAGCAATCTCCCGCGCTTTTTCTTTTACCTGGTTTTCCATCTCTTCAACAGATAGGGGGGTTAATCTGCCGATGAGAATGTCGAACTTTGTTCTCTCTTCAAATTTTTCTAGCGCTTGCAGTGCTTCTTCTTCCATTTCATAGTTAATGAAGATTCCGGTTTGCTCGGAACTTCTAAAACTATCAACAATTGGTCCGACAATCAATGTTTTTGATAGCTGATGAGTCAGAATTGGCACTATAATTAATAGTAAAAGAAATCTGACAGATATAATTGTTCTTCTTTGAGCCTGACGAAAGTTTTTAACAACATCTTCTTCCGACCGAGGATCTAATTCAACTTGTAAACGAGTGACAGTACTTAAAATCGAACGAGGTAATATTCCGGTTGAATTTGCCTTATTTCTTGGTTTTTTATCCCAGCCTTTGCTTGATGATTTTTGCGGTAATGGTGCGGGTGCAATGTCTGATGCGATCGCTGAGTCTAGTGGGACAATTTCCGGCTTGGGTTCAGTAACTAAATCTGAAGAAGTTGTTTCATAATCAAAGTTGGTGTATTTTGCTATAACTTGATCGATAAACCTCAGCTTTTCTAAAATTGTCGCCTGATTGGTATATTCTATCCCTGTAATGACAGCTTTTTGATTGGATTCATTGAGAAACAAACGGCTAGCTTTAAACTCTGTCAACCGCATCCGAGCAATTTTTAATTGTTTTTTTAGGTCTGACTCAAAATAATCCATCATGCTGCTGGTGTACCTGGATGAGCCAAAGTCTATTTTATTACCATTAAAATGTTCGTCTTCTATAGCCTTAATCTGTAACGCTGCTTTGTAAGCTTGATCTAGAGAACGTTCTGCTGTCAGTAAGTACCATCGGTAAGTATTTAGCAGAAAATGGTATACTCTTTGGGGTAAAAAAGAAATTTTCATCGTCGGCAATCATCCAGCACTTTTTGGTGATTATTAACTTTAAGTTAACGCATAAGGTATAATAAAAGATTAACTTCGGAGATGGTTTGTGGTTTCTGATTCACTTTGGATTGTAGGCGCTAGCCGCAGTGGTAAGACTGCCCGCTTGGTGAAGCAGTTCTGTAATTGGGTACAAACGGAAAATGAAAACCATGAATTATTTTATACTAAAAAGCCAGGACTAAAAAAAGATTTACGCCGACAAAAACACTCGTATCTCCAACAAACAGAACCAGCAGTTTTAGTGTTTGCCGCCAATGACGATAATCGGCGACAGTTGGCAGATAGAATTGTTACATCAACTCAGGGCAAATGTCCAGTTCGTGCTAAGACGATCTTGGGTTTTTTTCAGGATGAGATTATTTTATTTTGGCCCCTATTAATTCAATCTTTACACTTAAAAGCTCAATTTCCGGTTAGATTACGTCCAGAGACTGAGCAAGAATTAGCAACCTTACTTTGGCGATCGCGTTTGGATGAAAACTTTCTCCAAGCTTTGGGAGGTTCGGAGTATCGTGGGGTGCGTCGCATCCTAGACTTATTGCAATTAGCGGCTTATAGTGGCGTAGCGTGCGAAGATATTAGCCAAATTTTGACACTAGCTGTATTACCGCAAGAAAATACGGTAAATTTAGATCCGCAATTGTTAGGCTCTTTACTTTTAGATTGGCGTAACTGGTGTTTAGAGAGGGGATTGTTGACTTATGGAATTATCACCGAACTTTGGTGCCAACATTTGTTAAGCGATCGCCTTTATCAACAGCGCTTAGTCAAACGTTATCAAGCAGTGTTGGCAGATGACGTAGATGAGTATCCAGGTGTAGCGCGTCGTTTATTTGACTTTTTGTTAGATGAAGGTGCTGTAGGAGCTTTTACTTACAATCCTGATGGTGCAGTGCGTTGGGGATTGGGAGCAGATCCGAAATACTTAGAAGAGTTAGCAAGGCGTTGTCGAGTAGAAATTTTAACTGAACCAGCACAAAACAGCCTTGCAGATACGCTTGGAGTGCCGATGGTGGAATTAGTCACACAATCGATGATGCTTTCGAGTTTACCAGAAGTCGTGCGATCAATTCAAACGACATCCCGCGCCCAACTGTTGCGGCAAACAGCAGAAGAAATTGTCAAAGCAATCAAAACTGGGGAAGTTGAAGCGGATCAAGTTGCAATAATTGCACCTGGTTTAGATGCGATCGCACGTTATACCCTAATAGAAATCCTCAGCAAGCAAGGAATATTTTTAGAATCCCTCAACGACCAACGTCCCTTGATTGCTTCACCCGTCATCCGTGCCTTACTTACACTCATGGCACTAGTTTATCCTGATTTGGGACGCTTGGTAGACCGCGATGCCGTGGCGGAGATGCTCGTTGTTTTGAGTAAGGGAGAGAAGGAGAGGGGGGGAGAGGGAGAGGGGGGGAAAGATGAATTAATATTTCCTTCTTTGTCTGCTAGTCATTACATTGACCCAGTAAGAGCGGGATTAATAGCAGATTACTGCTTTGTGCCGCATCTTGATCGCCCAAATTTGCTTGCTGTTACAGCCTTCGACCGCTGGGACAGAATCGGCTATGCAGCCACGAGCGCGTATACTGAGATATTAGAGTGGATAGAGCAACAGCGATCGCAACAAGAATTACGACTTATCCCCAGTCCCATTTCTCTATTAGATAGAGCAATTCAACGCTTTTTGTGGAATGGTAGCAACCTTCCCTACGAGCAATTAGCCGCACTGCGGGAATTACTGGAAACCGCCCAACACTACTGGGAAATTGATACCAGGTTACGGCAAACCCCATTATCTGGAGCGGGGATGGGGGGACAAGGGGGACAAGGGAGACAGGGAGACAGGGAGACAAAAAGACAGGGAGAATTTTTGAATAATACTCCCCTTGTCCCCCCCTCCCACACCACGCTTCCCCCCCTCTCCCCCTCCTCCACTGTCGGTGAATTTATACAACTGCTGCGTCGGGGAACTATCACCGCGAATCCTTACCCAATGCGTCCTGTGGGACCAGCTAGCAAAGCTGTGACTTTAGCGACTATATTTCAATATCGCGCAAGTAGGCGATCGCACCGCTGGCATTTTTGGCTGGATGCAGGTTCCCCTCTATGGTCAAAAGGTGGTGCAGCAACGTTGTTTGGTGCCCCTTTCTTTCTCCAACAGAGATTGGGGGAGCCTTGGACAGCAGAAGATGAGAAATTGTCAGAAGAACAGCGATTGCAACGCATTTTAACCGATTTGCTGTCTCGTGTATCCGAGAAAGTGTATCTGTGTCACAGTGAATTAGCCGTGAACGGACAAGAACAACTCGGTCCCTTATTGCCTTTAGTGAATGCGTGCGTGTAAGTTATTACTGAGCCTGCTGTCAAAAAATGAAAATCTCTTTGACTCGTTTGACTCGTTCCCAGCCTGAGGCTGGGAATGCACTTTTGGGAGGCTCTGTCTCCTTTGCTTTTGCGGAAAGCAGAGCCTCTTGACTTGCGTTACAAGGCTCTGCTTTGTAACAAGAGAGAAACACAGAGATAGTAAAGCTGAAATGAGGCGTTTTTGATAAGCTGTGATTAGTGTTATACTACGCTGAAACTATGTCTAAGATCCAAAATTTGAGCCTAGACATAAATTTGCTCACACAAATATTTCCTCGCTTTGGGCAAGCAAAAGATTTTGTTAATCAAAGCGTTGATTCTCTAACCAAATCAGCGCAGCAAGTGGGAGAATCTTGGAAACAAACAGCAACGACAACAGTTGAACAAGCTAAAAGTTCATTAGAACAATCTTGGCAAACTGCTGACCAAATTAAGAATACAACATCGACAGTAGTTGAAAGCGCGATCGCTTCTTCGGTAAATGATTGGCTAACCCAACATCCAGCTATTTTCCGGCTAGTGCAAATCTTCGCTTGGGGAACTAATCACCCAATTATCAGCTTAGTAATTTTGCTTTTCACGATTGCGATCGCTTCAAGCATCATCAAAGCTATTGTACGCTTGATTGAAACCGCTAGTTGGTCAATTCTCCAAGTTCCGTTTAAATTACTTTTTGCCTTAATTAAAGTTAGCTTTTTTTACTTTACAAAACTTAGTAATATCGCTCTTAAAAAACTCACATCACATCAACCCGTTAAAAACTTGCCAGCTTTGCCACCTGCAACTTCTCCAGAGATTTACAAAGATAAACAGCAAAGACTTACAGAAATTAGTATGCGGTTAGAGACAATTCAAAAAGAGCAAAAGCAACTTTTGCAAGAAGCTACAGAACTTTTGGCTACGGATGCGATCGAGATGAAAAAACAGAGTCCGTAATGTGTACTTTTATGCTTCTGTTTCCAGTACAACACCTTCATACAGCAGTTCGATAGGAAACTCAAATTCAATGCTTGATAAAGTAATGATGTCGTAAGCTGTGTAAGGATAGTAAAGCCACATTCTTCCCTCTCCCCGACAGTAACGTTCGACAGAGATTTTCTCCGAGTCAATCAAGATATACTCTTGCAAAGTGGGGATTGTCAGATAAGAAGTGAGTTTTTCACCCCTATCTTTACCACTTGTACCAGGAGAGAGGACTTCCGCAATTAGTTTGGGATTTTGAATAAATTTGCGAGCGTTGAGGTCTTGAGGGTCACAACTGACGATAACATCAGGGTAGTAGTATGGACTTTTAGGACTAACTTGCACCTTCACATCTGACACGTTCGCTCGACAACCTCTCGAACGTAGATGTGGGTACAAGGTTCTGTAAAGATTTAGAGCAATATCATTGTGGGGAATTGTACCACCAGTCATGGCAAAGAGTTCGCCGTTGACATATTCGTAGCGAAGGTCTTGATGAGGTTCCCATTCGAGATATTCCTCGATGGTCATTTTTTGCGGTTGTTGGGGGATGGCTATCATAGGAAGATTTTTCAAGCTTGCCTTGATTGTAGCAACAGGAGCAGAACGACTGATTGATTAGCCGAATCAAAGGTTATTTCGCTCTAAAATTAAGTCTATTGCCGTTTTAATAATCTCTTCACGGTCTACCATTTCGCTAATTTCTTCAGCTTCATAGCTTCCTTCAAATGCTTCTATAGCTGCTTCTCTCAAAGCGGATTCATAGGCATCATGTATAGTTTCTAATAGTTCTTCTTCAGTTAAATAAGTACCCTTCGCTTTGCGACGCTGATTGCTGCGTTGAATTTGCTTAACAGAGTTGAAAATAGAAGTCTCCCAAGATTTAGTTGTTCGCTTTTCAGCATTTTTTTTGATTAGATGTAACAATAAAATGATGGCATAGCTAAATACTTTATTGAGTTTGTCAATTTTACTCATCTCCTCTAATTCTTCGACAATGATGAGGGCTTCCGCTACTTTTCCTTGGTGCAGTAGTTCCTTTAGTTCTAGCAGTTCTTCCATTAGCTATTAATCCTCCTTTTTTTAATTTCAGCAATAGTGAAAAACGTCATTTCTTATTGCTAATAATTTAAATTATATTGACCTTTCATAATCTGCTGTATGTTTTTTTCCGCCTACTTATTGTTCTAAGTACAATATTCCATAAGTTCATGACGAAAATTTATCACAAAAACTCTGCGTCACTCTGCGCTTACCTCCGTGTTCCTTTGCGTTTAAAATTCCGTGGAAACTGCTTACTTATTCCAAAACCGCTATATTATTGTTTAGTTTCCAAGTTTTTTGTTCGTCTACAATATTTAAATTTGATACCATGCCGTCAACGCTACCGCCAAAGCATCTGAAGCATCATCCGGTTTAGGAATATAATTTAAATCTAACTCTCGCGCTACCGCGTCTTGTACTTCCGACTTATCGGCATTGCCATATCCCGTTAATGCTAGTTTAATTTGGGCTGGAGTAAACTCTACATACGGTAAGCGACGCTGCCCTAACACCAATATCATCACACCCCGCGCCTGTGCGACTAAGATAGTACTTGACATACGATAGAAGAATAATTTCTCGATCGCTACCAAATCGGGTTTGAATTCCTCCATCAGGGTGTGCAAATCGTCAAACAAGGTAGACAGTCGCTGTCCCATTTCCGCATCTGACGGCGTACTGATAACACCAAAATCCAGCATATTTACTGTTGTGCTTTGTACCTTAGCTTGACTTTGTTTGCAAGTTATGGCTCCAAATCCTAAAATTGCCAGTCCTGGATCTAATCCTAAAATTCGCTTTTCCATGCTTATCCGCGTTTTACCAAACCAGGGTATTGTTTTACTGGGATGCTGGGAACTTTAACTACTAGCTCTTAATGTAATGGAATCAAAAAATTTAATAATTCCACGTTTGGCGTTAAAGCCAGGTGGTGTACATTTTCTCTTATTCACTGTTCTAAACACATTGTTTATTTTCAGGTATGTCAATTGGTTTTCTCAGACAAGCTCTAAACACCTTGCAAGCGCAGTCGCGTCGTCGCACTTCCCATAGGGTTAATCAGTGGTTCAAATGGTTATCCCCAGGTATATCGGTGAAACGTTGGTTGCTGATCTCGGTTGTAGGTGTAGTGCTAGCAAGTCTGGGATTGGCTATTTGGATTAAGCTAACACCTATTTTTTGGGTGCTTAAGTTTCTGCGGGGTCTTTTAGGAGTTATCACCGACCTCTTACCCAATTATATTAGTGGACCTTTGGTGATATTGTTTGGCTTGCTGTTGCTTCTCTGGGGGCAAACCCGCACGGTAGGCTCAATTACTAAGGTTCTCAGACCACAAGGACAAAGCGAAGAAGAATTAATTGATGTACTATTGGCGCATCGTCGATTGTACCGTGGACCGAAAATTGTCGTGATTGGCGGCGGTACGGGACTTTCTACATTGCTGAGAGGTCTGAAAACCTACAGTGCCAATATTACCGCGATTGTTACGGTTGCGGATGATGGCGGTTCTTCTGGACGGTTAAGACAAGAATTTGGCGTTTTACCACCAGGAGATATTCGTAATTGTTTAGCAGCACTAGCAGACGAAGAAAAGCTGTTAACAGAACTGTTTCAATACCGCTTCAAAGCTGGGGATGGCTTGACGGGTCACAGTTTTGGTAACTTGTTTTTAACGGCAATGAGTGATATTACCGGAGATTTAGAACAAGCCGTTGCTGCTAGTTCCAAAGTGCTAGCGGTGCGAGGACAAGTATTACCCGCAACTTTAAGCGATGTTCGTCTTTGGGCTGAGTTAGCCGATGGTCGCCGAATTGAGGGCGAATCGAGCATTTCCGAAGCTGGGGGTAGTATTGTGAAAATTGGCTGCATTCCGGCTAATCCGCCAGCGTTGCCAGCAGCTATTAAGGCGATTAAAGAAGCTGATTATATCATAATTGGTCCGGGTAGCCTTTATACTAGTCTGATTCCTAATTTGTTGGTTCCACAAATTGCCGATGCGATCGCCGCTTCCGTTGCCCCCCGTATTTATGTCTGCAATATCATGACTCAACCGGGTGAAACTCAAGGATACACTGTCTCTGACCACATTAGAGCCATTGATGCCGCTTGCGGACGACAGCTTTTTGATGCTGTATTAGTACACAAAAAATCCCCTAGCGCTCATTCACTAATCCGCTACGCTCAACAAAACTCTCATCCCGTCTTCCTCGATCGCGAAGCTGTATCCGATCTGGGACGAAGAATTGTCTTAGCAAATATTTTGTTTGAAGATGATATCGGCTGCGTGCGTCACAATCCCCAGAAACTAGCGCGAGTTTTGTTCCGGTGGTACAGTGGCGCCCATCAGGGGATAGGGAGGTAGGAGTGGGTGAGTGGGGGAAGCAGGGGGACAAACATCTTAATTCCTGACTCCTGACTCCTGACTCCCTGCCTCCTAGCTGCTAACCACTATCCACTAACAAATTATGAAAATTGTTCTTGCAAGTGCAGAAGCTACCCGTGAGCTTGGCTTCACTTTTGGTCGATCGCTTAGTGCTGGTAGTGTAATTTTATTAAAAGGTGATTTAGGTGCTGGCAAAACTACGTTAGTGCAAGGTATTGGCGCCGGTTTGGGTATCACTTCCCCAATTGTTAGTCCCACTTTCACTCTGATTAATGAGTATAATGAAGGGCGTCTCCCCCTGTACCACCTCGATTTATATCGCTTAGAATCAAAAGAAGTCGCAACTTTGAATTTAGAAACGTACTGGGAAAATATTGAAGTTACGCCAGGAATTGTGGCTATCGAATGGGCAGAGCGAATGCCCTACCAGCCAGATAGTTATCTTAAAGTTTGTTTGACCTCTGGAGATGAGGGTATAGTAAGAGCGGAAATTACGGCGTTTAATTGCTTGATTAACGAAGCGATCGCACGGCTAGTATAACTCTTCCCCATGAGAGCAAGACACGCTTGTTTTATAACTCAAGCCGAAATGAACGCACTTGTCAACTCCGCACGGGAATAGCGGATTGTCGGTCAGTGGAATAATACCACCGAAACACGCATTCACTGTTAATATAATTGTCGTCCAGGGCGTGATTATCTGCACTATCTCGCGTTACGCTCAACTAATCAGCAAGCGATACCTACAGTAAGCTACGAAGATCGCACAAAGAACGTTTACCACTTTTTGGATTAGGGAATTAGCAATGTCGGCTAGCTTGCACATCTGCTAACACCTCGTACCATCAACACTAAAAAAATGAAAACCTAGAAATTGCCCATTTCTTGCCACACTACAAAACGTCCTAAAGCAGTCGATGTCAAATTGAGGACTGGTCAAATCTGCCACTACCACGCTCGTCATAATCATTTTCAAAATTTGTCATTTTAGTTACCGGGTTTTACTGAACATTTTTCTACAACGATAGATTTATCAAGCATTTACATTTGATAACTTGATAGTCAACGTAAATTATGTTATACGTATTATTAATTGTAAATACGTATATCATCTATGACTTAATTAAAAGATAACTCTCAGTACAGCAGTATTTTTGCGGCTGACAGACTACGAATTTTGCGCGATTTCTCGTACCTGCTCTCAACCAAACTATGCTCTTTGGTGGTTGCTTGACATCGGGATAGAGTAATTTCCATCGCTTAATCGGCTGAGTCTACTCTCCAGGCATCTTGACAGTCTGTTGTCGTTTGTCAACTAACTGCGTTTTGCTTATCGGGATTGCTTTTTGGCTCATCACCACATAACAAACACACAATAAAGTAAAACATCTGTTGTTATTAGCAGTTTTCTCGTCTTTGTTGCATCTAGATACAAGTTCTAGTCAAATAAATCGCATAAATAACGAGGGACAAGAAGTGAAAAAAGCTAGATTTGTTCATGTGTAGAAACTAAGTGCATATCAGTTTTGTATTAATGAAAGTAAGCGGTGCTTCCAAAAAGTTTTTCCACCTAATTTAACAGGATTAATTCAAAGATAGTTCTTTGAATAACGAATCCAGTTATTAAGCACCCAAAACCCTCAGCGGAAAAGTTAAAAAATTATCCTTCTTATTCATAATTCCTTTAACTTATCCTTATTATTAGTATTGCCAAGTTAATTTGCAAATGTACTCAGTATAAATCGGTAATTACAAACTATTGATATAAATTACTTTGATTTTTTTACGATGAAAATATATTAGTGTCGCCAATTATGTGGCTAATACTGAGGCAAAAGCACTTTTACCCAGCTATTGGGAGTGCAACGCTGGAAAATCTATTTTGGGAGAAATACGAGATAGTTTTTTTCATCTGTCTTCACATTGATATTTCTACGGAGATGCACGCGAAGGAGTGGAAATGTTTGAAGCGATCGCTTTTATCCTCCGAAGTGAGTCATCTGAAGTAGGACGTGAATTTCTGACTTATGATAAACAGAATCTCTTAAATGTTTGCTGAAGACATAAGTAAAATTGAGAGGTGAATTTATGACTTATAATAAACAAATTTTTTTGGCTTTTGCCTGGTTCAAGAGAACCCCAGTTTATTTAAAAAACCGGGGTTCTTCCTTCATAAATGCAGTTCTACAAAAAATTTATTGCTTGACCCCGCACATCAGT
The DNA here is from genome assembly GCA_050997715.1 of Hassallia sp. Lineage (GTDB taxonomy): Bacteria > Cyanobacteriota > Cyanobacteriia > Cyanobacteriales > Nostocaceae > Hassallia. The sequence continues at coordinate 15,200 of JBPCQW010000089.1, forward strand.
ATTCAACTTGCCTTTGTGATAAACAACTTCACCACCGACAATGGTTGTGTGTGCCCATCCGGTGAGATTCCAGCCTTCAAAAGGACTCCAACCACATTTAGTTAACAATTCTTCGCGTTTGACTGGGTGGTAGGTTTGCAAATCTACCAAAACTAAATCAGCATCAAACCCAGGTGCGATCGCTCCTTTATTAGGAATACCATACGATGAAGCCACAGCGGTTGACATCCAATTCACAACTTGGGCAACACTACACCGTCCCTGCATGGCAGCAGTTAACATTAAAGGTAAAGAAGTCTCCACCCCAGGCATTCCAGAAGGGCTGTTAGGATATTCTAGAGCCTTCTCCTCTAAAGTGTGAGGGGCATGATCTGTGGCGATGAAATCAATCACACCATCGCGCAAAGCTTGCCAAAGCACTTCGTTATCGTGAGGCGATCGCAAAGGTGGATTCATCTGCGCCAAAGTGCCAATCTTCTCATAAGCGCTGGTATTTAACAATAAATGTTGTGGTGTCACCTCTGCTGTTACCCAACTCGGTTTATAATGGCGCAGCAAGTCAGCTTCTTCTGCCGTTGACATATGCAAAATATGCAGCCGACGTTGGTATTTTTCAGAAAGTTTTAACGCCAGCTTAGTTGCCAAAAGTGCCGCTTCATTGTCTTGAATTTGCGAGTGAACAGCAGGATCGTGAATTCCGGCAAATTCCTTGCGACGTTCGTTGATTCTGGCTTGGTCTTCAGCGTGAACGGCAATTAAGCGATCGCCTTGAGCAAATATCGCTTCTAAAGCTGCTTCTTGAGCCACCAGCAAGTGTCCGTGTGCCGAACCCATGAAAATCTTAATTCCCGGTGTCGGCTTTGCAGAAAGCAAATCTGGGAGATTCTCTGGAGTTGCGCCAATAAAAAAGCCATAATTAACCAGGCACTTGCTTTCGGCGCGTTGCAACTTGTCGTCTAAAGCTTGCTGGGTAATTGTCAGGGGACGAGTATTCGGCATTTCCAAAAAGGAGGTAACTCCCCCTTTGGCACAAGCACAGCTGGCAGTAAACAAGTCTTCCTTGTGTTCTAGTCCTGGTTCCCGGAAGTGTACTTGTGGGTCAATTACCCCTGGCAACAAAGTTAACCCATCTGCGTCAATTTCTGTTGTTGGTGTTGCCGTGGAGATTTCTGGAGCGACTTCAATAATTTGGCGATCGCGGGTCAGGACATCCCCTACTATTAACTCACCATTAGGTAAAATAATGCGAGCGCGGCGAATCAGTAAACTTTTTGGAGATGACATGGAGTTAAGAGCCAGAACGAAAATTAGCTTTTATCGTGACAGAAAATAATTCTTTTCGGTTAAATTGGTAGCACTATTCGTAACATTTTTTCGCACTTTGGTGACAAAAAAGTTTATTTTTTAACTATGAATCACCATGTCAAGA
>JBPCQW010000119.1:0-16694 GCA_050997715.1 Hassallia sp.
GGTGTCCCCGCTGCAATAATTTCTCCTCCTTTATCACCACCTTCGGGACCCAAATCTATCAACCAATCAGAACAACGAATCACATCTAAATTGTGTTCAATTACTAAAATTGAATTTCCTTTATCTACTAAACGTTGCAACACATCTAACAATTTGTGGACATCGTAAAAAGATAAACCAGTAGTCGGTTCATCGATTAAATAAAGCGTCTTTCCTGTAGCTCGACGTGATAATTCAGTGGCTAATTTCACCCGCTGCGCTTCACCACCAGATAAAGTTGTTGCGGGTTGTCCTAATTGAATGTAACCCAATCCCACATCAACCAAAGTTTGCAACCGAGTAAAAGCTTTGGGAATATTTTGGAAAAAGTCTAAACTTTCCTCAACCGTCATATTGAGAACATCAGAAATAGACTTATCTTTGTACTTTACTTGCAAAGTTTCTCGATTATATCTAGCACCTTTGCAAACTTCGCATTGCACGTAAACATCAGGCAAAAAGTTCATTTCAATGACGTTTACACCCTGTCCGCTGCAAGCTTCACAACGTCCACCTTTAACGTTGAAAGAAAATTGTCCAGGTTTGTAACCTCTCGCTTTTGCTTCTACTGTTTGCGAAAATACTTCGCGAATAACATCAAAAACTCCTGTATAAGTTGCAGGGTTAGAACGCGGTGTGCGTCCAATCGGTGATTGGTCAATTACAATTGCTTTATCAACAGCATTTAATCCCTTAATTCCTTGTAGGTGTTTGGGTAAAGGAACTTTCTTTGTAAGTTGATGTTGCAATGCTGGATAAAGTAATTCGTTAATTAAAGTAGATTTTCCCGAACCAGAAACACCAGTAACAGCGACGAGTTTACCTAGGGGAATTTCTACATCGATATTTTTTAAGTTGTTGCGATGGGCATTTTCAATTGTCAAACTTCGTCCATTTCCTTGCCGTCTTTCCGCTGGAGTTTCAATTACTCGTCGTCCTGATAAATACGCACCAGTTAAAGATTTTTCGGCTGTTAATAAGGCTTGTAAATCACCTTGAGCAATTATATATCCGCCGTGAATTCCTGCACCTGGACCAATATCAACAATGTGGTTAGCTGCACGAATTGTTTCTTCATCATGCTCAACTACAATTAACGTATTACCTAAATCGCGTAATTTAGTTAAAGTTTTCAGCAAGCGTGCGTTATCTCTTTGATGCAAACCGATACTTGGTTCATCTAAAACGTAGAGAACTCCTGTTAAACCAGAACCAATTTGAGTTGCTAAACGAATTCGTTGCGCTTCTCCACCCGAAAGTGTCATTGCTGGACGGTCAAGGGTAAGATAATCTAATCCGACATCAAGCAAAAATTGCAATCTTGATTTAATTTCTCGCAGGACTAAATCAGCAATTTGCAATTGACGATCGCTCAATTTTAATTCATCAACTCTCTGACGACAATCGCGAATCGATACACCACTTAAATCTGTCATCCGATACTGTCCCAACCGCACCGCTAAAGCTTCCGGTTTTAACCTTTTACCGTGACAAACTTCGCATGGTTGATCTACTAAATATTGCTCTAATTTCTGCTTAATTAATTCCGAGCCACCTTCATACTGTCGCTGTAAAATCGGAATTGCCCCTTTATAACTGTGCTTATTTTGTTCTGCGGTTTCTTCTCCATACAAAATAACTTGACGCTGTTGATCTGTTAACTGATACCAGTTATTTTGAAGTTCAAAATCATAAGCTTGCCCAACTTTGTATAATAACTCTAAATAATAAGAATTATCCTTTTCTGACCAAGGTGCGATCGCTGCATATACAGGTGCTTCTGGATCGGGTACTACCAAATCAGGCGAAAATCTTCTTAAACTTCCTAATCCATGACAGTCAGGACAAGCACCATAAGGTGAGTTAAACGAGAATAATCGCGGTGATAATTCCTCCATTACTGCCCCATGTTCGGGACATGCAAAATTTTCGGAAAATACTAATTCTTGTTCGCTTGTCTGTTGTTCGTTATCAGAGGACGGAGTAATAACTATGGTAGCAATGCCACTTGACTGTTTTAAGCACGTAGAAAGAGAATCTACCAAACGCTCTTGTATCCCGTCTTTTTTCACGAGACGGTCAATCACCACTTCAATTGTGTGAGTAATATTCTTATCTAAGTCTATCGAGTCAGATAGTTCTCGCACTTCTTTGTCAACGCGGATGCGGACAAAACCTTGAGAAGCAAGACTTGATAAAAGCTTTTTATGCGTGCCTTTTTTACCACGGACGACAGGTGCGAGGATTTGGAAGCGAGTGCGGTCTGATAGATCCATAATCCGATCAACCATCTCGTCGATAGTTTGCGGTGCAATACAGCGATCGCATATCGGACAATGCGGTTCACCAGCACGCCCAAACAATAAACGCAAGTAATCGTAAATTTCTGTTACAGTTCCAACCGTGGAGCGCGGGTTATGAGAAGTTGATTTTTGGTCGATGGAAATCGCCGGACTTAAACCTTCAATCGCTTCGACATCAGGTTTATCTAATTGTCCCAAAAATTGCCGTGCGTAGGCGCTCAAAGATTCGACGTAGCGGCGCTGTCCTTCGGCGAAAATGGTATCAAATGCCAAGGAAGATTTCCCAGAACCAGAAACACCAGTAAAGACAATCAAGCGATCGCGTGGCAATTCTAAATCAATATTTTTCAGATTATGCTGCCTCGCACCCCGAATCCGAATGGTATTCTGGCTGTTGGGGTTGGGGTGAGGAAGATGACCATTTAGAAATGATGCAGCAAGCTTTTGATCTGACATATCGGCAGGCTGAATAAATAGAGGCAGCGCGTAACAGTCCTTAATAATACTACTTTTACTGCGGTCTTAGTAGAACAGTCGTACTGCTGTTTTATCGGTTGTGATTTTACTCCTTTTGATAGACTTATATCTGACGACAAAAAGAAAAATGCGGATCAACAACGGCAGCGTGCAGAAAGATTAGGACAACAATTAAGAGCGCTGCAACTAGAACCGTAAATCTAACATAGCAAAAATAGTAGAGACGTTCCGCCGGAACGTCTCTACGAAGCAAACCATTACAATTATGATATTTTTGAAATGACTCAGGTGTGATTTGAACACACGACCTCGGGCTTATGAGTCCCACGCTCTAACCAACTGAGCTACTGAGCCATATTTTCTCAATGCATTCCTAAATATAGCAGAAAATTTTTGTCATGGCTAGCTTTTAACTCAATTATTTTCCTTTGCTCCTCAAGGCAAAGAAGAATACGTAATAGAGATGAGGGAGTAGGAAATAAAACCTTCACCACTCCCGGCTCATTACTCCCTAGTAGCGGTTATGAAAAGCATTCATAGGGAGTTTTACTTCTTAACCAAAAAGACAGCCAGGAACTACACGCGAGGGGGTAGCATAGCTATTGGATTAACAGCACCCTTGCCTGATGGATGAATTTCAAAGTGGCTGTGTGGACCAGTACTAAAGCCTGTGCTGCCCATTTCAGCTATTATGTCGCCTTGGTGGACTGGTTGACCTGCCTGCACGAGAATCTTGCTGTTGTGACCGTAGCGAGTCATGCTGCCATCGTTATGGCGGATATCGACAACATTACCGTAGCCACCCTTATTCCAGCCAGCTTTTTCGATTACACCGTCAGCCGATGCGTAAATTGGTGTGCCTGTACCATTAGCAACGTCAATACCTCTGTGCGGACGTCCCCAACGCTGCCCAAAGCCAGAGGTTAAGACACCCTTGGCTGGCCAAATATAAGCAGTAGTCATTGTAGACGGAGCGGGTGTATTCGGGTCAATCGCTCTGGGTAAATATCTATCGACTGCTGCTGTTAAAGGCGGTAAATCTGGAGAAACAGACCTTCCGCGCATTGCCCCAAGGGATGCAGAAGCATCAACACCAACAGAAGGTGTGGCAATTCTCACACTTGGTCTGTTGCTGCTAGGATTTGACTGACGTGATGTTTGATTAATAAAAAAGAAGTCTGGATTAACTGCGTCGTTGGTGGGTTGAGCCGCACGGAATTGAGGCTGAACAGGTTGAGCGGTATAGTTAGGTGCCATCGGTCTAGGAACGGGGATGGGCACTGCAACATTATTCACTCTATAAACGGGATTTGACACCGCGAAATTATCTGGTCGAGAAACAGGAATCTGCACCGCAGCTTCGTTGCTTGGGGATTCTGTTGGTACGATTACGTTACCAGATTGTTGAGCGCGGTATTTCGTCCGTAATCTCTCAATTTCGTCTTGCAAGCTACGCAGGCGGGGATTATTATTTTTTGTCCGTGTTACCTCTGGCGGCTTTTTCGCCAGTTGCATTTGATTCAAGTTTTGTGGGATTGGGCTGTCACCACCGATGCCATAAGCGGGGGCTGTGGTGAGGTCTGTTGTGGGCTTAATCGCAGTTGCTTGAATCTGGTTGTCAGAAATTACTGCTGTTGGGATGGTAACACTGTTGTTAGCCGTGAATGATGGCTGTGAAGGCGAGGAAGGAGTTAAGCCAGCATTAAGGGGAAATGATGGCGTAACAATCTTAGGGGCGCTGCCAGACTGCACAGGAGTAACTGCTGCGACAGTTGGCTTGATGGCAGTACTGCGGTTTTCGGCAGCCGGAACTGTGAGTTTTTGATTGATTCGCAGTTCGTTGGGATTGTTGAGATTATTTGCCTTGATTATTTCTGAGACTGAAGTACCGCGATCGCTGGCGATCGCTGCTAATGTATCTCCAGGTTTAACTTCGTAAGCTGTAAGTCCAGATGGCGTATTGGGTGCGTTTGTCGCAGAGTCAGGCGCTGGTACTGCTACGATAGGCGCATTTTTTACGTTTGCCTGCTTTAACCTGGATACAAGGCTTGCTTGGCTGGCATCGGTAGCATTTTCCGATGGTTGTAGTGGAGTGTTATTTGCATTTAGCTGTGGTGTTTTTTCCACCGCAATCGTTGGTGCAACCGAGTTTGTTGCTTGTGATAATTTGGTCTCCTCAGACCGCCACTCCGCCAGACTTCTTCTTAAACGGTTCGATTTTTCTTGTAAACTATTGATTGCAAAGTCTTGCTGTGCCCTCAGTTGAGAATTTACTTCACCACTGTTAGCAGCTTGTCCTGCCGAAACTACGGTTTGTGATTGGGCATTCAACGAATTGCGATCGCTTTGCTTGGAAGCATAACTCTTGGGAATGCTTACTTTAGGAGCCACTTGTGGCTGGAAATTGACCGGCTGTTGAATTGTGGTAGTTATTCTCGCTACCACTGGTGCAGCAACTTGGAATTTAGCTTGAAGCCCAGGCACTTGTGAAATTGCTGTTGGTTCCACTACACGAGGACTTTCCGGCACGCTTACTTCGGAGGCGGCTTGATATTCCAGTTTTTGCGTGGGTGCAAATTTCACCTCGGTGTTAGGAGCCGCAGGAATCGTTGAGGCTGTGTTTTGATTGCCTACAGGAGCTGCTGCTTGGGCTTGGTCGCCTTGGCGAGTCACCAGCAGGCTGGTAGCTCCCATTGAAATTGCCAAACCAATCATGGCGGCTTTTGTCGGTACCCGACGGTTAACGTATGGATTAACCACGGTTAGCTGTTCCACTGGGGCATCATCACTGGGGGGATTTTCAAGCACAGCCTTCACTTTCTCCTTTAATGCTCGTTTCAAAGACGACCTCCTATGATCTACTAGCGCTTAACTGACCTGGATCTTTAATTCGGAAACTAGTCAATGATCTAGATCACATTGAACCACAGATCAAGATCACATTCACCAGAGATACTTACGCAAGATTATCTTGCTTCTCTGATTTCGACAAGTTCATTACACGATCGCAAAATTTAAATTTTTCATTTTCAACTTGCTGTGCTTACTTGTCCGTTCGACTCCTCTACACCTTGAAATATATGCTTTTAAATCGTTGTCTAATGTCTATCTTGCTTTCAAAGTACGCTCTTTCGCCAGATATGATCTCAGACTTAAAATAAAAGCAATGCCCCTACTGTAGATATCTTCTAGATTTATGCACCCAATCCGCCTTCCCAACACGAGACTTTACGTTGATTATTCCCTAAGATACAACCGTATAAACTCGCACGCCGTTTTTTGCTGTTTAAATATCACTTTTTTCGCAAAAATAGCTCAAATGCTTTAGATGACAAGCTTCCACCTCTTTTGTTCCCCAAAGCATATAACTTCAAATTCATGAAAAACTATCATTCAGGTCGGACACCCACTCAAACTTTATATACAAATTTATTATATAAGCCTACCCAAAGTTGTAAGTATTTTTCACTATAATTTGTTAGCAAATATTTTAAAAGTATACTAGTTAACATTGTTGTTTAAGAAAAACAAGAATTTTTCCTTATAAAATAATTTTCTTGCCAATATATAGTAAGTAAATACATTTAAAATAATACTTGCCATACCAATTAAAGTATGTTCAGCTTGGTCTTTGCGAACATACTTGATCCTATTTTGGTCGGACTTACTGTAAATACCCTAACTGACGACGGGCTTCAAACAGACTCACGGCAACACTTACTGAAAGATTCAAGCTGCGAACATTCTTCTGGTACATAGGAATATGCAGAGTGGCATCGCAAGTAGACAAAACTGTTGACGGTAAACCAGTAGTTTCACTGCCAAATAGCAGCCAATCCGAAGCTTGAAATTGAAAGTTTGCATAATTAAAATTACCCAAAACACTAAAGCCCAAGCATCTACCACCACGCTGCTGATGTACAACTTGAAACGCTTCTAGAGATTCGTGACAGTGCAGCTTTACATAGGGCCAGTAATCTAAACCTGCCCTTTTTAAATAGCGATCGCTAATTTCAAAGCCCAAAGGTCCAACCAAATGTAATTCTGTACCCGTAGCTGCACAAGTACGAGCAATATTACCTGTATTCGGAGGAATTTGCGGGTTAACTAAAACTACCTGAGGCATTTGCGACTGGATAAATGTATACAAACAAACAATGTATCAAAACTGCTCTTTCTAGGTATAGATGCTATCTTCATATAACTTTTGTTAATACTTCTCAAGAAATATCAATGATTAGATATTTAAAACGAAATAATAATCCTCCCAGAGGAATATCTGGGAGTCTTTTTTGGTTTTATGAAGAAATATTAAATTTTATGTAAATAAGCTGACTTTTTTCTTTTCAGAGCAGTTTATCAATTATTTCCACACAGGGGGTGCAGTTTTAAACCACTAGGGAAGAACACAATTTGTTTTCTAGTTCAATTTCTCGTTCTCGCGTGGCACGAATAGCCTGGGTAATGACACAAGTCGTATCAAAACCTACAGAATGCAGTTGCAGCCACTGTTGAGCTTCATTGCCTTCGCGGAGTATTTTTTGTAAGGGCGAAAGGAAACAGCCAAAGCCATGACGTTTGGCGATCGCCGAAACTTCATCAAATAATTCGGCAATCCAATCTCTGGCAAGAATGCTTCTGCCATCTTGCCAATGTATTAGTTGAGCATCGAGGCTAAGAGACGCTGCTGCGGCTTCGTTGCTTGCGGTGAGAGTTATTAATTCTTCTGGTGAGAATTTGCTTTGGGTAAGCGGATCGAGATGCGGATTCTCTATTATCTGTAATATTCGCGCTTCTAGCAACGCACTAATTGCCAGTAAAGCGATCGGATCTGTTACTAAGTCGCAAATTCGCAGTTCTAAACGATTCAAATCATAAGGACGGCGATCGCCATTTGGTCGTACCGATACCCACAAATGACGAACGTTTTGCATTGTACCTGCTGCTAGTTGATTTTCCACCCATTCAATATGATGAGCGTGGCTGGCAAATAACGGCACATTAGCAGGTGTTTGCGGAAATAAGCCCCAACGGGTGGAGTGATACCCGGTTGCTTTGCCATCAATAAACGGAGACGAGGCACTTAAAGCTAAATACAAAGGCGCTTCTAAGCGGATAATTCGACATGCCCGCATTAATAATTCCGGGTCGCTGATGCCGACATTGATGTGAACGCTAGCGGTGACGACTTTAGTCCCGTAGGTATGCTCAATGTAATCGTGGTATGGATTACTGGGGTCAGAACGATAAAAGCGATCGCTTCCACTCAAAGATAAAGTGCTTCCTGGAATCAGGGTGTAATCGCCCAATTGTTTCAGGTAATTTCGCAGTTGCAGCCTTGGACGCAACAAAGCGCACAATAACTGCTCATAATTGTGAAATGGTGCGGTTATATATTCCACATTGCGGCTATCTGGCTCCCGCATAAATCCGTCTAAAGATGCCACTATTTTGTCGGAGAGTCCCACGATTTCCCCTTGAGGCGTGCCTGTGTACATCTCAATTTCAAAGCCTTTTGATAGCACCACTTTACTTCTCCTCGCCTCTCCTAGCTTATAAATTGTATCGAATTAGACGATTTCTTGCTGGGACGTGATAGTTAATTAACTATTAAGAATCATCTAAAAATAAATCAAAAACATCTAGGGATCGGTAGACATGTAAATCTTTATATCTCCTCCTTTTGTTAGAGGCGATACTGATGATAAATCTGACCGAGAACGGGGTTGCAGGTTTAGGGTGTGGGAAAAGAACGGGGTGTCGGGTGTGGGAAAAGAACGGAGGTGTCGGGTTGCCTATCGAGATAGTTCCAACCAATGCTGTCTTCAAACCTACAACCCTACCCCCTTCTTCTTGACTCTTCCGCGTGATGCACTCAAAGAGTGACGCCACACAAGCGACTTCATCTCATCAGCCTACCCACCACCGATAACGCAGGCAACGGGATAGCCAGCCGCTACACACGTACTTAATACCTGCATTTCTCGGCGGTAAATGCCACCATTTAAGGAATAAAATCCCCTCCAGGAATGAAAATCGCCGGGGAAGATGCTAAATAAAACAATTGCTATCTATGCTCTCATCGAGGACTTGACAAACTTGGAATGGATTACGACAATTTAAACCAGGATTCAAACTAGCTCCAGTTCGTCCAGTTAAAATCCATACCATAGAACGCCCACAATCTCGCAACACCCGCACCAGGGTTTCTGACTTATCTCCTAGCGAAGGAACCTCCACAGGTGTAAGCACAATTCCCTGACTACCGAAGACGATGCTTGCGATCGCTCTTGCCCTCCTCATGTGATAATCTGACGTAATCAGATAAATATGCTGTAACTTTTGCCTGACAAAATCTTCTAGTAAAGTCGTAAAATTAGTCACAGTATCGGTTGCTCTACCATCCAAGTGCAACCGCTGATTCGGAACACCAAAGGAGTGGAAAATGCGACGATTAACATCCAGATTCCAAGCGTAATCAGAAACCCAAATATCTAAATGACAGTGAGTGTGCCAAAATCGGGCAGCAAACTCCATTCTTTCAGAAGCGCTTCCCAAGACTAAAATAGCCTGGGGTTTTGGGGCTTGAGGATGCGGCGATCGCTATCCTACCAGGAATAATACCAGTTAATATAAATGCGATCGCCAAAACGAGCATTATCAATTTCAGGCGATCGCGTTTAGAGACTTTGCGTTTCATACTATTTTGTAGAAGCCCTTGCTCGTACAACCTTCTGACCAAAGTTAATTTTTGCTCCCCAAGACTAAAATAGTCTGGGGTATTGGGGCTTGAGGATGCGGCGATCGCTATCCTACCAGGAATAATACCAGTTAATATAAATGCGATCGCGCTCTTGCCGCTCTAACTAACTACCAATCGCTTTCAAAATCTCCTCATCTAGAGAAAAATCAACTTCAGCCTTATCTTGCCCAGAACCAAGATAATCATTCTCCAACGAATCTTGTAGCCCAGAAATCAAATCATACTCAGGCTGCCAATCTAATTGAGTCATCGCTTTATTCACCGATGCAAAGAAATGTTGCACCCGCATCGGAAAAGCTTTGCGTTTGCCGAAATCAAACTTTTTGGGGTCATAATGGACAATTTTCACTGCATCTGGGGATTTGCCAGCTGCAACAGCACAAGCACGGGCTAAACCATCAAAAGTGACATAGCGATCGCCTGATACGTTGTAAATTTGCCCTATCGCCTGCTTATTACCTACAATCTTAGTCATTGCCTTAGCCAAATCTTTTACATGACCTAGCTGAGTGATATGCATCCCATTACCGGGGATGGGAATCGGGCGATCGCGCACAATTCTATCAAAAAACCAACTTTCCAACTCGTTATAATTACTCGGACCATAAATGTAGGTTGGACGAATTGACGTAAAAGGCAATCCCGATTGTGTTAAAAATGCTTCGGTTTCGTGCTTACCTTTGTGGCGGCTTTTTGGATCTACCGCATCTCCTTCTACATGAGGCATTTGGTCTGATTTAAGATACACCCCAGCCGAACTCATATAGACAAAATGTTGCACTCTGCCTTGAAAAATTTCCGCCAGTGGTTGAGTATCAGTAAGTTCCCGTCCGTTGTTGTCAAAAATGACATCGAAACTTTCTTGTGATAACTTTTCTTTAAGCTGTGCCGCGTCAGTGCGATCGCCTATAATTTGTTCTACTTGTTCGGGTGCTGGACGATTACCACGATTGAACAGTACCACAATATGTCCCGATTCCACCAGCATCTTCGTTACATAAACACCAATGAACCGAGTACCACCCATAATTAAAATTCGCATAAATCTCCCAATTTATCTCAGTAGTCGGGGCTAAAAGCTAGGGGCTAAGAGTTAATGTTTCTAATCCTAATCCCCTATTTAGGAGGTTATCAGGTTCTAGTCCCTAATCCCTAGCCCCCAGCCCCCAGACCCTTGTGAGGTTATCAGGTTGCGGCTCACTCCTTGGAAACTCTTTCACTCATGATTACGTCTTTTGATGAATGTGGGGCGATCGCCCATTAATTAATTACAACCGGAAAGTTTTTAGTTAACTTTATAACTTCCCAAGTGTGTTATCTACCAATTACAGTTAGCAGTGCCCTTAAAATATGCTTTAGTTCATGAGTGGCTTACACCCAAAGCCACAGGCGGTTCAGAACTCGTTGTGCGCGAGATTCTGAATCACATTAATGCTGACTTGTATGCCCTCATCGACTTTGAATCTACTAATATTGAAAGTTATTTATACAAGCGTCAAATTGGCACAACGTTTGTTCAGCACTTTCCCTTTGCCCGCGATGGTGTTCAAAAATACTTGCCATTTTTGCCGCTAGCGATCGAACAACTAGATTTACGGGATTATGACATAATTTTGTCTTCATCCCACGCCGTTGCTAAAGGCATCCTCACCACTCCCGATCAGTTGCATATTTGCTACTGCCATAGTCCCATGCGTTATGCTTGGGACTTGACTTTTGATTATTTAAAAGCAAGTAAGTTAGGCAATGGTTTACCAGGGTGGGCAACGCGATATTTACTGCATCGTTTGCGCTTTTGGGATGTCTTAACGGCAAATCGCGTTGATTATTTTATTGCTAACTCACAGCATACAGCTCGTCGTATTTGGCGCTGTTATCGACGAGAAGCAAAAGTAATTTATCCACCGGTGAATATTGAAGGTTTGCCATTTTTTTCTCAGAAAGAGGATTTTTACTTAATAGTTTCCCGGTTAGTAAGTTACAAACAAGTATCTTTAATTGTCAAAGCTTTTAATCAACTGCAACGACCTTTAGTAGTAATTGGTACAGGACCAGAAATGAAAAAAATTCAGGAAATAGCGGATTCTCATATACAAATACTGGGGTGGCAACCTGATGATGTAGTAAAAAAATATATGGCTAGTGCCAAAGCGTTTGTGTATGCAGCTTGTGAAGACTTTGGCATTGCCTTGGTAGAAGCACAAGCTTGTGGTACGCCGGTGATTGCTTATGGTGCAGGTGGTGCTTTAGAAACTGTCCGAGATATTCGCGTTTCCCAAGTGGGTACAGGGACGGGTATATTCTTCCAAAATCAGACAGAGACAGACCTTGTAGAGGCAGTAGAAACCTTTGAAGCGTATGAGGGTAAGTTTAATTCAGAATATGCGCGATCGCACGCTGCTCAATTTTCCGTAGAAACATTTGCAGAACGCTATCTAGATTTTATAAATACGTGCAACGAAAAAAGACCATTTTTGGAGTAACGGTCTTAATTTTTGCGATAGTTTTGTAGGCTTTTGGAAAATTCTCCCCAGAAGCACCTCCGAAAGGCTTTAAGATTGGGACTATGTGTGGTGTGGATTATTAAGGAGTATGATGACTGCCCAGAGCTCACTCCTCTCCGGCAAGCGGCGAAGCCTACGGCAAGATGCTAGCGCGTCTGCGCGTACTTTCTTAAAAGGTGGTCAAAAAACAAAGACACCTAGATTTAAACCCAAAGCATTGACTTTACAGGGTTTAAACGGAGAGTTTGCCAAGCGACTGTTCGACATTTTGTTTTCGCTGTTAGTACTGATATTGTTTTCGCCTGTTTATTTAGTTTTGACCTTACTGATTGCTTCTAGCTCACAAGGTCCGATTTTTTATATACAAGAACGAGTCGGCAAAAACTATAAGCCATTTAATTGTATTAAATACCGAACAATGGTGAGTAATGCTGACGAAGTTCTCATGCAAATGATGGAAACATCACCGGAATTGCGACAAGAGTTTGAGACTAGTTTTAAGCTCAAACATGACCCCAGAATCACAAAAATTGGTCGATTCTTGCGAATTACCAGCTTAGACGAGTTTCCCCAATTTTGGAACGTTTTAAAAGGGGATATGAGTGTTGTTGGTCCGCGACCTTTAGTAAAAGAAGAACTGCCAAAGTACGGGTCTGCGATCGAGCAAATTTTAACTATCCGACCAGGAATTACGGGATTGTGGCAAGTTTCAGGGCGCAATGACATTCCCTACCCTCGGAGAGTTCAAATAGATTTACATTATGTCAAATTTGGCAATCTTTGGCTCGATTTATGGATCATCTTGAAAACTGTTGGTGTTGTCGTTATTCCCAAAAATAACGGTGCGTATTGAGAAGCTAATTGTTTCCTCAGCACAAAAGTAAATAACGCATTAAAAGCCCAAAAAATCCCACACGCTAATAGCGTGTGGGATTTTTCATGAATAGATATTCTTTTTATATGTTAATTTTTGCAAATCCTAATTATTTAAAAAACATTTAATCAATGATTATAGTATTATTTGTATCTTTCTAAAACTTATACTTCCTTCCATCTTAGGGAGAGCCAAAAAATAAAATATCCAGCCGTCAAACCTAGATCCGCGATACCTAACCAACCATTTCAATACACGGCTGGATATTTTATTACTTGTAAGTGCCTTAACAAAAACTACATTTTCATGAAATTTTGATAAAGATGAAAAAATTATACATAATTAGGTTAGATGTGCTGAATAAAAGTAAGGGAAATAACGTAAAAGTACTTAAAATTAAGTAAAAAGACTTAAGCTATTAGCACCGATGCCAGCAAAATTCGTAGGTTTCCCATTGGGCAATTAAGCAATTAACTGCTACGTTGTATCAGTTTGCCTGTATTTATTTAATCAAAAACGACAAGGGATAATTGAGCATGACCCAACAAAAGCGAGCGTTAATTACTGGTATTACTGGTCAAGATGGTTCATATCTGAGTGAATTTCTGCTAGAGCAAGGTTATGAAGTTCATGGTATTATCCGTCGGACTTCTACTTTCAATACAGACCGCATCGATCACATTTATGAAGATCCTCATAAACAAGGAGTGCGGTTATTTCTTCACTACGGAGACCTGACCGACGGTACCACCCTGCGCCGCATTTTAGAAGAAGTTCAGCCGATAGAGATTTACAACCTGGGCGCTCAATCCCATGTACGGGTAAGTTTTGATTCACCGGAATACACGGTGGATGCAGTCGGAATGGGAACTCTGCGTTTGTTGGAAGCAATTCGAGACTATCAACATCGCACTGGTATTCAAGTGCGATTTTACCAAGCTGGTTCTTCGGAAATGTATGGTTTGGTACAAGCAGTACCACAAAACGAAACAACACCGTTTTACCCCCGCAGTCCCTATGCTTGCGCTAAGGTTTACGCTCACTGGCAAACGGTGAATTATCGCGAATCTTACAACATGTTTGCTTGTAATGGCATTCTGTTTAACCATGAATCGCCCAGACGGGGTGAAACATTTGTAACGCGCAAGATTACAATGGCAGTCGCCAAGATTTTTGCAGGTAAGCAGAAAAAACTTTACATGGGCAATCTTGATTCCAAGCGGGATTGGGGCTACGCCAAAGATTACGTAAAGGCGATGTGGCTGATGTTACAAAAAGACCAGCCTGACGATTATGTGATTGCGACTAATGAAACTCATACAGTGCGCGAGTTTCTGGATCTAGCGTTTGGTTATGTGAACTTGAAATGGGAAGATTATGTTGAATTCGACGACCGTTATCTGCGCCCATCTGAAGTAGACTTGTTAATTGGTGATTCTACCAAGGCACGGCAAAAGTTAGGCTGGGAACCATCGATAACATTTAATCAGTTGGTATCGCTGATGATGGAAGCAGATTTGCAAGCGCTGGGTTGCACTTCACCGAATGGACATGGTTCCCAAATGCCTCGTGATATTGCTACTGTTCGTCAAGAACTGGGTGTTCTCCACTTCTGATTAAAACACCGATAAGGAGAAAAATATGACCGCCTTAGAACTAAAAAATAAACGCATTCTCGTTACGGGTGGGGCTGGGTTCCTGGGGCGTCAGGTGATAGATAAGCTGTGTCAGGCTGGAGCCGATCGCCAAAAAATCACAGTTACGCGATCGCGTGATTGCGATTTACGCGTCTGGGAAAATTGCATCCGCGCAGCTGACCAACAAGATATTATTATCCACTTAGCAGCTCACGTTGGCGGTATCGGTCTAAACCGTGAAAAACCCGCCGAGTTGTTCTACGACAACTTGATGATGGGTACACAGTTGATTCACGCTGCTTATCAAGCTGGAGTAGAAAAATTTGTTTGTGTTGGCACCATTTGTGCTTATCCTAAATTTACTCCAGTGCCATTCAAAGAAGATGACCTTTGGAATGGCTACCCAGAAGAAACCAACGCCCCTTATGGAGTTGCCAAAAAAGCGCTTTTAGTTCAACTGCAAGCTTACCGCCAGCAGTACAACTTTAATGGCATTTATCTTCTGCCTGTAAATTTATACGGACCAGAAGATAACTTTGACCCCACTAGTTCCCACGTCATCCCGGCGTTAATTCGCAAAGTTCATGAAGGGCAAATTCAGGGAGAAAAGAAATTGCCAGTTTGGGGTGATGGTAGTCCTACCCGCGAGTTTCTTTATTCAGAAGATGCAGCGCAGGGCATTGTCATGGGCACTCAATCTTACAATGACTTTGAACCGATTAACTTGGGCACCGGTTATGAAATTTCCATCCGCGATTTGATTAATCTTATTTGCGAATTGATGGAGTTTGACGGCGAAATTGTTTGGGAAACTGACCAGCCGAATGGTCAACCCCGTCGCTGTTTGGATACTGAACGGGCAAAACAAGCCTTTGGTTTCACCGCTCAAGTAGACTTCAAGCAGGGGCTGAAGAATACCATCGAGTGGTATCGTCAACACGCCGCATAATTGTAGGGTGGGCATTGCCCACCTTTAATAATTTAAAATTAAAAATTATAAATTTTAAAGACAATTAATTTCGCTAATCTTATCAATAATTTTCTGCTCGCTGTCTTGATAGTTCAACCTTCTAGCAACTACTAATGCTTGCTGATAATATTCCAGAGCTTTGGAGTGCTGTTGTAACTTGAGAAATACCTCTCCAATATTTTTCAGGTTTTCTATTTCATCCATGTGATTTCCTAATCGCCTGCGAATTTTTAAGGCTTGCTGATGATGTTCTAGAGCTTTTTCATATTCTTTGAAATCTCCATACATCAAACCTAAAATACTAAGAGTATTGCCCTCACTCATCATATCTCCAATTTCTCGACTAATTGCGAGAGCCTGCTGAAGACAATTTTCTGCCTTTGAGTAATCTGCTAGGTTACGATAGACATCACCCATCAGATAAAGAGTCTCTACTTGACCTGGACGAACATTAATCTCTCGCCGAAGGGCTAAGGCAAGTTCATAGTAGTTTAATGCTTTTTCAAAGTCCTTTAAAGAAGCGTAAAGTAACCCAAGATTGCTCAATACAGTAGCTTCTGTATCACGATCGCCAACTTTACTAGCTATTACTAAGGCTTCTTCATAGCATTCTAAAGCTGGTGTATAATGTCCGTAACGATAGTATATGTGACCGATATTATTAAGAGTGGTGCTTTGACTTGCAAAATCACCGATCTGACGATGCAGACTCAAAGATTCTTTATAATATTGAATTGCTTTCGGGAATTCACCGAGAAAACTGTAAACTGCTCCAATATTATTTAAAGTAATACCTTCACCTTCTCTAGCTTTTATTTTCCGACGAATTGATAAAGCTTGACGATAATACTCTAATGCTTTGTAGTACTGTCCTTGCTGGTCATAAATACCTCCAAAATTATGTAATACTGTAGCTTCATTAGCGCGATCGCCTAATTGTCTGAAAATTTCCAAGGCTTTGTTGTAGTGTTGAAGCGCTTTTGGATATTCTCCTTGGTAACGATGAACACATCCGATATTATTTAGAGAAGAAGCTTTACCTGATAATTCTTTGTTTTTTATGTAAATATTTAGAGCTTTATGATGTAATTCTAATGCTTTTGAATACTGACCTAATCCACTGTAAA